>NZ_JAEKJV010000005.1:0-304691 GCF_017309175.1 Salipiger bermudensis | reverse complement strand
GCTGGCCCGATACGGCTGCGCTGTGTGAGGGCTACACCGCATCGGGCCAGCTACCCGGGCGCTCCAAGGGGGTCATTTTTGGATGCCGATAGGGGGTCACGATTGGCTGCCGATTGACAGAGTGCGTCCAGAAGGTCGCAGAGGCTCGCGCCGTGGCGGCGCAGGTGTTTCTCTGTCCCCGCCACTGCGTCGAAGCGGGCCTGGTTAGTGTCGGGTGTGGTCGAGTGGAGCATGATTTTCTCCCTTTCATGCGTGAAAAAGCGATGCTGGTGGTGCCTGATTCATCGGCGTCATGGTCCGTGCTTCGCGGGAGGGAGGTGGGTCGGCTTGGCTCCTTTTGGTCGGTAACCGTGAGCTGGTGACGAGGACATTGGCGGTTCTCCGGGAGCACGAAGGAAAAAGTGGTAGGCTGGCCGATTTTTCTTGTTGAGCCGCTGCGTCATGCCGGCCGCCGCGCTGGATGCGTGACGGCCGGGAGCGAAGATCAGAGGATCCGGCTGGCTTCGCATTGAGTGATCCCCGCGCCGTGCAGCACATCATCGAGACCGTCAGCGAGCAGGCAGAGCTCGGACACGATCGGGTCCTCCGGCTCGAGCAGGTAGAAGCATCCTTCGCTCCCCCACTCGTCTTCATCGCCCTCGTCGAGGAAGAGGATCGCGCGCAGCTGGAGAAGCAGGCGCCGGAGACGGTGCGTGATTGTCCCGGGTTGTTCCAGACCGTCGCGGATCGCGTTGAGGAGGCAAGCGCCGCGCCGGTCTGCGAGCAGGACGGCTGCATTGCCGAGCGCCGCGTCGTGATGAGAGAAAAACTCCCTCAGCGCCAGCTCACCGGCCGACATCGAGCGGGCTTCGTTGCTGGTGGTTAATCTCGAATGAAACATGAAGACCTCCTTGTGTTTGTCTTGTCCGGGCTTCGTCCCGGGTCAGGAAGGAGGGGAGGTCCTTTACGCTGTCCGTTGCTGTGTTTCGCGCCGCGCCTGGCGGGCGCCAAAGCAGCGAGCTGTCAAATATTGGATGGTCACTGCTGTGGGACACCTCGCTGGCTTCGTCTGTCACAAGCGAGATTGGCCGAATGCTCTGGATGCGAAGTATTTTTTCGGGTAATCAGGAAAAAATATGCTTCTTTCTCACGGCGTCTTGAATAGCCTCGATTTTGTTGCCGCATCGTCTGACAGCCGCCTTGCCGAGGCCGCGCCCCCTCTCAAATGTGCGCTCCACGGGCCTGACTGCGGATGATGACTTCGGCACTCGACGCTACCGGACACGGGCGCGCAGGCTTGAGGTTCGCGTCGGGCGGTGCAAATGTATAAGCTCAAGGGTGCTGGATTTCGGAATTGCCCACGCCAATTCGGCCACGAGGGCGCTCCCTGTGCTTGCACAGCGACTGCCGGGGGCTGTTATCTAATTGTCGGCCGACGTCCTGGAACGCCCGGGAGTGATGTTCAACATCAGGCGACTTTGCCCCTTAGCAGGGCATTTCCAAATCGATCTCGATAGAAGGGAAGTGCTTTTCAATGGTATCATTCGAGAAACCAGACAGCAGGAGACGGTTCGCTTCGAGAAGTAGTGCGTCATGCATGGCCTTCCCTTGATAGAACGTTGCGGTCTTTGGGTCCCACTGTGCACATAGAGAAAGCGCCAGCTCCGTGCCTTCTCTCCCCATCCTTCCGAGTTCCGTATGGACAACGCTTCTGGCGATGTGTGGGCCGCACTCGATGTGCCGTTGCCAAAGGTTCGCCACTCGTCGGTTCGACATGTGTCGGCCATTCGCATGTGCAAACAGAGCTTGTTTCGACCGGAGCGCTTCCTGTCGCTTCATGCCGAGGTATGTCTCGTCGCATCCACGCAATAGCAGCGCGTCAAGAAATGGCGTGACGAAGTCGCAGACCTCTCCGTGGAACTCCGTGCCGCATTTACTGGTCCTTATGTCGAGCCGATACCGCTGTCCGGTATGGGTTACGTGAACTCCCCAAAGAAGATTAGTATCTTTCACACGTAGCGGGATCAGCGAGAAAAGCGCCAGCGTGGCGGCCGCGTTCAGCTTCGCCACGCGGAGTTCGAGTGATCGTTCGTTTCGAGAGGCTGCGAGCAAGTCAATGGCGCGCCCGAGCACACCGTCTACCGAGCCCAGCTCGTCCAGCCTGGCAAACTTTTGGGGGATATCTGCCTGCTTCTTGAAGAAAAAGTCCCGCTCGATGTTGCGCAGGTCAGCCATGACCCCTTGATCGAGGCCAAGCACCGCTGCAAACCGTCTGAGGGCAGAAATATTGATCTCGATCGTCGCGTTTGTCGCATTGCGTCGCTTGAGCTCGTTCACAAGTGCTGAAGCCGTTCCTCTGTTGATCTCGCACGAGAGCTCGCGGTCCTGACAACAGAAACACAGCGTCCGCAGTGCGACCTCGACGGTTGGAACAAAGCCCGGCGAGAGTGCAGTGCCTTCCCCGCCGCTGGCTTCCACATCAGCGAGAATATTCTGCCACTCGGTCGGCAAGGCGTCCCTTCTCACCGATTTCGTGAGCCGCCAAGAGGAACGGGACTTACTTCCGGATCCGAACCGTTTTGCCCGTAGGGCCGAAATCGCCAGGTCGAGTTCTTCCGCCACCCACGGGATCTTCGGGATTTCGAGCTTTTCGAACGTCGTCTTGAGCGCGGTCAGTGGGGCTTCCGAATCCCACTTTGCGGCAAATTCGACGTAGTCACGTGATCTTGGAGAACGGATACCGCGTTCATTGAGATACCGAAGCCACTCATCAAGGCGGCTGACCTCGTGGATGTGGAGCCTGTCCATCCTGCTCTGTGGCAGGAACGGCAGCCACCACTCGGCGCGCAGGATTTCGGTCCTCATTCGGACGCCATCGACGCGTCGCCTGTGGTCGACCACGGCCGCGTGTAATTCCCGTCGCAAGAATTCCCAATCTGGCAACACGCGGTGAAGAGATTTTTGAAGGTCGGCCAGGACGCCGCGGGTCGCAACATCCGCGGCGAAATCCAGAAAGACAAAGCGATCAACTTGCGGGACGTCGCGGTCCTTCAACCAGCGCTGAAAGCGCTGGATCCGAAGGGTGTGCTTGCCACGCGGTCGGTCCTCCGGTTCGATCCTGAGGAGATCGCACGACGAGATCGGGTCATGCTGCACTGGGAAACTCCTTCGTCAGCTCCCGCTGGCCGGCAAGCACCAGTTTTTCGTGATCGATCCAGGCGTAATTGTCGCGGCAGACCGCTTCCGTGTCACCGAGACGTGCAGCGACGAGAGACCAGTTTCCAGGGTTTTCAGCCACGAGGATCGAGGCTTGTCCGTGACGGAACATATGCGGATTCAGGCCGGGAAACCCGCATTCGGCTGCGCAGTCGGACCACCACGACTTGAACGTTGCATATGATAAGGGCTGACCCGGTTTCTGAACTGCCGGAAAGAAATGATCGTTATCCTGATGGTCGCTAAAGAGCGGCCGCATGAACTCTTCATACCAGCGGAGCGTTTCCAGGCCGCGCAACCGGCTTGTCGCCGACATCGTCGCAAAAAGCGGCTTGCGGTTCTTCACGTATGCAGCAGGGATCATGAGCCGCCCGTCGTCCGCCTTGCGATGTCCCAGGCAGAGCCAGGCCCCGCTGCCGCGGAAGGTTGTCTTCAAGACGCTCGAAACGCGCGCCGGGATTGCATCGGTTTCCAGGGCAGCGAAGCCCGCACATGTCCCGAAGCGACGCGCCTTCTCGAGGTGCCGCTCGGCTTCCCGGCCCGTCGTCATCTGGGCAGCTTTCAGGTGGAGGATCGCCTTTTTCCTGAGCTGGATGTGAAGAGACAGGAACCGAATTCGCGCGTTCATGTCGGTCACGACACTCCGACAGAAGGAGCGGACATGTGGAGCCATTTCGGTCCGACTGCGGCGGCCCGTCTTCAGCCATCGATCCGTGTCGAGGATCATTCTGACCGAAGACGTATCTTCTCCGTTGCGCTCCAAAAGTGGAACGAGACATTCGAAATAACCCCGAGCGGTGCGAGGCGTGATGGCGCCGGCTTCATCATTTTTGTGCAGGTCGCGGAGCATTTGAACGACGGCAACCAAAACCAGCTCATCGAAGGCCGACGCGATGGTGCTCAGTTCAGCAAGCTTTAGTGCGCCGGCGCGTTCTGCAGTCGTGAGGATCTTCTTGGCGGCATTGAAGTAGGGAGTGGGAGAGACGCCAGCCACAAAGGCATTGTCTGTTATGGACCAGCGGCCCCGTGTTGCGAGGTGAACCCAAGTCTCCAACTCCTGAACCAACGACCCCGGAATGGCGACTTTCTCGGCCCGTTCTGGTCGAACGAAGCCGATGGGCTGCGCTGGCAGGACACGCTGTATCCGCCGATCCGTGATGACGCGTGACTGATCGACGAGATCGAGCGCCTCTACCACGGCGTCCTTTGCGGCTTTCGTGGGGGCCGCTCGGTAAAGGCAAAGAGCGACGTCCGGATCGATGTCGCTCACCCGGATCTCCAGTTTTCTGGCGGTGTCCGCGCAGCTTTGGATGCAGATGAGCTGCTTGGGATGAAGCTCGAACGGAGAGGGAGAGCCCTTTTCCGCGATTTCCCCCAGCACAGCCAGAAGCGAGGCCCATTCGTCACGCCGCGACCTGCGTTCCTTCTGAGCCGCGATTATGCCGGTCGCGCCATTGATCGCCGCCGAGACGTTGCGCTTCCAGCGCTTGGCAGCGCAGAAGGTCTTGCCCCAGGAACGAGCGTAGGCCCTGTTTGGAAACTTGCTTTGAAACTGCTTTGTGCAAGCTGGAATCCGGTCGGGCGCCCGACCAATCAACCTTGCCGCTTTTCGGACGGCTTGCGTATAGGTTCGCCGAGCGGCAACCCCGAGGGGGCATTCGTCGCGCTCGAGCCACTCGAGTACATCCTGAAGGGTCTTGGCCCCGGATGTCGCTTTGTCGCCAAGGCCTTGGAAACTATCTTCAAAGGGATTGAAAGTCATGGGTGTCATTTCCTTGATTTGGCCGTTCATCGTTCAGATTGGCCGTTCTTCGTTGTGACGAAGCGGAAATTGACAGGCAGCCTGCAAGAAAAGTCGGAACAATCTTGCCGGGTGGTTGTCATCTTTTCCGTTCTTCGTCGGGGGTGTCATTTAATCGTTCCCGGTGGCCGCAGATCGTGCTGCAGCCCACGGATCGAATGAGTTGTGCGCGGGCTTGCGCTGCCGGGGCCTCGAGGCTTCAGGCGAGATCATTGCTGTCGTCGAGGCGCGCTTGTAGTGAGGCACAGGCAATCCTGCCTGCCAGGCGCGCAGCTGTGCCCTTCGCCAGAGCATCGGCTTTTTCCGTAGCGGGATAGGGTCGGGAAAGCTCGCATCTGGCTTCGCCAAGCGGCGTCGCCTGGCGGAGCGCGGCGACTCCCCCAAGATGCCTGCGACGTCGTCCGCCGTGCAGTGAGGCAGCTTCAGTTCGTCCCAACGCGAACGCGGCGGTGGCGCAAGGCCTTCGGCCTGCCAAATGGCATGCCACGGATAGCGGCCGCCGACATGACGAATGCCAACCTTCCGCGCGAGCTCGCGAGCTGCCCTGGCCGACGGCAGTCTCCAATACTTGGCAAGCTCTTCGGCACTCGCCGAACCTGGGTCTTTGCTGTCGGTCTTCATGTCCGAGCCTCCTTGTGGGAAGGAGATCGGATCGTGCAGGCCCGGCCGGAAACGACCTTGGCAGATTCAAGGGCGCGTTCGGCCTGCGCGGTCTCACAAAGTGCTTGACGCGTCCGAGGGCGCTTTTGCTGTAAGGGAAATTGACCAGATCTTGC
Organism: Salipiger bermudensis; assembly: GCF_017309175.1. Classification (NCBI taxonomy): domain Bacteria; kingdom Pseudomonadati; phylum Pseudomonadota; class Alphaproteobacteria; order Rhodobacterales; family Roseobacteraceae; genus Salipiger; species Salipiger bermudensis. Next base: position 298,919 of record NZ_JAEKJV010000005.1, on the reverse strand, counting down.
CCAAACCCGGTGCCGTTCCCTGCCTCTCCATGCACTTTGAGCAGGTTTTTGACGGTGGGGAGTTTTTTGCGGCAAAGGACAGTTTCGCCTTGTAGCCCCCATGTTTCCTTGGCTATACGCGTCGGCGGAGACGTGGCCGAGTGGTCGAAGGCGCTCCCCTGCTAAGGGAGTAGGCGGGAAACCGTCTCGAGGGTTCGAATCCCTTCGTCTCCGCCATATCTTCCTAGATAAGGGAAGATTAGCGATTTAGTTTCAGTGAGATAGCAAAGAACTCCAAAATTTGGAGAGCAGGATTGCTACACATTTTGCTACACATCCTAAATCCGATGAGCGTGGCGCCGCAGCTTTCGCGGAGTGCCTTAGCCAAAACGCAGAGTTGTCGGGAACCCAAAGAGCGACCGACGCTGACACCTTCCACCAGAGCTCGTGAGTGGGCGCGTACCAACATGTTGGCTTGGTGCGTGCGCCGCGACACGCGCTGCAGGAACTGGTCCACCCGAGCACCGCGCAGCCACTCGGCAGCCCTTGTTTGCAAGTTCATGGAGTTCAGCGCACGCAATGACGAGCGAAGAGCTTTTGCGGCACAAAAGTAACCTTCGCACGCCATTCACTTCACGCACTCATTCCGTAGATCTCGAATACTCTTCTGCATGAGACACACCAGACAGAAAGCTCTCGATCATGTAGATCTCAATGTCGCGAATACCCGAGACATTTCGAAAAGAACTCTTCGGAATTTCTTTGAGAGCATCAATTAAATCTTGGACATCGCCTTCAACATCACTTTGACTGATCACTTTACTCTTAAGCAAGAGGCGCGTGGTCACCCGCGGAAGACCAAACTCTTCAATTTGATGCACTGCGCTCGGGAGGAAGCAGTGAGAGAGCTGCGTGGCGAACCGCTCTGTGTTCACATGAACACCGATATGTTTCGCAACTACCCCTATATCTGAAATCAGTGCCGCGAGATTGAAACTAACCTCCTTTTCGATCTTGAACATCATTTCAAGATCACCCTCGCTATGCTCCAAGGCGAGGAAATCCTCACAGACCCTTCTTGATCCGTGCGACCAGTTACGGGACATGACCTGTATAGCGGGGACAACCAAACCCTTTCTGGCGCCGTATGATCTCGAAGAAATATTTAATATCTCGTACAACGCAGTTTTCCAATGAGCCGCGTTTGAACTGTTGAGGTTACCTATTTTATCGACAAAGCTTGGGCGCCGCAGAGCGGCCACAATCTTCGAAAGAACTTGCATGTCGTCGGAGTTCACTCGATCATCCCGAACTATCGCATGAGCCACGTCGCTCGACCCCACGGCCCTGATAAGAGGTGAAATATAGCTGGCGATCAGTGGGCTGCTTTCCGAATTTGCTTCTCTATTCGAGTCAAGCTCCGCACGGCCCATGACATCGGGAGACATATCGATTTCGAGCTGCGTTGGCGTATCTTTCGGCGCCTTTTCGAGGAGATATATGTGGCCAACAAAGTGCTTAAACATCCTGCCGCCCCGGCCGATCAGGTTCTTGAACGACAAAGATTTGAGGTTTCTGTTTCCGTTCTTCGCCTGCCAAACGACAATATTTTTTGCAGACGTATTAACCCCCTCAATGATCGAAGAGGTTGACACAATCACCGAGAGTCCGTCGCCACCCTCTTCCTCAAACAGTTGAACCTGAAGGGCTGCTAAAGACCTGTGCATTTTGCCGTTATGCACACCGCATCCGCGACGAACCAAGGAGGGAAGCAGCCATGCTGGAGAATAATTCTCTTCGAGCCAATCTGCAAAATCCTTTAACAGAAGACCCCTCGACAGTGGCATGCTCTGGATTATTTTCTTCGAAATGTTATCGATTGCAGTAAAGGTTCCCGCATACACTAACGTTTTTCCATCTGCTTCGCTCAGCATCTGGACAAGCCAACTGGCCTTCAGCGCGGGATCTTTCCTTAATTCCTTCGAGAGGTCATGGACATTAAGGAATACTGTATTGAAGTTCAATTTATCAACAAACTCCACCCCATCCAAAAGCGGACTATCCACAATGGAACTGATATTTGGAGTTAGAAAATACGACTGCTTCGCCCGCCCTTTGAAGTTCAATATCGCCCTTACAAGTGACGGAGACCTATCCTGGTCGAAGTGAGATGAAATTTTGTAGAACTCATCCACTACAAGAAGATCGACCTCATCAAGCGTATCTATTAGCTTCACGGCCCTTTCTTGGGGCAGGATGTAGATAAACCGATCCTTCTTTGCCTCACGTACCGTCGTAATAACGTCATATACGTCAGAAAATTTTTGCGTGAGTCGCCTTCGAAATTCGTCCATCAACGATATGGTTGGCACCAAGATCAGAACCGACTTCGGCTTCCTAATCGAGATAAATGAATCGATTATGAAGCTTTTTCCAAAACTGGTTGGCGCGCTAAGCGCCAAGCTCTTTTCCTTCAATAGCTTCAGAAGGACTTCAGCTTGGGGGCGATGCAAAACTTTTTCAGTTCCTGCGCCAACATCGAACGTGAACGCCGAGCGGTTAAACCGTTGCCACCACGTAGCGCCGGATTGCCTCGTGTATGCCGTGAGTCCGCATGAAATAAGGAGCTCATTGAGCAGTTCTGTGTAAAGAGAAATATCCTCCGGTTCCTCATCAAGTAATCTAACTAGAAGCTCACGCGCTCCAGGCTGGTTGCCCGAATCGATCAATGCCGATATCTTCGAAAACTGCGAAAACGTATCCAACTTAATCCTCCGCCTCCTCACGCTTTGCCATGGCTACGCGCGTGAACCTATCAACGATCTTCTTCTTACTTGGCACGGGAAATAGGATGAGGAAGAAGTTAATATTCGAATACATATGAACGCCACCGCTCGAAGCAGCCTGCTTCAAGAAATAAGCTTCGGCAATCTCCGCACTTCTCCCGATTACCTTCCCGGCATACTCTTCACTCCAAGCCGTGCAATCCGCGGTATCCTCGCACTCATGAATCAAGAGTATAGGAATATTTATCTTAGACTTTATTCTGTCAACTGATGTGGCGGAACTTAGGTCCTGCCTAATCTTATCCACCAAACTCTTATCAATCCCCAGCTCTTCAATTTCCTTGAGACCGGTGATAATAGAGTTCTCCTTTCTGATCTTTTCTGTAGACAAAGAATTTATAACAGATTTAACAATTTCGCCAAGTCGCTCTGGCTTTGATGAGTTGAAAAGCTTCGCCTCGCCAAACCATAGTGAATATTCCAGCTCAGGCGTTATCACAACATGCACACTGTCCGCGCCTTTTGCATTGTCATTCACGTTCTGCTTGTAGAAAATCTTAGGAACCACAGGAAGAGCGTCGAACAACTCCGTCATTAGGCCGTAGAGAAATATCTCTGCAATTTCGCTCCCACTTCCGACCTTGTCGCTTTCTGTGAGGCGAAGGTTCTTAGCTGCCTCCACCAGCTCGGAACCACTTCGCCCAGTCAGTGAAGCACGGCTCTGCGCGCTCAGCGCTGTAGCCGCTACATGGTCCCAAAGAAAACTGTGAAAAACGCTACTGCGCCATTTTCCATCCTGGAAATCGTTCGCCAGGCTCATAAGTGTCTTATTCTTGAAGACCTTAAGCTTCGTCGGATACTTGCTATCACTCGTGTCGCGTGGCGTAAGCAGATTGAAAGTCAACATGAATACTATGGAACCCTTTAGCAAGCCGTTGCGATTAACACACCAATAAGCTGTGAGACGTGTGTGGCGAATGCCGATATCGACTTCTAGCTAAAACCGCTCCTTTCTGTGGCGGCAACGCCACATCGCGACACGACCCCACCGCATTCCATCACATTTGAGACGTGGGCGATGGAATAAAGCATCGCCTCAGAACCTCTCAACGAATGAGAATTCTTCGCGCCACAAAAAAAGCGTCAGCACTCCCAGAAATACCACATATTCCATCGACACCTTTCAGAAACTCAGGCATCCCAAACCGGGCTGTCATATATCTCTCTATGCTCCCGCAACGTAACGTATTTCATCCCTAAGCCTTCAAAAAATGGCTTTCTGTGAGGGTCTCCATCACCAACAACATCGACATACCAAGCCATGTTCTTCCACGATGGATTTATCTTGAATATCCTTGCGCGCTCGAGAAGCAACCACCGCAGGAAGCTTTCATCTTTTCCAAAACTGAATCCAACCACTAGAAGCGGCTTAAAGAAAATAATATCGAGCCAAGTGTCTTGACCTCGCCACTCCCTATTTCCAGACTTCGCCAAGTACCTTAGCGACCCTTCACCGGAATACACCCACGATCTCGCCCTTTGTACCGACCCCATGTAGTCAGTCAAACCAAGCCTAATACTACGAGGGTAGATCTTCATTCCGTGTGCGTGCCAAATTCCAAAACCCTGACAAACACTATCAATCCTCCTGTCCGAATAATACATATTCCACGGATAGAAGTCGGTCATAGCATTTTTTCCGAATTTGAATTTTTTACCACCAATAGATTTCGAAAAATTTTCGTCAAAATTTACAGTAACTAATGGGGTGGAGTTTCGCCTTGCCCAATTCGCAATCCTAGAGTGATATTCAGAAGGTCGCCACCCCTCCATCAGATCACAGAACATCTTCTGAAGCCTGATGCTATTTTCATTTCCTCTCGCTAGATCAAGAAGATCGAAGAACTCGGTATTGGACATCTCCTTCATTTCCTCCTTGCTTAACTTAAGGTCGAACCTCTTCGCCAAAGTGTCTAGCAAGTCGCCCCAGCTCGTATCACGAGCGCCGCCGAACCGATTTATTCCGTTTCCAATTAGCAGAGCTGGCTTCTCCGCCCTTCCCAAGATGTCTTCGAATTTGCCCACCTCATCCTCGTCGTCTGTGAATTATCCAATTTCGCCCATGGCTTAAGCAAAGGTTGCAAATTCTTCCAGAGGCAAGTTATGGGAAGCGTATCAAGGCCTGCACGGTAGAGTTCGAAAAACAACAGTTTGAAGCTCCTACGTTGGGCGCTCATCAGCATTGTCGCTGAACCTGTTCTCGCTTTCTGCTTTTGCGGACGCGCCAGCCGGGTAGCAGCAGAAGTCGCTGGCGCGTCCTGACGCGGGCGTTCCTGGCCCGCGTGTCTCGTTTATGATGCCGCGCGCAATACCTCGATAGCCCGCTCAGCGTGCATCAGGTCATGCACGGCGAGCAGCGTCTCCTGCAGGTCGAAGAGGACCATCAGCGCGCGGCCGAGTTCGTCCGCGGCGCGGGTGCGTCGCTGGCTCGTCCAGTGCGCAGGTGAGACGTTGCACTCGTCGTTTGCGTAATGAACGACCTCGGTCGTACCGGCCTGGATCAGGCCGACGATGCGGTCGCTGAGTCCGTCGATCTCGGCCAGGGTCTCCTCATCGAAGATGCGTCGCCGGGCGATGCGATCTAGAAGATGTTCCGCTTCACCGCGGGCGAGGGGCTCGAGGTTGTGCAGGACGTCTTCGCCGAGCGCGGTCGCGACGAGGCGCGACTTCGCGAAGGCCGAGGCTGCCAGCGCGTCGATGTTGTCGTAGGTGATGGGGAGGAGGTCAGTCATCGGCAGAACCTTTCATATCGTTGCCGACCGCAAGGAGGCTGCGGTTCCGCCCAAGGAAACCGCGGCCTTCCTGCTGCCAGCGGCGCTGTTCCTCACGTTTTTCACGACGGATCTCGCGCGCGATGTCGGCCTCGGCCTGGATGCGAGCGCGCACGGCATTCATCCGTTCGGCCAACACCTGATCAAGGCGCCCGATGACCGGAGTAGCGGTGGTGTCAGCGCACTCAAATCCGCTGTGGTCCAGGCTTACGGTGATCCGGCGAACGCCAACGAAACGGGTCGGTTGCTTCAGGCCAGCGTGCACCATGGAGTCCTGGCTGGAAACGACGATGTTGTAACCGCTGTTCGCTTTGCCGCTGGACGTCGTACCGTAGGCGAGGGTCGCGGCGCGACGACCGAGGCGGTCGTGCACCTCGAGAACGAGGCAAGGGCGTCGCTTCGGCGAAAGCGGGGCTTGGCTGCCCTCCGCAACGGGAAAGCGGAACAGAACGACATCGCCGCGCTGGAGTTCGGCTTGCCACACGGGAAGGCCTTCGAAGGCTCGGGCGGGGTGAAACATGATGTGTCTCCTGATGGGTTTGTGTGAGACACCCAGCCCTTCGCCCATGAAGGGTTGTTGTTGCTTGGGGCTCCGCGTCACCCGGACCGCGCAGCCCCAAGCAACAACAACCCTGCCAACATTCCTCCTACGCCCCGACCGTCGGGGGTCGAGAGCGCAAGCGGTGTCCAGAGGCTTGAGCGGCGAATGCGTCAAAAGGGGGTGTGGGGGCAGGTCCATCGGCGGGGCCTCTCGTCAATTGCGCTGACCCGCCGGAGGCGCCGGACAGGGTGCAGGGAAAGACGGCGAGTGTTCCCTGCCCAGGGGGCCGAGGGGGATGGTGTGCCCCCTCGTCGAGCCGAAGGCTGCCAGGGGGTGCAGGGGGAGTGGCGAACGACGCCCCTGCGAGCAGGGGGTGGCCGGAGGGGGAGTGCGGAACGATGACCCTCCGGTCCGGCTGAAGGCCCCTGGCGGGTGCGGGAGGGTGGAGCGCCTCCCGCGCGGCGCGTCAGCGCCGCCGGGGTCCGGGGGCGAAGCCCCCGGCGAACGGCAGGCCGAACGCAGGCACCGAAGGTGCCGGAGTGCGGGCTGTTTAGTGAGTAATGGTCCAGCACAGTCCCTTGCGCGCGCGATGGCCATTTCCTGCGGATCAGAAACAGATCGACCCATTTTCTGACCTCAACCTCTGGAGGTCAGCTATGGCAGAGAAAAACCACCCGGTCGTTCTGCGGTTCGAGGGCATGATGCCGGGCGACATTGCCGGCTACGAAGCGCATCGCTATCGCAAGGGCGGCGATCTCGGGCACATTCTTCCGGACCGGCCGAAACCGCGACGCCTCATCGGCAGCGAGACTTGGGCCCAAGAGGCGCTGGCGGAAATCGAGCTGATGAAGTTCGAGACTTTCGCCGCCGAACTCGTCGACCTCGATCGGCGCAAACGCAGAAAGGAGATCCGCCAGCGGCGGATGGAGGGTCCGCGCGATCCGTGGCGCGCCTCGCGCCATGGCCCGATGCGAGAAGTCATCCTCACGGCCAACAAGGAATGGTTCGAACACACGGAGAGCAGCGACGAGCTGTTCAGTACGGCGCGGGAGCGGCGGTTCGAAGACCTCGCCGTCGCCTGGCTTCGCGAGAACTTCGGCGATGATGTGATCCATGCCCGTGCCGACCTGGACGAACAGGCCTTTCACATCCATGCCGTCATCATGCCACGCGCAACGGTGCAGAAATACGGGAAGAAGTGCGCCGTGCTTCAGCCATCAGTGCACCCTCTCATCAAGGATTACGAAGCAGCGCAGGATAGCGTCGGCGCTTGGTTCAGCGAGATTGGTCTGGTCCGGGGCGAACGTCGCAAACAGGCGATCCGCGACGCGCTGAACGACGGTCGGACGCCACCCGCGAAGCGACGCCATGTGCGTCCCGCCGAATGGAGAGCGCGTGAGGAACGGCGCCTCGCCGAGAAGGCCGCAAGCCTCGAGGTGCGCGAACGCGATGTGGCCGCGCGAGAGGAAGACGCAGAGGCCGTTCTGGCATATGCCGACGCCGTTTCGGCGGGTGAGATCGACGAGAGCGGTCGGCCCATCGATCGCGACAGTAGTAGCGACAATCCGAGCTCCATCCCGCCTGACGGCAAGACCTCCTTCGGGTTTGTTGCTGCGCGCAAGGCATTCCGTGCGGCCGCAAAGCGGATCAGGGCGGGTGCCGAGGCCTATGCACTGCGCAAGGCGCGGAAACTGGTCGATGCAGATATCGCTGAAATCAAGAAAGCTGATGAGTTGATCGTCGAGATCGCGCAGTCCCTTCCCGTGCAGCAGCGCGCGCGGATTGCTGAAATCCGGCGTCGCCTCACCGCGCGGCTTATGGCCCTCGATCCGCGCACGAAGGGTCGTTCGCGAGGTCCAGATACAGGCTCCGACGCACCGCGCTGAAGAAGGGCAAAGAGTCGAAAACTTTCATATGAAAGTTTTCGAGAACGGCGGAGTTCAAAATGTTTTTCGCGAAAGCATGTACTAAGGTGTTTGCGCGAAATTTTATTGGCCCCGCCGCTGCGGTGCAAATTTTTGAATATCCAATTCCTGCCCAAGCCGGAGACGGCGGGCGAAATCCCGAGGCCCCGGTGACACCGCAGATCCAATATCGGAGCACCAATACATGAAGAAACCTCTGACCAAGAAACCCGCCCGGAAATCCCCCAAGCCACAGTTCGAGATGTCGCAGGCCATGCGCGACCGCATGGAAAAAGCCATGGCCACGGTTGGTCGTCTCGCCGACAAGGAAGCCCGCAAGGACGACAAAGTCCAGCGGGAAGCCCGCGCGGCAATCGCCGACACCTTCGACGCTTGGCTCGACTGGCTGGAGGAGAGCGCCCCCGAGCAGGTCGACGAGGTCTTCTTCGAACTCGGCTGTTTCGCGACCGCGACCAACCGCCGACGCATCTTCAAGCATGCCAAGGCGCCGGAAGGCGTTGTCGAGAAGGTGCAGGAACAGGTCGAGCTTTGGAAGATCGAGGAAGCCGAGGCAAGAGCGGCGACCGACCATGAGACGCAGGACCAAGAAACCGCAGATGCCAATGTGTGATACCTTAGCCCCGCGCGAAGTGCGCGCGCGGGGCGGGCATCCGCGCATGTACGAGAACGCGGTGTTTCCCGAATCCCAAATATCCGTACCTGGCCGCGCTCGCTCTATCGAGCGTCCGCACCATGAAGAGCCGGCATGTAAGCGCGAAGCCACCGGTTCCCGAAGCCAGCCGCGTATGTGCGGTGGTGGGGCGCGGAGTGCAATGTCGCCACGACGCGCCGCGGCAAATGAAAACGCGCAAGACTGCAAAAGCCCGCTGGGTGAGTTCCAAGCCAAGGTCGACAGGGTGGTCAGCGCCCGGCTCGAGATAGCGCAGCGGATCACCAACGGCGAAATGTGGTTGCTGCCGCTCTTGAAACGCTTCAAAGCCGAACTCGCGACACTCGAAGAAGAGCGCGATCTGGCTCTCGAAGCCGCCGAAATAGTCAACAGCGCCGCCCTTCACCGGGCGGCATGACCCCTGCGGAGACAGCCTTCGAAAGATTGAATGCCGAGTGCTTCGAGGCCTTAGAACTCCAATCGTCGTCCTGGTGGCCGGGGACCTACTTCAGGTGGTCCGGCACATCGAGGACGACCTTCATGGCCAACTTCAGCTTCTCTGGCAATGGCATCTCATCACCATAAACCTCGCGCTCAAGAATTGCCTTGACGCTGTGGCCCATCATCACTCCTCGAAGCTCCTTGTCGATCCCGGCGCGTCTCATGCGACTTTCCCATGAGTGGCGAATGCCACCGATTGTGTGGTCCGGTGACGGCAAGAGACCATTGCTCCGCATGAATTTATTCATCGCCGCAGAGTAGCTGCTTTTGCCGCGATAGCGCGGGAAACCGTCAGGATGACGCTTTGCCGCAGCAAGCGCGACGCCCACAAGTGGCACCTTTCGCTTGGAAGCGGTGTTCTTGATCTCCCTCTTGCTATTGCCCTCCTCCAGTTTGACCTCGAAATACGGGATCGGAGCGTCGAGGACGAACGCGCCTGGAGGTAGATCGTGGATTTCCGACTGTCGGCAGCCGGTCTCGATCGAGATCAGCAAGATGTCTCTGGACTCGGCATTGGTGCCGTCGAAAGCGCCCTGGGCGAACCACTTCTCCTTGATCCACTCCACGGGAATTTCGAGCTTTCGGCTTTCTTCCTTGTGCCGATCCTTCAGGGTTACCCGGTGATACGGCTCCGGCGGGTCCGGTAGCGCAATACTCTCGTAGTAGCGCCTCAACATTCCCGCCATGTTGGCGAAGTCCTTGTTTGCGGTCTTCATGGAGAGGTTCTCGGCGGCAATCTTCTTCTGCCACCACGCCTTATGCTTGAGTGCCGCTGCGTGGTCGATTTCCGAGACCAACGCATCTCGCCCGCCAAGCGCCGCCTGCAGATTAGCCACGGCGCGCTTGCGCGGATTGCGCCACAGCCGCAACTGGTTCTCACTCTTGTAGCGGTTCTCATGCGTCGCCACGCGTTCGACCTCCTTGACGAGCCCAGAGAGACGCACCGCAGGACCCTCCAGCCCTCCAAGGAGTGCCTTTGCGGTCTCTGGCGAGGAATTTGCCTTGGTCGCCTCCACACGCTCGAGGACCTCGTCCAGCGGGGCCTCTAGGAGGTCGGTAAGCGGCCGATAGGTGAAGCCGCGCGCCTGGGCAATTTTCGTCGCCGCTCGATAGGCATCGGCCTCGCCGGGGCGCTCCCTGATGGCCGTCATGGCCTCGAGCTCTGCGAGGAGCTTGGCTCGTACATCAGGCAGGAGCTCGCGTGCCCGGCGCTCGCTATCGGTCTCCAGGCTGCGGTGGATTTCGTTACGCCCCGCGACCGCGAGGTATCGCTTCGGCACCCGCATGCGCAGATGCCATGTCTGTCCGCGCTTGATCAATCCTGCCATTCGTGACACCTGCTTTTCTTGATTGGTCCCGATGGAGCGGCCTCGCGGAGCTGCTACACATTTTGCTACACATTCGGGTTCATCCATGAAGCCCGATGGTGGCAAAATGTTCAAATAATTAAGGCATTTTCTGCATTTTCAGGCGCAAGTTCGAATCCCTTCGTCTCCGCCATAATCACATGTCAAATGACAGGCTCGTCCGACCCGACTTCACCGCCCGACGGGCGGCGCGCCGGACGCATCTGCGCGCTATGAACCACGCCACGCCCGCGACCGTCCATGCGACCTCGCCTGAACGGATGTCATACGCCAAGTGACGCCTGTCCTATGCGCACATCCTATGACATGATGCAGCTGCAGCGGAAGGCCGCTGTCGAAGGCCTTGCCACGGATTCGGTATTCGTATACTGCCGCATACAATAAGCGCGCCGCGGCCCGTCCGACGCTGCCGCGACCCGCTGCTCCAGCTTCGCCCAAACTGAACCGCAGGGACCGTCATGAGCTTGTACACAGACTACCTAACCGAGATCGAAACGCGCAAGGCAGAGGGGCTGCACCCCAAGCCCATCGACGATGGCGCGCTGGTGGCCGAGCTGATCGCGCAGATCGAGGACACCGGCAACCAATACCGCGACGACTCCCTGCAATTCTTCATCTACAACACCCTGCCCGGCACCACCTCCGCCGCCGGCGTGAAGGCCGCCTTCCTCAAGAAGATCATCCTCGGCGACGCCAAGGTCGACGAGATCACCCCGGCCTTCGCCTTCGAGCTGCTGTCGCACATGAAGGGCGGGCCGTCGGTCGAGGTGCTACTCGACCTCGCGCTCAACCAGGACGGCGAGATCGCGCAGCAGGCCGCAGAGGTGCTCAAGACGCAGGTCTTCCTCTACGAGGCCGACATGGACCGCCTTGCCAAGGCCCATGCCGAGGGCAGCGCCATCGCCAAGGATATCCTCGAGAGCTACGCCAAGGCCGAGTTCTTCACCAAGCTGCCCGATATCGACGAAGAGATCGAGCTGGTGACCTACATCGCCGCCGAAGGCGACATCTCGACCGACCTGCTGTCGCCCGGCAACCAGGCGCATTCGCGCTCGGACCGCGAGCTGCACGGCAAGTGCATGATCTCCGAGGCGGCGCAGAAGGAAATCGAGGCGCTGAAGCTGCAGCACCCGGGCAAGCGCGTGATGCTGATCGCCGAGAAGGGCACCATGGGCGTGGGCTCGTCGCGGATGTCGGGCGTCAACAACGTGGCGCTGTGGACCGGCAAGCCGACCTCGCCTTACGTTCCCTTCGTGAACTTCGCCCCGGTCGTGGCCGGCACCAACGGCATCTCGCCGATCTTCCTGACCACCGTGGGCGTCACCGGCGGCATCGGGCTTGACCTGAAGAACTGGGTCAAGAAGGTCGACGCCGACGGCAAGCCGATCCTCAACAATGACGGCAACCCGGTGCTAGAGCAGAAATACTCGGTGGCCACCGGCACCGTGCTCAAGATCGACACCAAGGCGATGAAACTCACGGACGAGGACGGCAAGGAACTGGTCGACGTCTCCTCCGCCTTCACGCCGCAGAAGGTCGAGTTCATGAAGGCCGGCAGTTCCTATGCCATCGTGTTCGGCAAGAAGCTGCAGACCTTTGCCGCCGAGACCCTCGGCGTCGAGCCGACCCCGGTCTTTGCACCTTCGAAGGAAGTGTCGGTCGAGGGTCAGGGCCTGACCGCGGTCGAGAAGATCTTCAACAAGAACGCGCTCGGCACCACTCCGGGCAAGACCCTGCACGCGGGCTCGGACGTGCGCGTCAAGGTCAACATCGTGGGCAGCCAGGACACCACCGGCCTGATGACCAGCCAGGAGCTCGAGGCGATGGCGGCTACCGTCATCTCGCCGACCGTGGACGGCGCATACCAGTCCGGCTGTCACACCGCATCGGTCTGGGACAAGAAGGCCGAGGCCAACATCCCGCGTCTGATGAAGTTCATGAACGATTTCGGCCTGATCACCGCGCGCGATCCCAAGGGCGAATACCACGCCATGACCGACGTGATCCACAAGGTGCTCAACGACATCACCGTGGATGACTGGGACATCATCATCGGCGGCGACAGCCACACCCGCATGTCGAAAGGCGTGGCCTTCGGCGCCGACAGCGGCACCGTGGCGCTGGCGCTTGCGACCGGCGAGGCGACCATGCCGATCCCCGAGTCCGTGAAGGTCACCTTCAAGGGCAAGATGGCCGATTACATGGATTTCCGCGACGTGGTGCACGCCACTCAGCTGCAGATGCTCGAGCAGTTCGGCGACAACGTCTTCCAGGGCCGCGTGATCGAGGTGCATATCGGCACGCTGCTGGCCGACCAGGCCTTCACCTTCACCGACTGGACCGCGGAGATGAAGGCCAAGGCCTCGATCTGCATCTCCAACGACGAGACCCTGATCGGCTCGCTCGAGCTTGCCAAGTCGCGCATCCAGGTGATGATCGACAAGGGCATGGACAATGCCGCGCAGACGCTTCAGGGCCTGATCGACAAGGCCGACAAGCGCATCGCCGAGATCCGCTCGGGCGAGAAGCCCGCGCTGACCCCGGACGCGAGCGCCAAGTACTTCGCCGAGGTGGTCGTGGATCTCGACAAGATCGACGAGCCGATGATCGCCGACCCGGACGTCAACAACGCCGACGCCTCGCGCCGCTACACCCACGACACCATCCGCCCCGTCTCCTATTACGGCGGCGAGAAGAAGGTCGATCTGGGCTTCGTGGGATCGTGCATGGTGCACAAGGGCGACATGAAGATCGTCGCGCAGATGCTGAAGAACCTCGAGAAGGCCAACGGCAAGGTCGAGTTCAAGGCGCCTCTCGTGGTGGCCGCGCCGACCTACAACATCATCGACGAGCTCAAGGCCGAGGGCGACTGGGAGATCCTGCAGAAATACTCGGGCTTCGAGTTCGACGACATGTTCCCGAAGACCCAGGCGCGCAAGGAGTACGAGAACATCCTCTATCTCGAGCGTCCGGGCTGCAACCTCTGCATGGGCAACCAGGAGAAGGCCGCCAAGGGTGACACGGTGCTCGCCACCTCGACCCGCTTGTTCCAGGGCCGCGTGGTGGAGGACTCGACCGAGAAGAAGGGCGAGTCGCTGCTCGCCTCGACCCCGGTGGTGGTGCTTTCGGCAATCCTTGGCCGCACGCCGAATGCCGACGAGTACAAGAGCGCGGTGGACGGCATCAACCTGACCAAGTTCGCCCCGCCGACCGCGACCCCCGAGACCACCCGCTCGGTGCACTTCTGATCAGCTGAGCGCCGGGGCGCGTGACGCCTCGGCACACCGCTGGACAAACGAAAAGGCCGCGCTCTGGCGCGGCCTTTTCATGTTCGGGGGCATCGCAAGGGTGGCGTCCGCCGCGCGGGCGCTGATCGACCGTCGATAAGCCGCCCTACCCCGCGACCACCTCCTGCCGCTGGGTGCCCAGCCCCTCGACGCTCAGCTCCATCACGTCGCCGGCGCGCAGGAAGCGCGGCGGGGTCATCCCGAGCCCGACACCCGAAGGCGTGCCGGTCGCGATCAGATCACCCGGCACCAGCGCCATGAAGCGGCTCATGTAGGAGATGATTTCGGCCACGCCGAAGATCATGTCGGAGGTATCGCTGTCCTGCACCGTCTCGCCGTTCAGAGCCAGCGACAGGCGCAGCGCCTGCGGGTCGGGCACCTCGTCGGCGGTCACCAGATGCGGCCCGCAGGGGCCATATCCCGGCGCCGACTTGCCCTTGATCCACTGCCCGCCATGCTCCATCTGCCAGGCCCGCTCCGACAGGTCGTTGACCACGCAATAGCCCGCCACGTGATCCAGCGCCTCGGCCTCCGAGACCTGCCAACACGGTTTGCCGATCACCACGCCGAGCTCGACCTCCCAGTCGGATTTCTCCGACCCCGGCGGCAGCATCACCGCATCGTTGGGCCCTGCGAGCGCCGAGGCCGCCTTGGAGAACAGGATCGGCTCCTTCGGGGGCTTGGCACCGGTCTCGGCGGCGTGCTTGGCGTAGTTCAGCCCGACGCAGAGGAAGTTCGGCACACCGCCAAGGCAGGCGCCGATGCGCGCGCCTTCGGGCAGCACCGGCAGGGTCGCGAGGTCGATGGCGCGGATCGCCTCCAGCGCCTCGAGCGAGACGCCGTTGCCTGCAAGATCCGGGACAACGCCGCTCAGGTCGCGCATCTCTCCCTGGCTGTCCAGCACCACCGGCCGTTCCTGCCCCTGCGGGCCCACTCGCATCAGTTTCATGTCTCGTCCTCCTGGTCTGCGGCCGCCGCCTCGGCTTCGAGGGCAGCGGCAATGTCGTCTGCAAGGCTGGCCAAGTGGTCCTCGACCGCGCGGGTCACCGCGCTCACGTCGCGGACCCTGAGCGCCTGCAGGATGATCTCGTGATTGCCCACGACGCGGGCGCGGTTGTGCCGCATCCGGGCCGAGAGATAGCGCGCACGCCACAGCCGCGCGAGATAGCGGTTGTGGGTCTGCGCCAGCGCGGCGTTGTGGGCCGCCTGCGCGATGCGACGGTGAAAGCTCATGTCGAGCTCGAAGGCGTCGAGCGCACCAAGCTGGTCGTAGCTGCCGGCGATGCGCCTATGCAGCGCCTCGATCTCGTCGAGGTCGACCTCGGTCGCCGCCTCGCAGGCCAGCCGCGCCGAGAGCTGTTCGAGCGTCTGCAGCACAACCACCTGGTCGCGGACCTCCTTGATCGAGGGCCGCGCCACCACCGGGCTGCGCGCCGGGCGCAGCACCACCAGCCCCTCCTTGGCAAGGATGCGGATCGCCTCGCGCATGGGCGTGCGGCTCACCCCCATGGCGGCGGCGGTGTCGCGCTCCTTGATCGGCGCATCGGGCGGCAGGGTGCCGAACAGGATCGCCCGGCGCAGCTGCGCGGCGATCTGCTCGGCCAGCGTGTCCTGCGGCGTGTCCATGCCGGCTCAGCCCCGCCCGATATAGGGCATCTTGGTCGCCATCACCGTCATGAACTGGACGTTGGCATCCAGCGGCAGCTTGGCCATGTGCAGCACGGAGGTCGCCACGTGCTCGGCGTCCATCACTGCTTCCGGGGCGATCTCGCCGTTGGCCTGTTTGACGCCGACGGCCATCGGCGCGGCCATCTCGGTGAGGGCGTTGCCGATATCGATCTGGCTGCAGGCAATGTCGAACGGCCGCCCGTCAAGGCTGATCGAGCGGGTCAGCCCGGTGATAGCGTGTTTCGAGGTGGTATAGGGCGACGAGCCCGGACGCGGCACATGCGCAGAGATCGAGCCGTTGTTGATGATCCGCCCGCCCTGCGGGTTCTGCCGCCGCATCTGGCCAAAGGCCGCGCGGGCGCAGAGGAACATGCCGGTGATGTTGACGGCGCTGAGCTGCATCCAGTCCTCGACCGGGATCTCGTCGATCGGCGCGCCCTTGGTGAAGATGCCGGCATTGTTGAACAGCGCGTCGATGCGGCCCCAGTCCCGCGCGACCTGCGCGAAGCCCTGCTCCACGGCCTCCGGCTGCGACACGTCGAACGGCAGCACCAGCGCGTTGGCATCGCCGTTCGCGGTCTCGCGCAACGGTGCCTCGCGGCGGCCCACTAGCGCCACGCGCCAGCCGTCTTCCAGAAATGCCTGCGCGGTGACGCGGCCGATGCCGCTGCCCGCGCCGGTGATGACGATGCTCCGGGTCATGACCCCTCCTCCCATGATGCGCTGTCCCGCGCCCTCCTTCCTGCCGGTTGGGGCAAGGCCCCTCCGCCAGTTGCTTGCCACAGTGTCACTGGCTGGTATACCGAATGCAAGCGCATTCCCCGGCGCAGGAGACCACCAAGATGACCGCATTCGACGCGCTCGGGCACCTGCTCGGCCCGCGCTTTTCCACCACCCTTGCCGCCCGCAAGCAGAACGCCGGAAATGAGGCGCATTACGACGAGGTCCTGCCCGACGCGGTGGCCTTCCCCGAGAGCACCGAAGAGGTCGCCGAGATCGTGCGGATCTGCGCCGCGCATGGCGTGCCCATCGTGGCGTTCGGCACCGGCACCTCGCTCGAGGGTCAGCATCTGGCGGTCAACGGCGGAATCAGCCTCGATTTCTCGCGCATGAACAAGGTGCTCGAGGTGCATGCCGAGGATATGAACGTGGTCGTCCAGCCCGGCGTGACGCGCAAGCAGCTCAACGAGGAGCTGCGCGCAACGGGGCTATTCTTCCCGGTCGATCCCGGTGCCGACGCCTCGCTCGGCGGCATGGCCGCGACGCGCGCCTCGGGGACCACGGCGGTGCGCTACGGCACCATGCGCGAGAACGTGCTGGCGCTCGAGGCGGTGATGGCGGACGGCTCGGTGATCCGCACCGGCAGCGAAGCGCGCAAGTCCTCGGCCGGGTACGACCTGACCCACCTGCTGGTGGGCTCGGAGGGCACGCTCGGGCTGATCACCGAGCTGACCCTGAAACTGCACGGCCAGCCCGAGGCGGTGGCGGCTGCGACCTGCCGCTTCGACGACGTGGCGGCGGCGGTGGATTGCGTGATCCTGACCATCCAGAGCGGCATCCCGATGGCGCGGATCGAGCTCGTCGACGAGATGATGGTGCGCGGCTTCAACCTGCACAGCGGGACAGCCATGCCGGAAAAACCGCATCTTTTCCTCGAGTTCCATGGCGCTCCTGATGCAGTACGCGAACAGGTTTCGAGCTTCCGCGAGATCGCTTCGGATGCCGGGGCGCAAGGCTGGCAAGAGGCCGAGACCACCGAGGCCCGCACCGCGCTCTGGAGCCTGCGCCACGGTGCGCTGCCGGCGATCGGCGCGCTCGATCCGCGCCCCGGCAAGCGCACCTACTCGACCGATGTCTGCGTGCCGATCTCGCAGCTGGCCGAGGCCATCGCCGCGGCCCGCGCCGAAGCCGAGACCCGCGCGCTCACCTGCACCATCGTCGGCCATGTGGGCGACGGCAATTTCCATTGCGGGCTGCGCTTCGACCCCGCCGACCCGGCCGAGATCGCGGAAGTGCTCGCGTTTTCCGGCGCGCTCGCCAAGGTGGCGCTGCGGCTTGGCGGCACGGTGACGGGCGAGCACGGCATCGGCCTTGGCAAGCAGGGTTACATGGACGCCGAGCACGGTGCCGCTGTGGCCATCATGCGCCGGGTCAAGACGGCCTTCGATCCGCAGGCTATCCTCAACCCCGGCAAACTGTTACCGCCGGAAAGCTGACGGGCGCCCTGCCCGCGCATCCGGAGACGAAGGAGTGACGCAATGAGCGCCTTTCTCGCCATTGGCGAATGCATGGTCGAACTGTCCGAGGCCGGCGACGGGCTCTATCGCCGCGGCTTCGCCGGCGACACGTTCAACACCGCCTGGTACATGCGCCGGATGCTGCCGGAAAGCTGGGGCGTCGGCTACGCCACCTGCGTCGGCGAGGACGCGATCAGCCACGAGATGCTGGCCTACATGGAGGGCGAACGCATCGACACCTCGGCGGTGCGCCGGCTGCCGGATGCGACGGTGGGGCTCTACATGATCTCGATCGAGGATGGCGAGCGCAGCTTCTCCTACTGGCGCGGACAGTCGGCTGCCAAGCGCATGGGGCAGGATCTGAAATGGCTCGACGCGGCGCTCAAGGGCCGCGACATGATCCATTTCTCGGCCATCACGCTGGCCATCCTGCCGCCCAAGGAACGCGAGTATTTCTGCGGCGCGCTGGCGCGGGCACGGGCGCGCGGGGCCATTGTGGCCTTCGACACCAACCTGCGCCCCAAGCTCTGGGAGAGCCCAGAGGCGATGCGCGCGGGGCTGATGATGGGGGCGCGGACCTCGGACATCGTGCTGCCCTCCTTCGACGAGGAGCAGGTGCTGTTCGGCGACGAGGACCCGGCCCAGAGCCTCGAGCGCTACCGCGCGCAGGGGGCCGATCTGGTCGCGGTCAAACAGGGCCCGGGCGATCTGCTGCTCTGGCAGCGCGACAGCGGCGCGCGGGTGATCCCCGCGACGCGGGTCGAGACCGTGGTCGACACCACCGCCGCCGGCGACAGCTTTGCCGCGGGGCTTCTCGCCGGTCTCGCGCGTGGCAAGACGCTGGAGGACTCGGCACGCGGCGCGATGGCGCTGGCGGGACAGGTGATCCAGGGCCGCGGCGCGCTCGTGGCCGAGGCCGTGAGCAAGGCGGGACTCGAGCCCGCCTAGGGCCCGTCGAGCGCGGCGCGGAGCGGGGCCAGCCAGCCGAGCCCCGCGCGCGTGTCGCCGCCACGAGGGCGGTATTCGGCACCGACGGCACCGCGATATCCGGACTCCCGGAAGGCGCGCAGCAGGCGCCCATAGCACAGCTCGCCACCATCGGGCTCGCCCCGATCCGGAACGGCGGCAATCTGCACATGCCCGATCAGTGGCAGATGGTCCGCAAAGCGCCGCGTCAGATCGCCCTGCAGGATTTGCAGGTGGTAACAATCGAACATGATCTTGAGGTTGTCGCGCCCGAGCGCGGCGATGGTTCCGGCGGCCTGCTCGAGCGAGGTGAGGTGGTAGCCCGGCACGTCGCGCGTGTTGATCGGTTCGATCAGGATGGACATGCCGTGCGGCGCCGCAAGATCGCAGGCATGGGCCAGCGTGTCTCGAAAGGCTTCTTCCGAACCGGCCCCAGCATGGCTTCGCCCCGCCATCACATGCACCGCACCCGCCCCGATCGCCGCGCCATAGGACACCGCCTGCGCCACCGCGTCCCGCGCCTCCCCGCTCCGGCCCGGAAGGGCCGCGAGCCCGAACTCGCCCAGCTCGAGATCGCCCGGACGGGTGTTGAGCGCCAGCATCGGCAGGCCGGTGGCCTCGAGGGCCCCGCGGATCTCGGAGGGATCATGCGCGTAGGGGAAATGGCACTCCACGGCGTCGAAGCCGTCGCGTGCGGCAGCGTGGATGCGCGCGGGCAGTGGCAGCTCGGTGTAGAGCAGGCCCAAATTGGCGGAGATCCGCATCAGCGAAGCTCGCGCCCGCCGGGGGCGCCGGGAACGAGGGGCGCTGCCCCTCGCGCTCCCCGGGATATTTTCGGCCAGAAGAAGATGCAGGGCTCCTTCAAGGGCGCGTGGCTCAGGTGTTGAAGAGGAAGTGCAGGACGTCGCCGTCCTTGACCATGTAGGTCTTGCCCTCGGCGCGCATCTTGCCCGCTTCCTTGGCGGGCTGTTCACCGCCCAGGGTCACGAAGTCATCGTAGGCGATGGTCTCGGCCCGGATGAAGCCCTTCTCGAAATCGCCATGGATGACACCGGCGGCCTGCGGTGCCAGCGTGCCCTTGCGGATGGTCCAGGCGCGCGCCTCCTTGGGGCCGACGGTGAAGTAGGTCTCGAGGTGCAGAAGCTCGTAGCCGGCGCGGATCAGCCGGTCGAGACCGGCTTCCTCGAGCCCAAGCTCCGAGAGGAACATCTCGGCCTCCTCGCCGTCGAGCTGGGAGATCTCCTCCTCGATCTTGGCAGAGATCACCACGTGGGCGTTGCCCTGCTCGGCCGCCATCTTCGCCACCGCCTCGGAGAGCGCGTTGCCGGTGGCGGCCTCGTCCTCGTCGACATTGCAGACATAGAGCACGGGCTTTGCGCTCAGCAGCTGCAGCATCGTCCACTGCTTGCGGTCCTCGGCATCGACCTCGACCATGCGGGCGGGTTTGCCCTGCTCGAGCATCTCCAGCGCCGCCTTCATCAGGCGCTCCTGCTGGATCGCCTCCTTGTCGCCGCCGCGCACCTTGCGCACGATGTTCTGGAGACGCTTCTCGAGGCTCTCCATGTCGGCGATGATCAGCTCGGTCTCGATGGTCTCGGCGTCCGAGACCGGATCGACGCGGCCGTCCACATGGGTGACATCGTCATCCTCGAAGCAGCGCAGCACGTGGGCGATGGCGTCGGTCTCGCGGATGTTCGCGAGGAACTGGTTGCCGAGGCCCTCGCCCTTCGAGGCGCCCTTCACCAGGCCCGCGATGTCGACGAAGGTCATTCGGGTGGGGATGATGTTCTGCGACTTGGCGATGGCAGCGAGCTTGTCGAGCCGCGCATCGGGCACCGCCACGTCGCCCACGTTGGGCTCGATGGTGCAGAACGGGAAGTTCGCCGCCTGCGCCGCGGCGGTCCTGGTCAGCGCGTTGAACAGGGTCGACTTGCCCACGTTGGGCAGACCCACGATCCCCATGCGAAATCCCATCTTGCGGCTCCTCTGGCTTTGGTTGGGCGCCTTCTAGGCGCGGATCGGTGCAAGCGCAAGAGAGCGCCGCAGGTGGTGGCTCGGGCGGCGGCTCAGGCGAGCCGTGCCGCCGGGCCCGGGGTCGCGCGGGTGAAGAAGCGGTGCATCAGCAGGATGGCGGCCATGCCCAACCCGATCACCAGCCCGAACCAGACGCCGACAAAGCCGAAGCCCGCCGGGAAACCGAGGATGTAGGCGGCCGGCAGGCCGAGCCCCCAGTAGGACAGTCCCGCGATGATCATCGGCGCGCGGGTGTCGTGCAGGCCGCGCAGGATGCCGAGCGAGATCACCTGCATCGCGTCGACCAGCTGGAACAGCGCCGCGACCAGCAGCAGCAGGACGCCGATGGCGATGATCTCGGCCCGCTGCGGATCATCGGGAGAGAGGAACACGCCGATCAGCAGCTCGGGGATGGTCACGAAGGCGATCACGGTGAGCACGACAGTGGCAAGGGAGAGCGCGAAGAGCATGTGGGCGTCGCGCATCAACAGCTCGGTGTCGCCGCGTCCCCGCGCCTGCCCGGCCCGCACCGTGGCGACGTTGGCAAGGCCGAGATGTACCATGAAGGTGAGGCCCGAGAGCTGCAGCGCGATGCCATGCGCGGCCAGCGGCGCCGGTCCGATCCAGCCGATCAGGATGGCGGTGGCGGCGAACAGGCCGACCTCGGCCAGGGTGGTGAGGCCGATCGGCCAGCCGAGGGCGAAGACCTCGCGCAGCATCTCGACATCGGGGCGCCAGAACCGGCGCCAGAGCGAGTAATGCGGCAGGCGCAGCCGGGCATAGGCCACAACCCCGATCAGCGAGCAGCCATGCGCGACCAGAGAGGCCACCGCGGCACCGCGGATGCCAAGTTCGGGCGCGCCCCAGTTGCCGAAGATCAGCGCGTAATTGGCGATGGCATTGGCGATCGCGGCGGCGACGGTGATCCAGAACACCACGCGGGTGTGCTCGAGCGCGGCGAGGAAGCTCTTGAACACCATCACGCCGAGCGCCGGCAGCAGGCCCCAGCCGGCGATGCGCAAATAGGTCTGCGCGTCGGCTGCGACCTGAGGCACCTGCCCCAGCGCCAGCAGCAGGCTCCCGGAGTACCACAGCAGCGGCATGACCAGCGCGAAGAACCCTGCCGAGAGCCACAGCCCCATGCGGGTGGCACGGCGGATCTGCGGATGGTCGTTGCCGGCATCGAAGCAGGCCACCATCGGCATCACCGCCCAGGCAAAACCCGAGCCGAACAGGAAGAACAACGAGAACACCGTGCTGGCCAGCGTCAGCGCCGCGAGCTCGGCCACGCCGTAGCGCCCGATCATCGCGGTGTCGGTGAACATGATGGCAAGCTGCGCAAGGTGGCCGCCGATCAGCGGCAACCCGAGGAGCAGAATCTCCCGCGCCTGGGCCAGATATGTTTTTCCAGTGCTCATGATTTGCGCTTTAGAGGGCGTTTCCTGTTCAAGCAAGTCCCGCCTTGAGAGAGCCCTGAAACTGGGGTTCGCCCCTAGAGCGCGTGCAACACCACTTGCGCGGCGAGGATTGCGATCACCGCCCCGGCAGCGGCCTCGATGGCGCCCATGACCCGCAGCGCGGCCGGCCCCGTGGCAAGCCGGCTGAGCGCGCCCTCCCGCAGCGTGACCGAGGCCAGCGCCACCGCCACCGTGACCGTCGCGGTGCCGAGGCCCATGGCGAAGGTGCCGAGGATGCCGGCAGAGACGATGCCCATGCGCCAAGTCAGGATCAGCAGGAACAGCGCCCCGGTGCAGGGGCGGAGCGCGATGGCCCCGATGAGAACCAGCGCATCGCGCAGCGAGTGGACCTGCTCGACCTGCTCGAGGCTGGGGCCGTGGGCGTGTCCGCAGCTCGGGCAGACCTCGCCGGGCGCGTGATGGTGGTGGTGGCCGTGATGCGCGTGCTCATGCGCGTGCCCGGCCTCGGGCCGCGTCAGCAGCTTGCGCCCGCCCCTCAGCACCAGCCAGAGCCCGATCAGGCCGATGGCGGCGTAGCTTGCCGGGGCGAACCAGTCCTCGGCGGCATCGGTCAGCTGCTCGCGCCCCCAGCCAAGCGCCCAGATGCCGGCATAGACCAGCCCCACCGCGCTCGCCGCCTGTGCAAGGCTCGAGAGCAGCGCCAGCGTCGACAGCCGCAGAACCGGGACGCGGCGCCCGACGCCGTAGCCGCCGATCAGCAGCTTGCCATGCCCCGGACCGGCGGCGTGGAAGAACCCGTAGGCGAAGCACAGGCCCAGCAGCGCCATCAGCGCCCCGGGCTCGCCCGCGCGCAGCGCCCGCAACCCGCCGGCCATCGCCACCTGCGCCTCGCGCTGGCCCTGCGCCGCGCTGGCTTCGACCCAGGCCGCGCCGCCGAAGCCCCAGAGCCAGACCGCCAGCGCCGCCACCGTGGCGGCAGCGATCAGGAGGACGGTTCGCATGTCAGACTGATCCTGTCGGCATATTGCTCACCGATCTCGAGCACCTCGAACTGGTCCTCGGGCACGCTCTGAAGCTCTTTTTGCACATAGGCATCGGCTGCGGCACGGTCGGGCTTTTCGATCTCGGCACGGCAGGGGGCGGCGATCTCGACGCCGCGGGTGATCTCGTAGGACACGTAGAAGGTCGGATCGTACTGCCGGATCTCGAGCCCGTCGGCTGCCACGCCGGGCACGGGGCGGAAATGCCCCGAGATGATGCGCCCAGCCTCGACGCGGGTCTCTCGCGGCTCCGGCGCACCGAGGGCCACGGTTTCACCCTGCGACGCGAGGTAGAGATCGCCCTCGAAATCCGCTGGCCAGTTGTTGGTCTCGAAGCCCTGAAGCTGCGCCAGCTCATCCTCGGTAAGCTGCCCGTCGCCGTCCGGGTCGAGCCCCATATCCTCGAAGATCAGCAGCGTGAAGAACTCGTCATAGGCCCAGCTCAGCTCGACCCCGGTGACGTTCCGCGCGGCATCGGTCTCGATCCGCAGGGCGCTGTCAACGAAGACATGCGGATGAGCCACCGCCTGCGACGCGGTCAGGAGGAGCGGAAAACAGGCGATCCAGCGTGTCATGCCCTTCGGACTAGCCGCGGTGATGGCGCTTGGCAAGGTTCCATGGCGTCACGTCGGCGGAGCTGTGCTAAGATCACGTGTTACGTACGAGTCATTTTGTTTTCGAAGATTGGAGTCGCGCGATGACCGCGCAGATTGAGCTGACCCATTTTGCCCCTCAGACCCGGCGTTTTCTGATCGATCTCGCCGCGAACAACAACCGAGACTGGTTCCGCAGGAACAAGCTGCGCTACGACAGCGAGGTGAGGCGACCGGCCGAGAGGCTTGTCGACCGCCTCTCGGAGCGGCTGGCCGCGGCGACCGGGCGCTCGGTGCGTGGCAAGCTGTTCCGCCCCCATCGCGACGTGCGGTTCTCCGACGACAAGACGCCGTTCTACACCCATCTTCATGCCGCCTGGACCCTGCCGGGCGGGCGCAGCTGGTACTTCGGGCTCTCGGCGGATTACGCCACCGCCGGCGCCGGAGTCATGACGTTCGACGAAGACCAGACCGTGGCGTGGCGGCACTCGGTCGCGGGCGTCTCCGGTGAGGCCCTCGCGGCCCTGCTCGAGAGGCTGGATGCCCGGCTCGACCCGGCGACGCTGGACGAGGTGCCCGCCCCCTACCCGGCGACGCATCCGCGTGCGGACCTGCTGCGCCGGTGCGGTTGCGTGGCGTGGTACGACGAGCTTTTCGAGGCGCTGGCGGAGGATCCCGAAGCCACGCTCACGCAGACCTTCGAGCGCCTCTCCCCGTTGCAGGACTGGCTCGCCAGGCACCTCTGAGGCGCGCCACTCAGCCCCCGGCCCTGCGGGTGCCCGGGTGCAGCGCGGTGCCGAGGATGTGGTCCGAGCGATGGATCACATGCGCCGCGCCGCCGACGATCAGCGGATCCGCCGGCTTGGCGATGTGGCGGTCCTTGCCGGGGTAGTCCAGCGTCGACAGGAAATGCCGCATGCAGTTGAGCCGCGCGCGCTTCTTGTCGTCCGACTTGACCACCACCCAGGGCGCATCGGCGGTATCGGTGTAGAAGAACATCGCCTCCTTGGCCTCGGTATAATCGTCCCACTTTCCAAGGCTTGCCTTGTCGATCGGCGACAGTTTCCACTGCTTGAGCGGATCGGTCTCGCGGCTCTTGAAGCGGCGGCGCTGCTCGTCCCGCGTGACCGAGAACCAGTACTTGAAGAGCTTGATCCCCGAGCGCACGAGCATGCGCTCGAGATCCGGCGTCTGGCGCATGAACTCGAGATACTCGTTGGGCTCGCAGAACCCCATCACCCGCTCAACGCCGGCGCGGTTGTACCATGAGCGGTCGTAGAGCACGATCTCCCCGGCGGTGGGCAGATGCTCGATATAGCGCTGGAAATACCACTGCCCCTTTTCCAAATCGGAGGGCTTGTTGAGTGCCACCACGCGGGCATGGCGCGGGTTGAGATGCTCGGTGAAGCGCTTGATCGTGCCCCCCTTGCCGGCGGCATCGCGGCCCTCGAACAGCAGCACCGCCTTCTGGCCGGTCTGCTGGAACCACAGCTGCACCTTGAGGAGCTCGGCCTGGAGCTGCGCCTTCTGGTGCTCGTAGCTCTTGGTCGACATCTTGGTGTCGTAGGGATAGGCGCCGGTCTCGAAGGCGAGCCGGATCTCGTCCGGCGTCGGTGCCACGCGGCGGGCGCTGCGCGGCGCGGCAGCGGCGGCGCCGTCCTGCGCCGGGGCGTCGGTGCCCGGCTCTGTCGGGATATGCGCGGCGGTGTCGGTCTCGGGTGGCGTTGCGCTCATCGGATGCCTTTCCTCTCGGTCCTGCTCACAGCCCTATCCTGCCAAGGCTGTGCCCGGCCTTGACCGGTGTCAAGAAACCGCCCCCTTCGCGGTGCGCAGCTTATTGATTTTCGCCCGTCATTCCGGCAGACCTGCCGCGACCATCAGGGAAGGACCGCCATGACCCGCATCGACGCAAAATTCGCCGCGCTCCGCGCAGAGGGCAAGAAGGCCTTTGTCGCCTATGTCATGGCCGGCGATCCCGACTACGACCGCTCGCTCGACCTGGTGAAGGGGCTGCCCGCCGCCGGCGTCGACATCATCGAGCTCGGCCAGCCCTTCACCGACCCGATGGCCGACGGCCCGACCATCCAGCTCGCCGGTCAGCGCGCCCTCGAGGCGGGCCAGACGCTGGAGCGCACGCTGCAGATGGTGCGCGATTTCCGCGCCGGCGACGACACCACCCCGATCGTGCTGATGGGCTACTACAACCCGATCTACAACCACGGCGTCGAGCGGTTCCTCGAGGACGCGAACGAGGCCGGCATCGACGGGCTGATCGTGGTCGACCTGCCTCCCGAGGAAGACGAGGAGCTCTGCATCCCGGCGCAGAAGGCGGGCCTCAACTTCATCCGTCTCGCCACCCCCACCACCGATGACAAGCGCCTGCCCAAGGTGCTGCAGAACACGTCCGGCTTCGTCTATTACGTCTCGATCACCGGCATCACCGGCGCCGCCGCCGCGCAGGCCGCCGATGTCGCCCCGGAAGTGGCGCGCATCAAGGCCAAGACCGATCTGCCGGTCATCGTGGGCTTTGGCATCCGGACCCCCGAAACGTCAGAGAGCATCGCCGGTGTCGCGGATGGTTGCGTCGTGGGCTCGGCCATCGTTGCTGCCCAGGCCGAGGGCAAGCCCACCGAGGAGGTGCTGGCCTTCGTGAAATCCCTCGCCGACGGCGCCCACCGCGCCTGAGCCGAGAGACGACCAACGACGAAGGGGCGCCCGGCCGGACGCCCCTTTTTTCTTGCCGTCCCCACCCCTCTTGGCGGACCCGCATCTTCTCTGGTTCCAAAATACCTCGGGGGTGAATGGGCCGCAGGCCCAGAGGGGGCAGAGCCCCCTTCCTCGCATTAATGGCGCACCTTCGGTGCGACGGGGGCAGAGCCCCCTCTCTCCCATCAATGGCGCACCTTCGGTCCGACGGGGACAGCGCCCCCTCCCTCCCATCAATGGCGCACCTTCGGTGCGACGGGGCAGCGCCCCCTGCTCCGCCCGTAATGAGGCGCAACGCCGCCTACTCGGCCGCCCGCGCCTCCGGCCCTTCGAGCCCGGCGCCCTCGTCGACCCCGAGCATGATGTTGAGGTTCTGCACCGCGGCCCCGGACGCGCCCTTGCCGAGATTGTCGAGCACCGCGACCAGCACCGCCGCGCCGCTCGACGCATTGCCATGCACCGAAAGCTCGAGCCGGTTGGTGCCGTTCAGGCGCTGCGGCATCACCCGTGGCTCGTGCACCGATGCCGCCACCACCGAGACGAAGCGCTCGCCCTCGTAGGCCGCGCGCAGCGCCGCCTCCGCCGCGGCAATGCCCTCCGCGCCCAGGCTCGGCAGCTGCACCGCCACCGCCATGCCCTGCGCGTAGTGCCCGACGGACGGAACAAAGACCGGCGCGGCACTCAGCAGGCCGTGCCTGGAGATCTCCGGAAGGTGCTTGTGGCCCTGCGACACGCCGTAGAGGAAGGCGCCGTCGGTCTCGCCGGCCTCGAACTCGGCGATCATCGCCTTGCCGCCGCCAGTATAGCCCGACACGCCCGAGATCGCCGGACCCGCATCCGCCGCCAAGATCCCGGCCTCGACCAGCGGCCGGATCAGCGCAATGGCGCAGGTCGACCAGCAGCCCGGGTTCGAGACGTATTGCGCCCGGGCAATCGCCTCGCGCTGCCCCTTGGCCATCTCGGCGAACCCGAAGACCCAGTCATCGGCCACCCGGTGTGCGGTCGAGGCGTCGATGATCCGGGTGCCGTGCGGCACTGCCAGCTCGACGGTCTCGCGCGCGGCATCATCGGGCAGGCAGAGGATCGCCACATCGGCTTCCGCAAGGGCCTCGGAGCGCGCATCACGGTCCTTTCGGCGCTCATGGGCGACCTGGACCAGGGCAATATCGGCGCGCGCCTCGAGACGCTCGCGGATCTGCAATCCCGTGGTACCGGCTTCGCCGTCGATGAACACCTTGTGGGCCATGTCGTGCCTCCTTTGTTGCGAGGCCCGCCTATAGCAGAGCGCCGGTGAAAAGGAAACGGCGAGAGGATGCCCGCGCGCGCGGAGGCGAGGCTCTACGAGCCGATGCGCGCTCGCTCCGCCTCAGCCCAGTGTCACATCGAGGAACATCATCAGGATCAGCCCCATAAGCAGCCCCGTCGTGGCGCGGTTCTGATGGCCGTGACGGTGCGTCTCGGGGATGATCTCGTGGCTGATGATGAAGAGCATGGCACCGGCAGCAAAGGTCAGCCCCACCGGCAGCACGTAGACCGAGACCGACACAGCAGCCACGCCGATGAGGCCGCCGATCGGTTCGACCAGCCCTGTGAGAGTCGCATACCACACGCTGCGCAACCGGCCATAGCCCTGCCCGCGCAGCGCCACCGCCACCGCAAGCCCCTCGGGCGCGTTCTGAAGCCCGATGCCGGTCGCGAGCGACATGCCGTTGGTCACGTCGCCGCCGCCGAAGCCGATGCCCACCGCCATGCCCTCGGGGAAGTTGTGGATGGTGATCGCGAGGATGAACAGCCACAGCTTCGACAGCGCGCCGGGATCCGCGCCCTCGGGGCCGGTGACGAAATGCTCGTGCGGCACCCAGCGGTTGATCCCGGCGACCGCGAGCGCGCCTAGCGCGATGCCCGTCGCCGCCAGCAGCGCCGCCGCGACGGTCGTGCCGTAGATCGCCTCGCCTTCCTCGATGCCCGGCAGGATCAGCGAGAAGAACGAGGCCGAGATCATCACCCCCGCCGCGAAGCCCAGCATCATGTCATTGGTCCGGCGCGTGATCTCGCGCCCGAACAGCACCGGCAGCGCCCCCACACCGGTCATCAGACCGGCGCCGAGACTGGCCAGAAAGCCCCATAGGATCATCGCATCGCCTCCTGCTGGCACGCACTGTCCTCCCATGCCGTCACTAACCCGGCATGGCGGGGAAATGTCCAGACCGAGAGATTGCGCAAACTGTCGTGGATTGGTAATCAAACCTGACCGCATTGCCCGGAAGGACCGCCCCATGCCCCACATCACCGAGATCGAGGACCTCAAGCGGATCTATCGCCGCCGCGTCCCCAAGATGTTCTACGACTATTGCGAATCCGGCAGCTGGAGCGAGCAGACCTTCCGCGAGAACAGCTCGGATTTCGACGACATCTACCTGCGCCAGCGCGTCGCCATCGACATGACCGGCCGCTCCACCGCCACGAAGCTCATCGGGCAGGACGCCGCGATGCCGGTGGCGCTCGCGCCGGTGGGCCTGACCGGGATGCAGCATGCCGATGGCGAGATCCACGCCGCCCGCGCCGCCGAGAAATTCGGCGTGCCCTATTGCCTGTCGACCATGTCGATCTGCTCGATCGAGGACGTGGCCGAGAACACCTCGGCGCCGTTCTGGATGCAGGTCTACACGCTCAAGGACGACGATTTCATGCAGCGCCTGTTCGACCGCGCCAAGGCGGCGAACTGCTCGGCGGCGGTGATCACCGTCGACCTGCAACTGCTGGGCCAGCGGCACAAGGACATCAAGAACGGCCTCTCCGCCCCGCCCAAGCTGACGCCGAAATCCGTGGCCAACATGATGACCAAGGTGCCGTGGGGGCTCGAGATGCTGCAGACCAAGCGGCGCTTCTTCGGCAATATCGTGGGCCACGCCAAGGGGGTCGACGACCCCTCGAGCCTGTCGACCTGGACAGCCGAGAGCTTCGACCAGGCGCTGAACTGGGACCGCATCCGCGAGTTCCGCAAGATGTGGGACGGGCCGCTGATCATCAAGGGCATCATCGATCCGCGCGACGCGCTCGAGGCCTGCAATGTCGGCGCCGACGCCATCGTGGTCAGCAACCACGGCGGCCGCCAGCTCGACGGCGCGCTGAGCTCGATCCGGGCGCTGGCGCCGATCATGGACGCCGTGGGCGACAAGATCGAGGTGCATCTCGACAGCGGCATCCGCTCGGGACAGGACGTGCTCAAGGCGGTGGCCATGGGCGCCAAGGGCTGCTGGATCGGCCGCGCTTATGTCTACGGGCTGGGGGCGATGGGCGAAAAGGGCGTGTCGGAGGCGCTGCGGGTGATCCACAAGGAGCTCGACAGCTCGATGGGTCTGTGCGGGCGCACCGACATCGGCGAGGTCGACCGCGACATCCTGATGATCCCGAAAGGGTTCTCGGGCGACTGGGAGGCGTGAGGGCGGAGGTCCCGTCCGACTGACGCCACACCGTGTTGAAGGAACGGGAGGGGGCGCTGCCCCCTCTTGGCCTGCGGCCAATTCACCCCCGAGGTATTTTTGAACCAGAGAAGATCCGGGGTCAGGCCGGTGTGGATCGGCGCATCCAGGGGATGAGGGCGAGCGGGATCAGCAGCAGGATGAGCGCGACCATGGCGAAAGCGGCGGCGAGCCCGATGCCGCCCGAGACCAGCCCCATCAGCGGCGGCCCGAGGAAGAAGCCGGCATAGCCGATCACCGAAAGGCGCGAGATCGCCTGAGCGCGGCGCTCGGCCGGGCAGCGGGCGGCGACGAAGGCGAAGGCCATGGGGACGATCACCGAGGCGCCGAGCCCAAGGACGGCGAAGCCCGCATAGGCGATCCAGAGGCTGTCCGCGAGCGCGGCCAGCAGCGCCCCGCAGGCCGAGACCGCCGCACCGATGCGGATCACCGCGGGCTCGGCGAAGCGTTGCGCCAGCCCCTGCCCGAACAGCCGCCCCACGGTCATGGTGATGCCGAGCAAGGCCGGGCCGACCGCACCTGCGGCAGCCCCCGCGCCGAGGTTGCGCTCGAGATGCAGGGCCGACCAGCCTTCGGTGGCCTGCTCGGACAGGAAGCCGATCAGCACCACGAGGCCCGCCGGCAGGATCAGCCGCCACGGCGTGGCGCCGCGCGGCGTCCTGCCGTCGCCATGGGCAGAGGCGGTGGGGGCCGAGCCCATCACCGCCACGAGAAGCAGCGCCGCCAGTCCAAGCCCGGCGAAGGCGACCAGCGGCGACGCACCCAGCTCGCGCGCCAGACCGGTGGCAAGCGCCGAGACCGCGTAGACCAGCGAGTAGACCGCGTGGTTGAGATTCATCAGCGGCCTTCGGATCGACGCCTCGAGCCCCGCCACCTGCGCGTTCATCACCACGTCGAGCAGCCCGGCCGCGCCGGCGGCGGCCAGCATCGCCAGCGCGAAGCCCTGCCAGCCGGTGGCGACCCCCGGCAGCAGGAAGGCGCCGGCCAGCAGCACCGAGAGCACCGGCAGGGCCAGCGCCCCGAGCCGCCGCTCGGCAACCGGTGCCAGCCACATGGCAAGCACCGCGCCGCAGGTCGAAACCAGCATCGCCAGCCCGAAGCCCTCGTCCGAGAGCCCGGCCTGCGGCTTCAGCGCCGGCACCAAGGCCGCGAAACCGCCCCAGTAGAGGCCCATGACGGCAAACGCCGCGGCGGGGCCACGGCTGGCCAGAAGATCGTGCTTGAATCCCATGCCAGCGCCCTGCCACGACGGCGCGGCGGCGTCCAGAGCGCCCGGCGCAACGGCGGCAGAGCGGCGCGGGACAAAAAGAGGCTTGAGAAACCGGGCGATCCGGTCTATCGGAGCGGCTCTTACGCGGGGTGACAGCCTTGGAGGCACCCTGCCCTTATTTATGGAGATATCAACATGGCTGGTGAGATTCCTGATCTCGTGGCTCTGGAACGTACGGGGACAGGCAAGGGCGCCGCTCGTCAAGTCCGTCGCGACGGCATGGTTCCGGGCATTGTTTTCGGTGGCGATGCAGAGCCGCTGGCAATCCAACTGCCCTTCAACGAGCTGCTCAAGCGCCTGAAGGCAGGCCGCTTCAAGTCGACCCTGTTCAACCTCAAGGTTGACGGTCACGACGATGTCCGCGTCATCTGCCGCGACGTGCAGCGCGATGTCGTGAAGGACCTTCCGACCCATTTCGACCTGATGCGCCTGCGCCGCACCAGCCGGATCAACCTCTTCATCCACGTGGACTTCATCAATGAAGAAACCGCGCCGGGCCTGAAGAAGGGTGGCGTGCTGACCATCGTGCGCCAGGAAGTCGAGCTCGAAGTGCTCGCCGGCGACATCCCGGACCACATCACCGTGGACCTGGCGGACAAGCAGATCGGCGACGTCATCCACATCTCGGACGTGACGCTGCCGGACGGCGCAAAGCCGACCATCGACCGTGACTTCGTGATCGCCAACATCTCGGCTCCGCGCGGCCTGCGCGCCGATGACGGCGACGAAGGCGAAGAGGAGGCCGCAGAGGAATAAGTCCTCCGCAGCTTCGACAGATCGCGAGACGGCCCTGCCCCACGGCAGGGCCGTTTTCGTTCCGGTCCAGCGGGCGCAGCAGAAGCAGGGGCGCCGATGATTCGCCTTGGTCGCAACCACCGGGTGGGATCCGCAGCCCGCGGCGGCCTCCGGGGCGCTTCGGTCAATGATCGGGAACACGGCCCCGCGCACTCACCTTCTGCGTGTTGCGAGAACAAGGCGTCGCTGGCACGCGGCGCGCCGTCATCGCCAAAGAGGCAAGGCGCGCGACCAAATTGAACAGAGCAATGCTTACGTTGAGTGAAAATCTCGGAAGACCGCTTCGATACACGCTTGAAGCGTATAAAGAAAACGCCTCGGCGACCGAAGTCACCGAGGCTATACTGATCTAAATACAAGACGGCGGCACCACTCACGGAACGTCGTCT
This sequence comes from Salipiger bermudensis, assembly GCF_017309175.1. NCBI lineage: Bacteria > Pseudomonadati > Pseudomonadota > Alphaproteobacteria > Rhodobacterales > Roseobacteraceae > Salipiger > Salipiger bermudensis. The sequence continues at coordinate 266,476 of NZ_JAEKJV010000005.1, read as the reverse complement.
TGGACATGTTACCACGTCGCGAAGAGGGCTTCCAATGCTTTATCATTGTGATAAACATTGAAACGAAGCGCAGTTTTCTATGGTTGAGGAACGAGCCATGCGCCCAACGGGATCCAAGACATGGACAAGCTGACTCCGATCTTCGAACTGCGCGACATGCTGAGGCAGCTTGAGCGCGATGTCGGGCTCGACGATCTCAGCCGCACCGAGCGCGATGTGCTACTGGCCGCGCACAGCCTTACGGCCCGCGTCGGCGACGTGATCAGCACGGAACAGATGCGCAACCATGCGCTGCTCGAGCCGGTGGCGCAGGCCACGCTCTACCGTGCCATCCGCACCCTGCTGGGCCACGGGCTTCTCGAACGGGCCGGACAGAGCAAGGCGCGCATTTATGTTGTGCGCAGCGATCTTGTCGGCAAGGATCTTCAGCAGAGCTGATCCGCAACCGACACATCAGGCATACCGCGCGGTCGAGGCCGCACGCGACCGGATGAGAAAGACCCGTTACCGATGCAAATCCGATATTTCGGTGTGACCGTCGTGGCCTATATCCTCGCCCACGGTCTGACCGCCATGCTGATAACCCCGCTTCAGGCGCGGCTGCTGCCCGATGTCACCAGCTTTGCCAGCCTGCTCTATCTTCCGCACGGGGTGCGGGTTCTGGCGACATGGCTGCTCGGCCGCGTTGCGATCCTGCCGCTCTGCGTCGGCGCCTTCCTGTCTGAATGGATGTTCGCCGGTGCCGGGATCGGCTCGGTGACCGAACCGGTGATCCTGATCTCGATCCTCGTCGGCGCGGCCTCCGCGGCGGTGGCCTTCGAGCTGATGCGCGCCTTCGGGCTCAACCTCTACGCCACGGAGCGTCTCCGGGTGCACTGGAAATGGCTGCTGCTGGTCGGGACGCTGGCCTCGGTGCTGAATTCGGTCGGCCAGTCGCTGGTATTCTCCGGCGCGATCCTGCCGGAATGGTCGGTGGTGGTGCTGGTGGTCTATGCGGTGGGCGACCTTCTCGGCCTGATCGCCACAACCTTCATCCTGATGCTGGTGTTCCGCTGGTTGCGCGCGGAACGGGCGCACGGCTGAGGCCGGCGCCCGCGATCCTCACGCCTCGAGACCGAGACCCGACACCTCGACCAGCGCGGTATGGGCGCTGCAACCCTGCCCCAGCTTCGACGTACCGATATCGGCGGTGAGCACGTTCGGGTTGCCATGCGGATCGAGATTTTCGCCGGGATCGCCGAACCACGCGCCTGTCGGCAGCGCCACCACGCCGGGGCGGATCTCGTCGCTGACCCGGGCCCGCGCCCGTACCGCGCCGCGCGTGTTGAACACTCGCACCAGATCACCGCTCGCGATCCCGCGCGCGGCGGCATCCCCGGGATGCATCACCAGCGTCTCGGGACGCGCGCCCGGGCGATCGGCCAGCGCCGCCTCGAGCTGGCTGTGCAGCTTGTCGCCCGGCTGCGGCGAGACGAGGTGCAGCGGCGCCTCCTGCCGCGCCGCGCCGAGCCATTCCGAGGGCGGCAGCCAGACCGGGTGGCCCGGGCAATCGGCGTAGCCGAAGCCGTCGATGGTCTCGGAAAAGATCTCGAGCCGCCCCGAGGGCGTGCCGAGCGGCGCGCCATCCGGATCCTCGCGGAAACGGCGCAGGAAGCTCGGGTTCGGCCCCTCGTAGGTGATCGGCAGCTTGAGCCAGTTGACCTCGCGCAGCCCGGCGAGATCCGGCACCTCGATGCCGTCCTCGGCGGCAAATTGGCGATAGCCCTCGTAGAGCGTCTCGATCCACTGGGTGCTTGTCTTGCCCTCGGTATAAGCCTCGGTCGCGCCCATGCGGGCGGCGAGGCCGGCGAAGATGTCGTAATCGTCGCGCGCCTCGCCCACCGGCGGAATCATCGCCGGCATATGAAAGAGGTAGTCGTCGAGCGGCGAACGGCCAATATCCTCGCGCTCGTAGGGCGTTGTCGCCGGGAAGACGATGTCGGCGCGCTTGGCCGTGGGGGTCCACCATGGCTCGTTGACGAGGATGGTCTCGGGCTGCTGCCACGCCTCGTGGAAGGCGTTGAGATCCTGATGGTGGTGGAACGGGTTGCCGCCGGCCCAGTAGACAAGGCGAATGTCGGGATAGGGCTCGCGGTTGCCGTTGAAATCATAGGGCTGCCCGGGGTTGCGCAGCATGTCGGCGATGCGCGCCACCGGGATCACCTTGCCCACCGGATTGACGCCCTGCGGCAGGGTCATGCCGCGCATCCGGCGAAACGCGTGGCCGACGCCACCGATGGCCCCGTAGCCATACCCCACGCCACCGCCCGGCAGGCCGATCTGACCGAGCATCGCCGCCAGCACCGCCGACATCCAGTAGGGCTGCTCGCCATGCTCGCCGCGCTGCAACGACCACGCCACGGTGATCATCGTGCGGGTCGAGGCCATGCGCCGGGCGAGCTCGCGGATGGTCTGCGGGTCGGCCCCGCAAAGCGGCGCAGCCCATTCAGGCGTCTTGGGCTGGCCGTCGCTCTCCCCCAGCAGATAGGGGCGGAAGCGCTCGTAGCCGGTGGTGTAGCGCTCAAGGAAGGCGTGATCCGCCAGACCCTCGGTGTCGAGCACGTAGGCCAGCGCCAGCATCAGGGCGGTGTCCGAACCCGGCTTCACCGGCAGCCACTCGCAGCCCTCGGGCGCGTCGCCGCGCTGCGGTCCGATATTGAGGCAGTACATGCCCTTGGCGAGGAATTTTTCGATCCAGCCCTTGGTGCCATGCTCGGTCACGCCGCCCATGCTGACCTGGCTGTTCTTTGGGTTGATGCCGCCGAACATCACCAGCGTTTCGGTCTCGGCCTCCAGCGTCTGCCAGTTTTCCTGATGGTCGTAGAGATGCGAGATGAAGTTGTGACCAAAGACATGCGGCATGATCGCCTGCGCGCAGCCCGTCGAATAGCTCCCGAAGGAAGCGACATAGCCGCCAACGCTGTTGAGGAACCGGTGCACCTGGCTCTGGGCATGGTGGAAACGCCCAGCCGAGGACCAGCCGTAGGAGCCGCCGAAGATCGCCTCGTTGCCATGCGCGCGCCGGACCCGGTCGATCTCTTGCGCGGCGATGTCGAGCGCCTCGTCCCACGGCAGTTCGACGAAGGGCTCGCTGCCGCGCCCGCCGCGCTTGCGGCCCTCGAGCCAGCCCTTGCGGATCGAGGGGCGCGCCACCCGGCTACGGTGATGCACGGCGGCGGGGATCGCCTGCGGGATCTCGGGCGGGGTGGGATCGGCACCGAAGGGCCGTGCGGCGACGATGCGATCGCCCTCGACATCAAGCTCGAAAGCGCCCCAGTGGCTGGAGGTGACCCGTGTGCTCTGAGGTCCGGACATCCGTCACTCCCGATTTGAGAAAAATTTATATCTAACCGAGCGCCGGCGAGACAGACTCATTTTCCCAGAAAAAGAGGCGCGGGATCAAGGGCCTGAAAGCGACCAGATCAGCAGGCGGCCCCAGCCCCGACCGGTACGCAACGACCACCCGCCAAATCCATCACATTCACTTTGACATATATCATGGCTTTCGAATGCAACTTCATGGCCTAATTGCCGAGGGACAGCATGGGGGGAGACTGCAAGCAGGCGAGAACCAAGGCCGTCCCGGGAGGAGCCTTTTGGAGACGGTACGATGGCACTTTACAGCTCGGCCCTGCACGTCTTTTCGGTCGATGACCTGACAGCAACGTTCAGTGGCCTTCAATTCCCCGATTACCCCGAGATGCTCGACACCGCAGGCGCGGTGGTCGAACCCTATGTAAGCCACGCGGGCAACATCCTGTATGGCATCGACAATGAATTCGGCTTCCACGTGACCGACTTCATCGGTGCCGAGGAGAAGGAGCTCGACGGTGACTATGCCGAAGGCTTCGCGGGCAATATCTATGGCGAAGGCGGCGAGATCGTCGGCATCGCCGTGCGCAACGCGGAAACCGATCTGTTTCTCTCCGGCGCTCCCTTCGGCACATGGTCCCTTGGCCTGGGCGGCTCGACCGTGAAAGCCTCGACAGAGCATTACACCACCATGCAGGCGCTGCTCTCGGATCAGGCCTATCCCGGTGACGAAAACGCCATCGGCGGGCTCGACGACGACCTCAAGATGGCCGATCTCTATGTCGCCGAGGATGGCAGCCTGACCGAAGGCCCGCTCAACGACTTCTACGTAAAGGAGACCGTGGCGGCGCTTCAGACCGCGATGGACAGCCCCGACCCGGCGCTCGACACCGTGCTGACGGATGTCGATTTCGACCGCGACGGCACGCTCGACACCTACCGCCTGACCAAGACCACCGTCGACTATGACAGCGACGGCGACGGCGTGACCGAAGCGATCACCGTGGGCGCCGTGGACATCGGCAACGACGGCACGCTCGACGTGGTCGACAGCTTCCTCAACGGCTATGGCGGCGAGGCCGATCTGACCGACCTGCTCGAGCCCAACGAGTCCAGCGTCACCTACAACATCGCCTACGGGCAGGACTACTCGGTGACCCTGAAGGACGACGGCAAGCTGCTCTATCGCTGGGGCGAGGCGGTGAAACGGCCCAATGACATCCGCATGGAGGTCAATATCGACCTGCCGGAAGAGTGGACCGTCGACGAGGATGGCAATGGCATTGCCGACAGTCTCGAGGACGGCTCGAATGGCTTCGTCGTGACCAAGGCCGAACTGATCGTGACCCACACGATCACCAACAACCCCAACGACCAGATCCGCCCGGAAGACTATGAGAACGAGGCCGCCATCGGCCGGCTTCCGTCCTACTACATCGTCACCGATCCGGATGACGCGGCCAACACGCTCTGGGTCTCGCCGGTCGACACGTATAACGGTCTGGGCGACGCGCTGCCGAGCTACTTCGTGCTCGACGAGGCCGGCCAGATCGATATGAGCGTGGTCGGCGGCACCGCGGTCTACAACCCTGATGGCGAGCTAGTTGGCTATCGCAACGAGGATGCCGAGGGCAACGCGGTCGGCACCGTGCTGCGTGACATGTCGCTGGTCGCGGCCGCCGCGGCGGCGGATCTCGACTTCAGCACCGCGGACCTTGCCGAAGGCTTCACCGACTCGTGGTACACCTCGACCGACCGCGAGCCGTTCGAGTGGTCCTATGACATGTACCCGGACGATCCCTACGCCAACGTCTTCGTCAGTTTCACCGATGCCGAAACCGCGGCCGCAGAGGGTTACTACGAGGACAGCCTCGTCTCCGGTCCGCGCTGGCGCCTGACGCCGAACAAGTTCGGCCAGGACCTTCCGGGCCTCGAGATCCCGCTCGAGCCCAACAGCGAACCGCCGTTCCAGTCGGACAACATCAAGTACGACACCGGCGAGCTGACCACGACCACGATCAACCTTCTCGACTGGGAAGGCGAGTCGCCGCTGGCCACCAGCGAGGGCTGGATGGTGATCGACCCGACCCGGCTTGATCTCGATGCAGATGGCGTGATCGACGCCGGCTGGAGCGCCGTCAACGGCACTCTCGGCGCCGGCGACGCGATGCCCACGGGCCTGATCCTGTCGGCGGTGACGCCGAACGGCACGGTTCTCGAGCAGAACGTCTTCGACACGGCGATCTACGTGAAGGGCGACCGTCAGGATGCGGCCGATCTCTACGACATGCAGATGGTGATCGAATACGTCGAATCTTGGGACGATGTCATCGGCTCGGTTCAGCAAGTCAGCAATGTGACCCATACGGATCGCTACGCTGCATTCCAGAATGCATCCTTCGACAACGCCGTCGTCTTCGCCAGCCCGGTGACGATGAACGGGCCGGATGCGGCAACCGTCAGGTTCAGCGAGATCACGTCGACCAGCGCGACTTTTCATCTTGATGAGCCCGAAGGCTACGACCAGATGCACATTGCTGAAGATGTCAGCCTGACGGCCTTTGAATCCGGCGTCTGGGAGCTCGATGACGGCAGCCTGCTTCAGGTAGGTACAACCGTCTTCTCGGGCGGTGCGACGAACGAATTCCACAACGTGGAATTCGGCGCCGCATTCGACGAAGCGCCGGTGGTCATGCTACAGATCCAATCCGACAACGGTCCTGACTGGATCATCGCGCGTGTCGGAGAAGTCAGCGAGACCGGCTTCAGCTATACAGTTCAGGAAGCCGAAAGCCAAGATGGGCTGCACCCGCATGAGATTATTGGCTACGCTGCGATCGACGCGGCATCTGCCGACGGTCTGGTCGATTGGAACGGGATCGCCTCGCAGGCCTTCTCCACCGATAGAACCGTGAGCGATCAGCCGACGGCATTCGTCTTCGCCGAGGAGCTCGGCCTCGACCCGATCGTGTCCGGCGGACTGAGCAGCCTCTACGGTCCGGACCCCGCCAATCTGCGTCTCGCAGATATGACGGATGACGGCATCGTCGCAACTGCGCAGTTCATCGCGAGCGAAGAGATGAGCTTGGACGACGAAACCACACACATTGCCGAGATCGCGAGCGGCATCGCGTTCGGGAGCGAGGGATTGCTCACCGGCGAGGCCTATGTCGACGACATCGTCTTCGTCTGACATCTGGTCGCTGCGAAAAAAAGGGGCGGCGCACGTGCGCCGCCCCTTTCCGGGTCCGCAGGCTCAGTCCAGCACCTGCACCGCGTCGAAGCATTCAAGCACCGGCGGGCCGAGATACATGCCCTCGGAACTCTTGGCCCCCTTGTGCGCGGCGCGAAAGGCCTCGCTCCGGGTCCAGCCCTTGAAGCTCTCCTCGTCGGCCCAGAGCGTATGCGAGGCATAGAGCACGTGATCGCCCTGCTCCGCTCCCTTCATCAGCGCGAAACTGACGAAGCCCGGCACCTGCTTGAGATGGCTGTCGCGGGCCTGCCACATGGCCTCGAACTCGGCGGCCCGATCGGGCACCACCTTGAAGCGGTTCATCGTCAGGTACATCGCGGTCTCCTTGCGGGTTGTGGAATTCCCCCTCTCCGCCCTATCTAGGGGCGGAACAGATGGAGGCGAGCTTGCAGATCTTCGTGGGGCTGGGCAATCCCGGCGGCAAATATGCCCGAAACCGGCACAACATCGGCTTTATGGCGCTCGACCGGATCGCCGAGGATAACGGCTTCGGTCCGTGGCGCGCGCGGTTCCAGGGCGAGGTCAGCGAGGGCCGGCTCGGCGGCGACAAGGTGCTGCTGCTCAAGCCTGGCACCTTCATGAACCTCTCCGGCCAGTCGGTGGGCGAGGCGATGCGCTTCTTCAAGCTCGAGCCGGTCGATGTGACGGTGTTCCACGACGAGCTCGACCTCGCGCCGGGCAAGTGCCGGGTGAAGACCGGCGGTGGCCATGCCGGCCATAACGGGCTGCGCTCGATCCACGCCCATATCGGCGAGGCCTATCACCGGGTGCGGCTGGGCATCGGCCATCCCGGCCGCAAGGATCTGGTGTCGGCCTACGTGCTGCACGATTTCCACAAGGCCGACGAGGACTGGCTCGACGACCTGCTGCGGGGCATTTCCGACGGCGCGGGCGAGCTGGCGCGCGGAGATACCGGCAAGTTTCAGAACGCCGTGGCGCTGCGGGTCAACCCGCCGCGTTCCTCGGGCGGCAAGCAGGAGAAGCCAGAGCCCGCTTCCGGCAAACCGGCGCCCAAGAAAGACCCCGAAGCAAAGGCCGCGCAAGACCCGCAGCCCGACGACCGCTCGCCGCTGCAGAAGCTCGCCGACAAATTCCGCTGAGGCTGCCTGACGGCGCCGTGACCGCGCGGCGCTGGACAGGCCGCCGCCGGTTTGCCACGCTGTTCGCAAGGGAGACGCGCAATGATGCAGAAAGATCAGTCGATCAACGTTCTGGGCGGGCCACTGTCGCCCTGCTCCATGGCGCCGCTGACGGGCTTCTTCCGCGACGGCCACTGCAACACCTGCGCGCAGGATGCCGGAAGCCACACGGTCTGCGCGGTGATGACCGCCGAGTTTCTTGCCTATTCCGCCTATGTCGGCAACGACCTGTCGACGCCCCGCCCCGAGTTTCACTTCCCCGGCCTCAAGCCCGGCGACCCGTGGTGCCTCTGCGCTGCGCGCTTCTTGCAGGCGCATGACGAGGGCTGCGCCCCCAAGGTCTCGCTCGAGGCGACCCATATGCGCGCGCTCGAGATCGTGCCGCTCGAGGTGCTGCAAGGCCACGCCGCCTGAGCACCCGACCCGATCCCTTTCGCTCAAAACGCAACCGCCCCGCAGCGGCTTGGCGCTGCGGGGCGGGATCGATCTTTCTCGGATGATCAGGCGTTGGCCGAGCTGCGGCGCTCCTGTGTCACCGCCTCGTCGAAGATCAGCCACAGGCCCGAGCCGACCACAAGCGTGACGCCCAGCATGGTGCCCACGGCGGGGATCTCACCGAAACCGAACCAGCCGATCACCACCATCCAGACGAATTGCAGGTTCATCAGCGGCGTTGCCACGTAAGCCGGCAGCAGCCGCAGCGCCTCGACCGAGAGCCAGCGGGCCGCGAAGAGGAACACCGCGTAGGTCACGACCCAGCCCAGATCCGACAGCGGCATCGGTTGCCAGACGAACGGCAGCGCCACGGCCATGCTCAGCATCAGCGCGAGGTTCGGCCAGAACACCTGCGCCAGCGGCACGCGCTCGATGCGGGCGATGTAGCGCGCGGCGATCATCGAGCCGGTGCCGGTGAAGGCGGCGAACAACGCCCAGAGGTGGCCCGGATCGAGCGAAAGCTCGCCTGCCGGCATCACGAAGAGCAGCCCGCCCGCGCCGAGCAGCAGCGCCATCCAGACCGCCGGACGCACCGGCTCGCCGAGCGCGGGGCCCGACATCGCGGCGGCGATCAGCGGCACCAGCGCGATGAACAGGAAGACATCGGCGAAGGGCAGCAGGCGGAAGGCCTGAAAGAAGCTCAGCGCCGAAACCACGGTGAGCAGCGCGCGCAACGCCATGGCGCCGCGGCACGTGGTGCGCAGCGTCTCGCCGTTCTTGCGCGACGCGCCAAGAGACATCAGCAGCACGAGCCCCGCCGACAGCGCGAAGAGCTGCGGCGCGGCGTAGCCACCGGCGATGAGCTTGGTGATGCCGTCCGCCGCAGCGATGGCACCGGTGTAGAGCGCGACAAGGGCAGCGCCCACGATGGCTGTGCGTGTCCCGTTCATGCGTTACCTGCCCGGGCGAAGCCCTCGAAGAATGCGTCGAAGCGCGGGGAATGATCGGCAAGCTGGTCGACCACATCAAGGGTCTGCGGCGACAGCCGCGCCCCCATGCGCTCGCGCATCCCGGCCCAGTCGGCGCTGCGGGCAGAGCCTTCGGCGAAGAGCGCTTCCGAAAGTTCGCGCAGCGGCGCGACGCGCTGTGCCCGCTGGAAGCGCATCCGCCCGCCCTCCAGCGGCTTGTGGAACGGCTTGCCGCCGATCACCGAGGCGTGCCAGTTGCAGACGAGGAAGTCGTGGTAATCATCGGCCACCGAGAGGGTCTCGCCACTCTCCACGGTAAACAGATGGGTCTCACGGTCGAGCCAGATCGTCCAGAGCGGCGGCGGCACCTCGCGGGCATAGCGCAGGGCGATGCAGATCTCGGCCAGCAGGTCGGAGTTCTGGTCCAGATAGGCCAGGTTGCCGGCGAAGTAGAGGCTGTTGATCGCCTCCTCGTCGAGGCCGGGATCCTGACGGCCGTATTCGCTGAGGTAGAACACGATATGGGTCAGCTCGTAGGCGGCCTTCTTGTTCGGCAGAGCGAAGGTCTGCGAGCGGGCGCAGAAGGCGCGCAGGCGGTCGGCCAGCCCCTCGTCATCCTCGCTCACATGGCCGCGGCGGGCCAGAAGGCGGCGGGCTTCCATGCGCTGCAGGTCCGAAAGCTCGGCATCGGCAAAGCCGTGGCGCGCGGCGCGCTCGGTGAGCTTGGCGCCGGTGTCGCCCTCCATGCCCAGATCCTCGAGATCGAGGGTGAGCGAGAGCAGGAAGCGGTAGTATTGCGGGAAGAAGGCCATGCGGTCTTCCACCGATTTGTAGAACCCGCGCAGCGGCGCCAGCGCGGCCCGGGGCACGTAGGTCCCGGTGCATTCCAGGATGTTGAGAAGCTCTGCGTTCTCTTTCAGCCAGAACACGTCATCCTCTCGCCGCCGGCTGGTGGCAAAGCTCTTCACGAGCGCTGCAACTCCGGCATCCTGCGACGCGACGGGGGCCTTCGGGCGAAGTGCGATAACGTTGGTCATGACTGATTTCCCTGTGTCTTTCTGTTTCCGGCCGCACGCGGGCGTCTCATCCCCATAAGACGCCCGCAGCGATGGCATCCTGGCTTATGCGCAGGAGGTGAAGGAGCCGGTGACTTCACCGTTGACGGCACGGCTGTCGCGGGGAGCCGCGCAGGAGGTGACCATCTCGACAGCGTCGCCGGTCAGGGCCTCGGAGGCCTTCGGCTCGGCGCAGGAGGTGAACAGGCCGGTCACGTCGCCTGCGTCAGCCGAGCTGGTGGTCGGGGTCGCGCAGGAGGTGAACATCTCGACCGCGTCGCCGGCATCGGCCGAGCTGGTGGTCGGAGCGGCGCAGGAGGTGACCATCTCGACGGCATCGCCGGTCAGGGTCTCGGACGCTTTCGGCTCGGCGCAGGAGGTGAACAGGCCGGTGGCTTCGCCGGTCGCGGTCGAGCCGGTGGTCGGGGTGGCACACGAAGTGAACAGGCCCACGACATCGCCGGTCGCGGTCGAGCTGGTGGTCGGCGCGGCGCAGGAGGTGAACATTTCCACCGCGTCGCCGGTCAGGGCCTCGGAAGCCTTGGGCTCGGCGCAGGACGTGAACAGGCCGGTGGCTTCGCCGGTCGCGGTCGAGCCGGTCAGCGGCGCGGCGCAGGACGTGTAGAGGCCGGTTGCCTCACCTGTGGCAGCGGAGCCGGTCACCGGTGCGGCGCAAGAGGTAAACATATCCACAGCCTCGCCGGTCAGTGCGCTGCCGAAGCTTTCGGGTGCGGCGCAGGAGGTGAACATCGAGGCACCTTCCCCACCGAACATGTCGCCGCCGAAGTCGTTGGCGAATTCTTCAATGATTTCATGCTTGAGTTGTGCAGACATGGGGTAACCCTTCCTGGTGTAGCGTTTGCGTTTTGGCACGCTCAGGGTTTCCTCCAATGCATGTTTCTGGCAATATAGTTTCTTGTTAGGGTTGAATTATACACGAGTTATCCACATGCAGATTAAGACCTAAAAGACACAGAAAAAACACAATTCAAAGTTGTCCACAGGGGAATCTTTTCTGTGGATAAGTTTTTGCGCCTTGTTGAAACCTGCTTTTCACCCCGGAATCGGACCCGAATCGTCGGCTGAAAACCGCGCTGGTCTTGCCCCTGAGCTCCGCTTCGGCGATAGCTTGCTCAAATTTCGGAGGGCCAAATGAAGATCGCCACCTTCAACATCAACGGCATCAAGGCGCGCATCGGCGCCCTCACCGACTGGCTCGACGAGGCGCAGCCCGACGTCGCGCTGCTGCAGGAGATCAAGTCTGTCGATGAGGCCTTCCCCCGCGAGCATTTCGAGGAGCGCGGCTGGCAAGTCGAAACCCATGGCCAGAAGAGCTTCAACGGCGTCGCCATCCTGTCGAAGCTGCCGCTCGAGGATGTCACCCGCGGCCTGCCCGGCGATGACGAGGACGAACAGGCGCGCTGGATCGAGGCCACGGTGATGGGCGAGAGCCACGCGGTGCGGCTCTGCGGGCTCTACCTGCCCAACGGCAACCCGGTGCCGGGGCCGAAATACGACTACAAGCTTGCGTGGATGAAACGGCTCGAGGCCCGCGCCCGCGAACTTCTGGCCAGCGAGATGCCAGCGGTGATGGCGGGCGACTACAATGTCATCCCTCAAGCCGAGGACGCCGCCAAGCCCGAGGCCTGGACCGAGGACGCGCTCTACCTCCCCGAGACCCGCGCAGCCTTCCGCCGCATTCTGAACCTCGGCTTCACCGAGGCCTTCCGCGCCCGCACTCAGGGCCCCGGCCACTATTCCTTCTGGGATTATCAGGCCGGCGCTTGGCAGCGGAACAATGGCATCCGCATCGACCACCTGCTGCTGACCCCGCAGGCGGCAGACCTGATGACCGACGTGCAGATCGACCGCGACATCCGCGGCCGCGACAAGCCGTCCGATCACGTGCCGGTCTGGATCGACCTCGCCGCCTGACCCGGCCCGTGCCCGGCCAAGCGCCTGCTTGCACCCGCTTCGCACGGAGCTTACATCTTGGGGGAACGGACGACAGCGGAGACACGCCCCAATGGCCATTGAAGCGACGGAAATCGAACAGCTCATCCGAGCCGAGTTTCCCGATGCCCAGATCACCATCACCGATCTTGCCGGTGACGGAAACCACTACGCCGCCGAGGTGATCGACGAGAGCTTCCGTGGCAAGAACCGCGTCCAGCAGCAGCGCGCCGTCTATGCCGCCCTCAAGGGCAAGATGGACGGGGCGCATGGCGAACTGCACGCGCTGGCGCTGACCACCAAGGCGCCGGACTGACCACGGACTGACGCCCGCGCCCGGATCGTCGGCGGCACGCCGCGATAAACCGGTCCGGGTTCTGGAAAATACCGTCCCCGCTCCGCGCGGGGCCAGCCGGTGCCAAGGTACCGCGCAGATAGGAGAGAGATATGACCGACGCGAAGACGATGATCGACGAGACGGTGAAGTCCAACACCGTGGTGCTCTACATGAAGGGCACCAAGACCATGCCGCAATGCGGCTTCTCGAGCCGCGTGGCCGGGGTGTTGAACTACATGGGCGTGGATTTCCACGACGTGAACGTGCTGGCCGATGACGCGATCCGCCAGGGCATCAAGGACTATTCCGACTGGCCGACCATCCCGCAGCTCTACGTCAAGGGCGAGTTCGTGGGCGGCTGCGACATCATCACCGAGATGACCCTCTCGGGCGAGCTCGACCAGCTCTTCGAACAGAGCGGCGTCGAGTACAACAAGGATGCCGCCGACAAAATCCGCGAAGCCAACGCGTGATCCGGTCTTCTTGGTAAGACTTGGAAAGGCGGGCCCTCGGGCCCGCCTTTTTCTTTTGGCGGGCGGTCTCTTGCGGCGTTTCGCGCATCGACGCCGCCGCGCATCGCCGGGCCGCGGGACACCGCGCTGCCTGTGTAGCCTGTGATAGGGCATGGAACGGAAGGTCCGAAGGCGCTCTACGCTCCGCACCGAGCGCTTTTAATTCGCAGGAACATCCGAACTCGGAAGCCGCCGCGCATCGCCGGTCCGCGGGGGGGGCGATCCTTCCGTGGAATCCCGCGATTTATATCAGCCAGGTCCGAAGAACCTCGAAGCTGTGCACCCAGCACAACCAAATCGCCGGCCCGGGGGGCGGGTCATGCCGAAGGCATGCTTCCAGCATGACCGATGTGCGGCGGCCTTCGGCCTTGATTTCGCGCCGCGAACGTTCGCGCGTCTGCACAAAACGCACCCATCTCGACAGCGCGCCCCTAGCCTCAGCTGTTGGGATCCTGGTAGACGCCCTGCTCCTTCAGCGCGTCCATGACCTCTTTCGGCATGTATGTCTCGTCGTGCTTGGCGAGGATCTCGGAGGCCACGAAGACCCCCTCGACATAGCGCCCGGTGCCCACCATGCCCTGGTTCTCGGCAAAGAGATCGGGCAGCACGCCTGCGAACACCACCGGTACCGAGGCGCCGCCATCGGTGACGCTGAAGCGGATCTCGTGGCCCTCGCCACGGATCAGCGTCCCACCTTCGACCAGGCCGCCGATGCGGAAGGTCTCGTTCGGCGCGGGCGGCTCCTCCATCACCTGGCTGGGGGAGCGGAAGAAGTTGATGCCGTCGCGCATCGCGTAGCCGATCAGCACCGTCGAGACCACCAGCGCGACCGCAGCCAGCGCGACCACCTGGATACGGCGCTGCTTCTTGAGCGATTTGAGCGACATGGTTTCTCCTCTTCCGACCGGACGGCGCCAGCCTGCCCGATGCGTTCCGCGCTGTCAGCCTAGACTATATGGCATTCAAGGCCGCGCATGTAAGTGTTGCAGATCAAATTGCGGCGAGCGGACGCGGTGTTGCGGTGCGATTCAGGCCGCCTCGAAGGTGATCTCGCGGCGCAGGAAGCGCGTCGCGTGGCCCGAGACCTTGCGCGGATCGCCGGTGGTCAGGAACCGGCTCGTGGTACCGGTGCCGATCATCCCCGGATGGCGCTGCAGGTAATCGGCCAGCGACTCGGCCACGAGGTTGGCCTGCGAATAGACCGCGACATCCTCTCCCAGCGCCTCCTGGAAGGTCTCCTGCATCAGCGGGTAATGGGTGCAGCCGAGGATCGCCGCCTGCGGCGAGGGCATCTTGCGCTTCAGCGCATCGACATGGCTGCGCACCAGCGCCTCGGCGAGGATCATGTCGCCCTCCTCGATGGCATCGACGAGCCCGCCGCAGGCCTGCGCCTCCACATCGACGCCGATGGCGCGGAAGGCCAGCTCGCGCTGGAAGGCGCGGCTGCGCACGGTGGCCGGCGTGGCGAACAGCGCCACGTGCTGCACCGCGACCTCGCGCGGAGGAGAGTTGTCGCCCCACTGGCGCTCGGTCATCGCCTCGATCAAGGGAACGAAGACGCCCAGCACCCGCTTGTCGCGCGGAATCCAGCTTTCCTGCATCCGCCGCAACGCGGCGGCCGAGGCCGTATTGCAGGCGAGGATGACGAGGTCGCAGCCCGCCTCCCAGAGACGTTCGACCGCAGCGGTGGTCAGGTTGTAGATATCGTCGGCATCGCGCACGCCGTAGGGTGCGTGGGCGCTGTCGGCGAAGTAGACGAAGGGCACCTCGGGCAAGCGTTTGCTCACCGCGTCCAGCACCGTGAGCCCACCAAGCCCGGAATCGAATACGCCAACCGCCATCGGCCTGTCTCCTGCCGCCACTGCCCAAGCCCGCGACTCGTTGCGCGGTATTGTCTGCTCTTAAGGCGCTTCGGCGCGAAAATCCATTGCGACCGTAGACCTAGGCCGAACGGTGCCGGCGGCGGATCACTCCGCCGCCCGTGCCATCGCCCCTCCGCCGTCGCGGATCACCGCCAGCAACTCCTCGCGGCGCTTGGCCGCCTCGCGCTCGTTGGCCTCCTTGACCGGGCCGAAGCCGCGGATCTTCAGCGGCAGCTCAGCCAGCGCCACGATTGCGTCATGGGTCTCGGGGGTGTGCTTGGGCAGGACCTCGTCCATGTCGCGCTCGTACTGCGCGATCAAGGCCCGCTCCATCTTGCGCTCGGCGGTGCGCCCGAACGGATCGAGCGGCGTGCCGCGCAGGCCCTTGAGCTTGGCCAGCAGGCGGAAGTTGCGCAGCATCCCCTCGCCGAACGCCTTCTTCACCGGGCGGCCATCGGAGCCGGTCTTCGACAGCAGCGGCGGCGCGAGGTGGAAGCTCATCTTGAAATCGCCGTCGAACTGCGCCCGCGCCTTGGCCTCGGTGTCGAGATGCAGCCGCGCGACCTCGTACTCATCCTTGTAGGCGAGCAGCTTGTGATAGCCCTTGGCGATGGCCTCGCGCAGGCGCTCATCGTCCGCCCGGTCGACCATGCGGCGATAGCGCTTGGCCAGGCGCGTGTTCTGGTAGGCCGTCAGATGCGCCTCGCGGAAGGCGATCTTCTCCTCGAGCGTCTTCGGCTTCTCGATCACCGTGGGGCTCAGGAGCTTTGCGGCCGCCTCTGGATGCAGCATCGCCCAGCGTCCGATCTCGAAGGCGCGCAGGTTTTTCTCCACCGCGGCACCGTTGAGGCGCAGCGCCTCGGCGATGGCGTCATGCGGCAGCGGCACGAGCCCCTGCTGCCACGCGGCCCCGAGAATCATCATGTTGGAGAAGATCGAGTCGCCCAGCGTCGCCTTGGCAAGCTCGGTGGCATCAAAGAGCTTGGCCCGGTCCTGCATCCGCGCCTCGATGGCCAGCTTCAGCCGGTCATTCGGCAAGGCAAACTCCGTGTCGCGGGTGAACTCGCCGGTGACGATCTCGTGGCTGTTCACCACCGCGCCGGTGCGACCCGAGGCGGTCAACCCCAGTGTCTTGGCCCCGGCGCTGACCACGAGGTCACCGCCGATCAGAGCATGGGCCTCGCCGATTGCCACGCGCACCGCGGAGATATCCTCGGGCCGGTTGGCAAGCCGGAGGTGGATATGCACCGCGCCGCCCTTCTGGGCCAGCCCCGCCATCTCCATCATCCCCGCGCCAAGGCCTGCGATCTGGGCCGCCTGCGCCAGCACCGCGCCGATGGTCACCACGCCGGTGCCGCCAACGCCTGTGATCACCACGTTGTGGGTGCCGTCGATCCGCGGCAGCGCCGGCTCGGGCATGTCGGGCAGCGCAAGCTCGGTGGTCGCGCCCTTGCGGACCTTGGCGCCCTCGAGCGTCACGAAAGACGGGCAGAAGCCCTTGAGGCAGGAGAAATCCTTGTTGCAGCTCGACTGGTCGATGGCGCGTTTGCGGCCAAGCTCGGTCTCTTCCGGCACGATGGCGACGCAGTTCGACTGCACGCCGCAATCGCCGCAGCCCTCGCAGACATCGGTGTTGATGAACACGCGCTTGTCCGGGTCCGGGAACAGGCCGCGCTTGCGGCGGCGGCGCTTCTCGGCGGCGCAGGTCTGGATGTAGAGGATGACCGAGACGCCCTCGACCTCGCGCATCTGTTTCTGCACCGCCTCCATCTCGGCGCGCTCGTGCTTCTCGATGCCATGCGGGAAGAGGTCGAAATTCACGTCCTCCTTCTCGTCATAGACCACGGCGATGTGCTGCACCCCCATCGCGACGAGCTCGCGGGCGATGCGGTCGGCGGTGAGCCCGCCCTCGTTGGCCTGCCCGCCGGTCATCGCAACGGCGTCGTTGTAGAGGATCTTGTAGGTAATGTTGGTGTTTGCCGCGAGGGCCGCGCGGATCGCCTGCACGCCCGAGTGGTTGTAGGTGCCGTCTCCGAGGTTCTGGAACACGTGCGGGCGCTTGGAGAACGGCGCCTCGCCGATCCAGTTGGCGCCTTCGCCGCCCATGTGGGTGAAGCCGGTGGTCTCGCGGTCCATCCACTGCACCATGTAGTGACAGCCGATACCGGCATAGGCGCGGCTGCCCTCGGGCACCTTGGTCGAGGTGTTGTGCGGGCAGCCGGCGCAGTAATAGGGAAGCCGCGCCGCGATATCCTCGGCATTGTCGGATTTCCGCGCATCCGCAAGGGTTTGCAGCGCAGCCTTGAGGCGCTCGGTGTCCCGGCCCTCGTCGATCAGGATGGTGCCGAGGCGTTCGGCGATCATGATCGGATCAAGCGCGCCCTGCGTCGGGAACAGCTCGGGCCCGTGCATCGAGCCCGCGCCGCCGCCCTTGTGCCAGCCATAGACCCGGCGGCCGCGGCGGTCGTCAAAGATCGCCTCCTTGACCTGCACCTCGATCAGCTTGCGCTTCTCCTCGACCACGACGATCAGGTCGAGCCCCTCGGCCCAGTCGTGGAAGCCCAGCATGTCGAGCGGGAAGGTCTGGCCGACCTTGTAGGTGGTGATCCCCAGCCGCTCGGCCTCGGCCTCGTCGATGCCCAGCAGCGACAGCGCATGCACCAGATCGAGCCAGTTCTTGCCCGCCGCGACGAAACCGATCTTGGCGCCTGGCTTGCCCCACATGCGCTTGTCCATCTTGTTGGCGTGCGAGAAGGCCTCCGCCGCGAAGCGCTTGTAATCGATGATGCGCTTTTCCTGCTCGTGCGGCGTGTCGCCAAGCCGGATGTTGAGCCCGCCCGGCGGCATCTCGAATTCGGGCGTGACCAGCGACATGCGATCGGGGCGGCCATCGACCACCGCGGTGGCCTCGACCGTGTCCTTCATGGTCTTGAGCCCCACCCAGACGCCGGCGAAGCGCGACAGCGCATAGGCATAGACGCCGTAATCAAGGATCTCCTGCACGCCTGCCGGCGAGACCACCGGCATG
The DNA here is from genome assembly GCF_017309175.1 of Salipiger bermudensis. Classification (NCBI taxonomy): domain Bacteria; kingdom Pseudomonadati; phylum Pseudomonadota; class Alphaproteobacteria; order Rhodobacterales; family Roseobacteraceae; genus Salipiger; species Salipiger bermudensis. The sequence goes on along the minus strand of NZ_JAEKJV010000005.1, from coordinate 248,583 downwards.
TAGGCGTCGACCATCGCCCATTCCGACTGGTGCAGCACGGTCGAGCTCTCGCCCGTGTGGTCGTCGCCCATCGCCATGATGACACCGCCATGCGGCGAGGTCCCGGCCATGTTGGCATGGCGCATCACGTCACCGGAGCGGTCGACCCCAGGCCCCTTGCCGTACCAGAGCCCGAACACGCCGTCATATTTGCCCTCGCCGCGCAGCTCGGCCTGCTGGCTGCCCCAGAGCGCCGTCGCGGCGAGATCCTCGTTCAGCCCCTCCTGAAAGGTGACGTCGGCGGCGGCGAGATATTTCCCGGCCCGCTGCATCTGCAGGTCCACCGCGCCGAGCGGCGAGCCGCGATAGCCGGTGACGTAGCCAGCCGTGTCGAGGCCCGCGGCAACGTCGCGCGCCTTCTGGATCAGCATGAGACGCACGAGCGCCTGGGTGCCGTTGAGCAGCACCGGGCTCTTCTCGAGGTCAAATCGGTCTTGGAGTGAGATCTCTTGCTTCGTCATGCGCGCCTCCCAACGCTCATCCCGTGGCATATCCCCCACATAATAGGTCAAAATCGCTGACCTTGATATCATTTTTTTCGTGTTTTCAGGCTGTCCTGAAAGGATAGGTTCCTATTTATGATATCTGTCGTATACAGGCGCCGCGAGCAGGCATGGGTACCGAAATGGACTGGGACAAGCTAAGAATCTTTCACGCGGTTGCGGATGCGGGCAGCCTGACACATGCGGGCGATGCGCTGCATCTGTCTCAATCCGCGGTGTCGCGGCAGATCCGCTCTCTGGAGGAGTCGCTGAATACGACCCTGTTCCACCGACATGCCCGCGGGCTGATTCTCACCGAACAGGGCGAATTGCTCTTCGATGCCACCGCCTCGATGGTCAAGCGCATCGATGCCGCCACCGCGCGCATCCGCGACAGCGAGGAAGAGGTGTTCGGTGAACTGAAGGTCACCACCACCCATGGCTTCGGCGTTCTCTGGCTCGCCCCCCGCCTGACCAAGCTCTATGAGAAGTTCCCCGATCTGAAGATCGACCTCATGCTCGAGGAACGCGTGCTCGACCTGCCGATGCGCGAAGCTGATGTCGCCATCCGCATGAAAGAGCCGAGCCAGGCCGATCTGATCCGCAAGCGGCTGATGTCGATCCGGATGCGCATGTATGCCTCGCCCGAGTATCTCGCCGATCGTGGCGTGCCCGGCTCGCTCGACGAGCTGTCGCAGCACCGCCTGATCTGCCAGAATCCCGCCTCCTCGCAGGTCGCCGCGGGCAAGCTTCTGGTGCAGGAGCTGCTGACCTACGACATCCAGACAGCGCTTACGGTCAACAACTATTTCGGCGTGTTGCAGGCCGTGGTCGCAAATCTCGGCATCGGGGTTCTGCCCGACTACATCATCGAAGATTTCCCCTCGGTGGTCCGCGTGCTCCCGGAAATCGAGAGCAACGAGGTGCCGGTGTTCCTCGCATACCCGGAAGAGTTGCGCCATTCCAAGCGTGTAGCGGCCTTCCGCGACTTCGTGCAGGAAGAAATCTTTGCCCACCGCCGTCAGCTTCGGGCTATGGGAGCCGACTAAACTCGCCCTAAAAGTGTGAGCTATGCGCCACATTCATGGCGGCAATGCTGCGCCTGCGGCGTCTTCTCCCTTGATCGACTCAGAACTGATAACATATTCGGCAGATGAAGCTTGAAGCGCCCTAGCGCGCATCATCTTCATACCTCCCTGTTGGACTTCGGCCGAGCTTTGTGCTCGGCCTTTTTTTTGGCCGCGCCCATCCGGATTCCTGGGTAGGCTCGCAGCAAGGGAGCGCAAACATGACCGACAGCATGACAGACGGGCCGAACGCAGGGCAGCAGGCCTTCTGGAGCACCGGCCCCGGCCAGCACTGGGTGCGGCTGCACCACGAGCTCGACACCCTGCACGCGCGGCTCACCGACATCCTGCTCGACGCCGCCGCTCCGCGCCCCGGCGAGCGGGTGATCGACATCGGCTGCGGCGCGGGGGCCGTGGCCATCGCCGCCGGACAGCGGGTCGGGACCGAGGGCCACGTGCTGGGGCTGGATATCTCGGCCCCGTTGATCGAGGTCGGGCGTGACCGCGCCGAAGGGCTGACCTGCGCGCCGGACTTCCTCGTGGCCGACGCCCAGACCTGGGCACATGAGGGCGCCCCCTTCGATCTCTGCCTGTCGCGGATGGGGCTGATGTTCTTCGCCGACCCGGTGGCCGGTTTCGCCAACATCCAGCGCCACCTGCGCCCCGGCGGGCGGCTGGTCTTCGCCGCCTGGGCGGCCGCCGATCACAACCCGTGGTTCGACCTCGCCAAGCGGGCCGCGGCAGAGCGACTCGGCCCCTCCGAGCCCGGTGATCCCCACGCCCCCGGCCCCACCGCCTTTGCCAACGCCGCGCGGGTCCTTGCGCTGCTCTCGCAGGCCGGCTTCGACACCCCGCAGGCGCGGGTGGTCGACACCACGCTCGAGATGCCCGGCGGCAGCGCCGAGGCGGCGGAGCTGACACAGTATATCGGCCCGATCTCGGCCCAGCTTCGCGCCAAGAACGGCAGCGAGGCCGACCGCGCAGCGCTTCTCGAGCACATGCGCACCGTCTTCGCCGCCTATGACGACGCTGACGGCTGCCATATCCCCGCCCGCATCAACCTTTTCTCCGCAACCCGGCCCTGAGCGGCCCTCAGCCCCCTTCCCACTGCGTCACCCTTGCCTTAAAGAGCGCGCAGGATTGCCAGAGGGGTATGAGCATGCAGGAACCGGCCATCACCGAAGAGCTGATCGAGGCGCACGGCATCAAGCCGGATGAGTACGCACGCATCCTTCAGATCCTCAATCGCGAGCCGACCTTTACAGAGCTCGGCATCTTCTCGGCGATGTGGAACGAGCACTGCTCCTACAAGTCGTCGAAGATCCACCTGAAGACCCTTCCCACCTCCGGCCCGCAGGTGATCTGCGGCCCCGGCGAGAATGCCGGCGTGGTCGATATCGGCGACGGTCAGGCGGTGGTCTTCAAGATGGAGAGCCACAACCACCCCTCTTATATCGAGCCCTATCAGGGCGCGGCCACCGGTGTCGGAGGCATCCTGCGCGACGTGTTCACCATGGGTGCCCGCCCGATCGCCGCGATGAACTCGTTGAGCTTCGGCGAGAAGGACCACCCCAAGACCCGCCGCCTCGTGCATGGCGTGGTCGAAGGCGTGGGCGGCTACGGCAACTGCTTCGGCGTGCCGACCGCCGGCGGCGAAGTCCGCTTCCACTCGGCATATAATGGCAACTGCCTGGTCAACGCCTTCGCGGCGGGCCTCGCCGATGCCGACAAGATCTTCTACTCCGCCGCCTCGGGCATCGGCATGCCGGTGGTCTATCTCGGCGCCAAGACCGGCCGCGACGGCGTCGGCGGCGCGACCATGGCCTCGGCCGAGTTCGACGAGACGATCGAGGAAAAGCGCCCCACCGTTCAGGTCGGCGACCCGTTCACCGAAAAGCGCCTGATGGAGGCCACGCTCGAGCTGATGCAGACCGGCGCGGTGATCTCGATCCAGGACATGGGCGCGGCGGGCCTGACCTGCTCGGCCGTGGAGATGGGCGACAAGGGCGGTCTCGGCGTGCGGCTCGACCTCGAGAAGGTGCCGCAGCGCGAGAAGAACATGACCGCCTACGAGATGATGCTCTCGGAAAGCCAGGAGCGCATGCTCATGGTGCTCGACCCTTCCAAGGAGGCCGAGGCCAAGGCGGTGTTCGACAAGTGGGATCTGGACTTCGCCATCGTCGGCGAGACCATCGAGGAAGACCGCTTCCTCATCGTCCACAACGGCGAGGTGAAAGCCGACATGCCGCTGTCGCGGCTGTCCTCCTCCGCCCCCGAATACGACCGCCCGTGGGAGCCCTCCGAGCCGGCAGCCGAGCTCGCCGACGTGCCGCAGATCGATCCGATCGACGGGCTGAAGGCACTGATCGCCTCGCCCAACTACTGCTCGCGCGAATGGGTCTACGAGCAGTATGACAGCCAGGTCATGGCCGACACCATGCGCATCCCCGGCTTCGGCTCGGGCGTGATCCGCGTGCATGGCACCGACAAGAAGCTCGCCTTCACCTCGGACGTGACCCCGCGCTACGTCAAGGCCAACCCGGTCGAGGGCGGCAAGCAGGCGGTGGCCGAGGCCTATCGCAACCTGACCGCCGTCGGCGCTCTGCCGCTGGCGACCACCGACAACCTCAACTTCGGCAACCCCGAGAAGCCCGAGATCATGGGCCAGTTCGTCGAGGCCCTGCGCGGCATCGGCGCGGCCTGCACGGCGCTCGACATGCCGATCGTGTCGGGCAACGTTTCGCTCTACAACGAGACCGACGGACAGGGCATCCTGCCGACCCCGACCATCGGCGCAGTTGGCCTGATCGCAGCTGACGAGGAGCCGATCCTGGGCTATGCCCGCGACGGCCACGTGCTGCTCATGGTTGGCCAGACCGGCAGCCATCTCGGCCAGTCCGCCCTGCTGGCAGAGGTCTTCAACCGTGAGGACGGCGACGCGCCGGCGGTCGATCTGGCCGAGGAGAAGCGCAACGGCGAGTTCATCCGCGCCAACCGCGAGTGGATCAAGTGCTGCACCGATCTCAGCGACGGCGGGCTTGCGCTGGCCGCCTTCGAGATGGCCGAGGCCTCGGGCGTCGGCGTCCAGCTCGACAGCGCCGATACCGCCGCGCTGTTCGGCGAGGACCAGGGCCGCTACCTGATCGCCTGCAGCTTCGATGCCGCCGAAGCGCTGATGATTGCCGCCGGCCAGGCCGGTGTCACCATCGAGACCGTCGGCCGCTTCCACGGCGACAGCGTCAAGCTCGGCGGCAGCGATGCGCCGCTGTCGGAGCTCTCCGAGATCTTCCGCAGCAGCTTTGGCGCCGTGTTCGGCTGACCGCTCAGGAGGAGCGATCAGAAAGATCTCCCGGCTAACGGGAATTATGATTGCGATAAAGCCACGCCCGTCGCTCCATCAGGAGCGGCGGGCGTTTCACTTTGATAAACTCTTGCCCGCAATCAAGACCTTAGTGCTCTTGCAGATATGTAATGGCACTATTGCAAAAACAAATTACGCATCTTAAAGACGTGTTTAGTAGATAGTCTGGTATCGATTCCGACAGCGCCGAGCCGATGCCCCTGTCTGTCTCCGCCCGCAGATCCTTGCGGTTAATGATCCACCTGTTTCTGTAGGGTTCCGAGCAGACGACAATGAACAACTGGGACGATCTGCGCTTTCTGGTAGCGCTATCGAAGACCGGCACGATGACCGCGGCAGCCAAGAGCCTCGGCACCAACACCGCGACGGTGTCGCGCCGGATCGAACGACTCTCCGAAACCCTCGGGATGCCAGCCTTCGTCAAGACATCTGACGGTTGGCGCCCGTCCGAGGCCGTGGCCTCGCTGATCACCTTGGCACAGAGCTTCGACGGCGAGTTGCAGGCAGCACTGAACACGCAAGCCACCAACACCGACTCCGAGCCGGTGACGATCAATGTCGGCAGCCTGCCCGCGCTGTCCTCGTTGGTGCTGTTCCCCGGCCTGACGAAGCACGCCGAAATGCTTGATGGCGTGCGGCTGAACTTCTCCGACCGGATCTTCCGCGAGGGGCTCGGCGACCACGACCTCGTGCTGCAATACAACCGTCCCGACCAGGGCCGGATCATTGCCCGCAAGGTCGGCGAGATGAATTTCCGTTTCTATCGTTTCGCGGACGCGCCCGCGGGCGAGGATTGGGCTGGGCTCGGAGAGGCCCATGACGACAATCCGCTGATGCAATACGGGCAGAACCAGTTCGGCCGTGAGCCGAAGCTGCGGGTCGACAGCCTGATGGCGCTGCACCGTCTGATGAAGGTGACCGAGTTGCCCGGACCGCTTCCCGACCTGATCGCGCAGCGCGACCCCGATCTTGTGCCGCTGTTTCCCGACTCGCCGGTGCGCACCGAGAATTGCTGGCTGTTCTACCACGAGAGCCGCCGCAACGATCCCGGGATGCGCCGCGCGGTCGACTGGATCATTCGCTGCTTCGAAGACATCGACGGCACCGAAGCGGACGCAAGCGCGTCCTGACCATCCGCCACGGCACATGATGTGCCACCCGCGGCGCGTCTCATTCGCGCGCCGCGCATAGGCCTCTGTCAGAGCCCGTAGATCGCCCCGAACTTCGCTTCGAGGTAATCCAGCAGCGCGGTCTCCGACGGTGCTCCGCCGCAGGCGCGGGTGATGACCTCGCGCGGCTCGTAGAGCCCGCCATATTGCTGCACGTTCTCGGCCAGCCAGCAGGTCGCCGCGCGCAGATCGCCCTGTGAGAGCTGTGTGTCCAGATCCGGCACAGCCTGCCGCAGCGACGCGTGCAGACAGCCAGCATAGACATTGCCGAGCGAATAGGTCGGGAAGTAACCGAATAGCCCCGCAGACCAGTGCACATCCTGCAGCACGCCGTCCGAAGGCTTGTCGACCTCGTAGCCGAAATCCGCGAGGAAGCGCTCGTTCCACGCCGCCTCGAGATCGTCGACCTCGAGATCGCCGGCGATCAGCGCGCGCTCCAGATCGAAGCGCAGCAGGACGTGGAGGTTGTACTGCACCTCGTCGGCCTCGGTGCGGATATAGCCGTTCTGCACCCGGTTCACCGCCGCGTAGAACGCCTCCGGTCCGTCGAGCCCGAGATCGCCGTAGGCCTCGGTCATGCGCTCGAAGAGCCAGCCGGTGAAAGCCCGCGAGCGGCCGAGCTGGTTCTCGTAGATCCGGCTCTGGCTCTCGTGCACGCCCATCGACACGCCCGCCCCGAGCGGCGTGAAGCGGTAGGCCCGCCGCACGTTCTGCTCGTAGCAGGCGTGACCGACCTCGTGGATCGTCGAGTAGAGGCAGTTGAACGGGTCGAGCGCATTGGTGCGCGTGGTGATGCGCACGTCGTCGCCAGAGCCCGAGCTGAACGGGTGCACCGACTTGTCGAGCCGCCCGCGCGACATCTCGTAGCCAAAGGTCTTGGCCACGGTCTGCGCCAGCGTCATCTGCGCCTGCTCGTCGAACGGGCCGCGCAGAGCCCGGGGCTGCGGCTTCTCGAGCACCGCCTGCCGCAGCGCCACGAGGCGCGGGCGCAGGGCGCCGAACATCTCAGCCAGCTGAGCAGCGGTGGCACCGGGCTCGTAATCCTCGAGCATCGCGTCATAGACATCGCCCCCCGCCGCCAGCGCCGCGCCTTCCTCACGCTTGAGGCTCACCACATCGCGCAGCACCGGCGCGAAGGCGGCGAAATTGTCGTCGGCCCGGGCCTCCGCCCAGACCCGGTGCGCCCGGCTGGTCAGCCTCGCGAGATCGGAGGCCAGCTTGGCCGGCACCCGCAAGCTGCGCTCGTAGGAGCGGCGGATGTGGCGCAGCTGCGCCCTGCCCTCGTCGTCCAGCGCTCCGGCGTCGATGGCGTCGAGCCACTCCCCGACACGGGGATCGGTGCGGCGGGCATGCAGAACCGACTCCATCGCGGCGATCTCGTCCGAGCGCTGCTCTCCGGCGCCGCGCGGCATGATGGTCTCCTGATCCCAGCCGAGTCGGCCGGCGACCTGCGCCAGCGCGCCGGTCTCGCGCTGAAAGTTCATCAGAGTCTCGAAGGCGGTCATGCGGCGGTCCCCCGGATGGATTGAGCCTTGGGATATTGTGCTCCGAAGCGGGCACGGATGATCAGCACCCAGAGCACCACGGCGCCGATCTGGTGGGTGATCGCGATGTGCATCTGCGCCACGTAGAGCACCGTGACGATACCCAGCACCACCTGCACCAGCATCATCGCCATCACCGCGTTGAAGCGGAAGCGGGTGTCGGGGTTGGCGGATTTGCGCGCCCTGAGCCAGGTCAAGATTCCGAAGACGAAGAGCAGGTATCCCGCCATGCGGTGCATGAACTGAACCAGTCCGGGATCCTCGAAGAAGTTGCGCCAGACGGGCTCGATGTCGAAGGGCTGCGGCGGGAAGAACCCGCCCGCCATCAGCGGCCAGTCGGTGTAGCTGCGCCCGGCGTCGATCCCAGCCACCAGCGCGCCCAGCAGAATCTGCAGGAAGGCGAAGTGCATCAGGCCCGTGCCCATGGAAAAGAGCTTGGCCTCGCGGCCGCGCCGCGCCTGCATCAGCTCACGCTCGGGCCGCTTCAGCGCGAAGGTGTACCAGGCGATGAAGCCGAGGATGACGAAGGCGAGGCCCAGGTGGATTGCCAACCGGTAGGAGGCGACCGAGACCATCTCGCCCACGAGGCCAGAGGCCACCATCCACCAGCCGATCGCGCCCTGCAGCCCGCCGAGCGCGCCCAGCAGAAGCAGCCGCCCGGTCCAGCCGGTGGGGATCTTCCTGGTCACGAGGAAGCCGAGGAATCCCAGCGCCCAGACCAGCCCGATCACCCGGCCCAACTGGCGGTGGCCCCACTCCCACCAGTAGATGCTCTTGAACTCCTCGAGCGTCATCTGGTTGTTCATGATGCGGTACTGCGGGCTCTGCTGGTAGAGCTCGAACTCTTCCTGCCAGTGGGCGGCGTCGAGCGGCGGCATGGCGCCGGTGACCGGCTTCCATTCGGTGATAGACAACCCGCTGTCGGTGAGCCGGGTCATGCCGCCAACCACGATCATCGCCATGACCAGCGCAAAGAGCAGCATCAGCCAGACGCGGATGGCGCCGCGCGCGCCGCCGCGCCCCTTGTCGATCATGCCGCCCGCGGGCTGCGCCTTCGGCGTCTCCGCGCCGACCTCCTCGAAGAGCTTTCGCTGTCCGGCCATGCCTCACCTCTCCTTGATGTGGAGCGGACGATAGGGCCGCCCCAGTCTTGCTTCAACCTGCGCGCGCCATTGTGACGCAACGCTCCGGCAGGCGGCCTCAGCCGCGTTCCTTCCAGCGCACCATCTGGCGCAGGATACCGTGCAGGGTGCGCACGTCCTCGCTGGTCAGCGGCATGCGCGACCAGAGATTGCGCAGCGTGAGCTTCATCGCCGGCGCCTTGTGGTCGGGGAAGAAGAAGCCCGCCTCCTCGAGCCGCTGCTCGTAATGCTCGGCGAGCTTCTCGACCTCGATGCCGCTGGCCCAGGCCGCACCGGCCATCTCGTCGCGCCGCGCCTCGATCCCGGCGCTGGCCCGGCGCCACTCGTAGCCGCAGAGCAGCACGCATTGCGCGAGGTTGAGCGACGGGAACTCGGGGTTCACCGGCACCGAGATGATGGCATTGGCCTGCGCCACGTCGGCGTTCTCGAGGCCGGCGCGCTCGGGGCCGAACATCACCGCGACGCGGCCGCCCTGGGCGATGCGCTCGGCCGCGGCCCGCATTGCCTCTTCCGGCGAGTAGACCGGCTTGGTCATGCCGCGCTGGCGGGCGGTGGTCGCGAAGACCAGGTCGCAATCGCCCACCGCGCCGGCCACGTCCTCGCTGAGCACCGCGTCGTCGAGCAGCCGTCCCGCCCCCGAGGCCATGGCCACCGACGACGGGTTGGGCCAGCCGTCGCGCGGGCTTACCAGCCGCATGCGATCGAGCCCGAAATTCCACATGGCGCGCGCGGCGGCACCGATATTCTCGCCCATCTGCGGGCGCACCAGCACGAAGGCGGGCTGTTTCACATCGCTCGGCATGGCCTCTCCTTTGTCTCGCGCGCATCCCTAAGCGCCCCGCAAAACAAGGGCAAGCCGGCATCGCCAACGCCGTCCCCTCGTCCCTGTCCGCAACCTCAAGAAACGTCCCACCCCCACCGTCCCGACACGCCCGCCGCACATGCTCCCGCCACGTCGCCACCGGCACCATGCCGGGCCCCCACCGAACCGCCACCGCCACGTCGCGCCCATCTTCTCTTCGTCAAAAATACTCGCGCCGGAGGCATCCAACGCCGCCACCAACACCCCGCCGGGCTCCCACCGAACCGCCACCATCACATCGCCCCCCTCTTCTCTTCGTCAAAAATACTCCCGCCGGAGGCATCCCACGCTGCCATCAGCGCCACGCCGCTCCCCACCGAACCGCCACCACAAGGCAGCCCCTTGGCACCGCTCCGTCACTCGGTGTATGGACGCCGGAGCTTTCCGGAGAATACCCCCATGGCCGAGACCGACACCGATCTGCCCCAGCTCTACCTGATCACCCCGCCGGAGTTCGATCTCTCCGCCTTCCCGGCGCAGCTCGACGCGGTGCTGCAGGCGGCGCCGATCGCCTGCATCCGCCTGGCGCTGGCGACCCGCGACGAGGACCGCATCATGCGCGCCGCCGATGCCGTGCGCGAGGTGGCGCATGCCCATGACGTGGCGCTGGTGATCGACACCCACGTGGTGCTGGCGCAACGGCTGGGGCTCGACGGGGTGCACCTGACCGACGGCGCGCGCTCGGTGCGCCATGCCCGCAAGGAGCTCGGCCCCGACGCCATCGTCGGCGCCTTCTGTGCGGCCTCGCGCCATGACGGGATGACCGCCGGGGAGACCGGCGCTGATTACGTCTCGTTCGGCCCGGTGGGCGGCGCCTCCCTCGGCGACGGCACGCTGGCCGAGCCCGAGCTCTTCGAATGGTGGTCGCAGATGATCGAACTGCCGGTGGTGGCCGAGGGCGGGCTCACCCCCGAGCTGGTCGCCACGCTGACCCCGCTGACCGATTTCTTCGGCATCGGCGAGGAGATCTGGTCGCAAGACGATCCCGCCGCCGCGCTGAAAGACCTCATCGCCGCGATGGGCTGAGGGCGCCACACGCACACGCGTTCGTCGGGAAACGCACCCGAGCCACAGGCCGCGCGCCGCGCCAGCGGCGCGCCCCCCGGCGACGCGGACGCAATCCGCGGCGCAATCCCTCTGGCATGACACCGAAGGCCCGGGTCAATGCCCCATCGGATGGGCGCTGCGCACCTGCGCCTCGAGATGGGCCGCCAGTGTCTTGCGATTGGGATGATCGTCGACCCGCACCGGCGGGTGATAGACCAGCGCCACCCGGCCCTGCCGCCGCGCGCCCAGCACCTTAAGCAGATGCGGCCCGAAGCCCATATCGCCCCACCAGCCATAGAACCGCGGATCCGCGCCCGCCGGCGCGTGCCAGATCACCGTCACCGCCTGCAGCGCCATCTGGTGGCGCAGGGGGTCGCCGAAAAAGGCGGCGAACAGTGTTGGCTTGAACGGCAGCACGCGCTGTCCGTCGGTCGAGGTGCCCTCCGGGAAGAACAGCAGCCGGTGACCGTGCAGCAGTCGCTCTTCGAAGACCCGCTTCTGTTCAACTGCAGCGCGCGGGTCGCGGGTGATGAACACCGTCCCCGCCAGCCGCGCCAGGAAGCCGATCCCGGGCCAGCCCGAGACCTCGGCCTTGGAGACGAAATAAACGTTACGCCTTGCGTTCAGCGCGAAGATGTCGAGCCAGCTCGCATGGTTGGCCACCAGCGCCCCGGCGCCCTGCAGCCGCGGCCCTCGCGCGTCCAGCCCGATCCCGAGGATCACGAGCGCCAGCCGTGAGACGCCTTGCGTGATCCACGGCGTCACGGGGCGGCGCTGGCCGCAGAGCGGGCGCTCGATCAGCCGCAGTGGCAGCTTCACCAGCACGCCCAGCACGATCAGCAGGACCAGCGCGGGCCCGCGCAGCGTCACCCGCGCCCAGTCTCCGGCGGAGAGCCGCACCTCTTCCGGTGCGTCTCCGCGCCAGGTCGGGCCGCTCATCCGCGGCCCCGCGTGTAAATCCCCGCCGCCTTCTCGTTGAGCCGCGCGGTGTCCATCACCAAGCAGATATCGGTGGTGTTGAACGCATGATCCACGAAGGCCCCTTCGCCCACCACGCCGCCCAGCCTCAGGTAGCCCTTGATCAGCGCCGGCACGTCGCGCATGGCGAGGCGGCGGTCGATGGCATCTTCGGGCAGCAGGTCCATGCGCTGGAAGTGCTTCGAGCGCACCCGCAGCGCCTCGGGCGCGAGATGCCGGTGATGCAGCAGCGACAGCGGTTGCGCCAGCGCTGCCACGTCGGTGCCGTGGAACGAGGCGGTGCCGAACAGGATCTCGATGCCATGCGCGCGCACGTAGTCGGCCAGCGCGTTCCACAGGTGCATCATCGCGGTGCCGCCGCGGTAGTCGGGATGCAGGCAGGAGCGTCCGAGCTCGAGCAGCCGCCGGCCCGAGGCGCGCAGCGGCGCCAGATTGTACTCGTCCTCGGAATAGAACTGCCCCGCCGCCGCGGCCTGATCGTCGCGCAGCAGCCGGTAGACCCCCACGACCGCGTCGTCCCGACGCGCATCGGTCAGGATCAGGTGATCGAAGAACGGATCGAAACGGTCGCGCTCGAGCCGGGCGTCGTGATCGACCATCGTCCCGCCACCGCCGAGCTCGGCCACGAAAACCTCGTAGCGCAGGCGTTGCGCGGCCCGAAGATCGGCCTCGTCGCTGGCCAGCCGCACGGTGAAATCAGCGTCGTCCAGAGCCATCCGCGCCCCTCTTCCCATCCTCCGCCCGTTCATAATCCGGGCCACAACAAAGGAAAACCGGTTTCGCCTCGCCAAGTGCGGCGCGGTGGCTTTAACTTCTCGTTAAGACGACCTGTCCTAAAGAGAATGGCCTATTCAGTCTCCGAAGACCGGCAGCAGGGTGACGCGGCTGCCATCGATCACCACCTTGCCCTCTTCGCGGAAATTCACCGTGATGCGGCCACCGATATTGGACTGAACCTGTCCGACACCCCAGTCGGGCTGCTCCGGGTGAGAGACCAGCATCCCGGGCTCGAGTAATGCGTTGAGTTCGTCCATGATGCCTATGTCCACCCTGTCATGCTGTGAGGAACCTCTTATGAGCAACGATAGCGCGCGGATCGCCGGTCTGGTAGGGTCGCGCATCTGTCACGATCTGGTGAGCCCGGTCGGCGCGATCTCGAACGGGCTCGAGCTGATCGCGCTGGCGGGCCAGCCCGGCCCCGAAGAAATGGCGCTGATATCGCAGAGCTGCAGCTCCGCCACCGCCCGCATCAACCTCTTTCGCATGGCGTTCGGCGCAGCCTCGGCGGATCAGCAGATCGGCGGGGCCGAGGCGCGCAAGCTGCTTGCGGGCTACTGCGCCGGAGGCCGGCTCAGCATCGACTGGCTGCCCTCCGGCGATGCCGAGCGCCAGGACATGCAGCTTGCCATGCTCGCAGCGCTGTGCTGCGAGAGTGCCCTGCCGCTTGGCGGAAAGGTCGCCGTCGCCGAAGACGGCGGCGGCTGGCGTGTCACAGGAACCGGGCCGCGGCTCAACATAGAGGCCGCTGCCTGGGCCATGCTCTCGGGCGGTGCCCTGCCCGACGACTTGCCGCCGGCGCGGGTGCATTTCGCGCTGCTCGGGGCGCTTGCGCCCGAGCGCGGGCGCAAGCTTGATGTCAGTACCGGGGAGGCGGCGGTGTCGGTGGCCATCTCCTGACCACCATCCCGACGACCTGACCCGACACCCTGCCCCGTCAGCCTGCCCTGAGGGTCAGGAGCGCAGCGCGCCGTCGGCACGGACCACGTATTTGAACGAGGTCAGCTGCTCGGCGCCCACCGGGCCACGGGCATGCATCTTGCCGGTTGCAATGCCGATCTCGGCCCCCATGCCGAACTCGCCGCCATCGGCGAACTGGGTCGAGGCGTTGACCATCACGATCGCGCTGTCGACGCGCTCGATGAAGCGCTGGGTTGCCGCCGGGTCCTCGGCGAGGATGCAGTCGGTGTGATGCGAGCCGAAATCGCGGATATGGGCGATGGCGGCATCCTCGTCCTCGACCACCTTCGCGGCGATGATGCTGTCGAGATACTCGCGGCCCCAGTCCTCTTCGCTGGCCGCCGAAGTACCCTCGATGGCCTGAAGCGCCGCATCGGCACGCACCTCGACCCCGGCCTCGATCAGGGCGCGGATCACCCCCTGCCCGATGGTGTCGACCGCGTCGCGGTGGATCAGCAGACACTCGGCAGCGCCGCAGATGCCGGTGCGCCGGGTCTTGGCGTTGAGCACCACCGCCAACGCCTTCACCGGGTCCGCCGAGGCATCGATGTAGATGTGCACGATGCCCTCGAGATGGGCAAAGACCGGCACCCGCGCCTCGCGCTGCACGAGGCCAACCAGCCCCTTGCCACCGCGCGGCACGATGACGTCGACATAGTCGGTCATCTGCAAAAGCTCGGTCACCGCGCCCCGGTCACGGGTCGGCACGAGCTGGATCGCATCCTCCGGCAGGCCGGCCTTGACCAGACCCTCGACGAGGCAGGCATGGATGGCGCGCGAGGAATGGAAGCTCTCGGAGCCACCGCGCAGGATCACCGCGTTGCCCGATTTCAGGCACAGCGCACCGGCATCGGCGGTCACATTGGGGCGCGATTCGTAGATCACCCCCACAACGCCCAGCGGCGTGCGCACACGCTCGATCTGCAGCCCGCTGGGCTGCTCCCACTGTGCGATGACCTTGCCCACGGGATCGTCCTGCCCGGCAATGGCGCGCAGGCCGTCGACGATGCCCTTGATGCGGCCCTCGTCGAGCAGCAGGCGGTCCATCATCGCGTCGGTCAGCCCCTTGTCGCGGCCGAATTGCAGATCCTGCGCATTGGCATCGATAATCTGCGCGCGGTTGGCCCAGACCGCGTCGGCGGCGGCCTCGAGCGCCGCGGTCTTGCGGGCTGGCGGGGTGAAGGCGAGCTCGGCTGCGGCCGCTTTCGCACGACGGCCGATTTCGGTCATGACGGCAGGAATGTCGCTCATGTCGTTCATCGCTGTTCACCCTTCGGGTTCCGGTTTCAGAGGGCTCCCCTATAGCGCCTCGCGCGGGCGGGGCCTAGGGGAAGTTGGGGGCCCCGGAGAGATCGCCGCGACGATCCCGGCGGCGCGCGGTCTGAGCCCGGGCGCAAGGAGGGGGCGCTGCCCCCGTCGCAGCAGGGCTGCGACTCCCCCGAGGTATTTTCGAACCAGAGAAGAACGGCCACGCACGCGGGCGGCACGCGTCTCGCATCGGGGTTTCGGAGGGCGATCCGCGTGGCGTGGCGAGGCGGGCCGTGGGTCAGAGCGCCATGTCGTCGCGGTGAATCAGCACGGCGCGGCCGGGATAGCCAAGCGCCTCCTCCATCTCCCAAGAGTGGCGGCCGGTGATCAGCCGGGCCTCGTCGGAGGTGTAGCGGGTGAGCCCGTGCCCCAGCGTGACACCGCGGGCATCAAGAAGTGCCACCGGATCGCCGCGGCCGAACTCGCCCACCGCCGAGGTCACCCCCACCGGCAGCAGCGAGCGGCCCTCGCCGAGCGCCTTTGCAGCGCCATCGTCGACGATCACCGCACCGCAGGGCTTCATCGACGCGATCCAGCGCTTGCGCGCCGCGTGCGGATCGAGCCGCGAGGTGAACCAAGTGGCGTTGGCGCCGGCCTCGAGCGCCGAGAGCGGGTGCAGCACCGAGCCCTCGGTGATCGCCATGGCGCAGCCCGCCGCGGTGGCGGTCTTGGCCGCCAGAAGCTTGGTCTTCATACCGCCCTTCGACAGCCCTGAACCGGCATCGCCGGCCATCGCCTCGATCTCGGGGGTGATCTCGTCGATCACTTCGTAGCGATGCGCGGTCGGGTCCTGCGCCGGGTTGGCGGAGTAGAAGCCATCGACATCCGACAGCAGGATCAGCTGGTCGGCCCCCACGGTGACGGCGACCTGCGCCGCGAGGCGGTCGTTGTCGCCATAGCGAATCTCGTCGGTGGCGATGGTGTCGTTCTCGTTGACGATCGGCACCACGCCGAAGCCCAGCAGCGTCTCCATGGTGGCGCGCTGGTTGAGGTAGCGACGGCGATCGGCGCTGTCCTCGAGGGTCACAAGGACCTGGCCAGTGACCACCCCGTGCGGCGCCAGCGCGTCTTCCCATTCGCGCGCCAGCCGGATCTGGCCGACCGCGGCGGCGGCCTGGCTCTGTTCGAGCGGCAGCGCCACCGGGGGCAGCTTGAGGATGCCGCGCCCCAGCGCGATGGAGCCCGACGACACCAGGATCACGTCGGTGCCGCGGGCCTTGATCCGGGCAATGTCCTCGGCGATGGAGTGCAGCCAGTCACCGCGGAAGGCACCGGTCTGCTTGTCGACCAGCAGCGCCGAGCCGATCTTGACGACCAGCCGGCGCGCCCCGCTCAGGGCCGCCATTCGCTGTCATCCTCGGGGGCCTCGCGGAGGCGCTTCTCGTCGATGAAGGCGCGCAGGGCCCGCAGCACCTCGGTGGTGCCCTCGCCCGAGGCGCCGGACATCAGCAGCACCTTGCCACCCGAGCGGGCCTCGAGTTCCTCGCGCAGGAAGGCGCGCTCCTCGTCATCCATGGTGTCGATCTTGTTGAGCACGGTGACGCGCGGCTTGTCATCGAGGCCGGCGCCATATTGCTCGATCTCGTTGATGATGGTGTCGTAATCCTCGAGCAGCGTGCCCGAGCTGCCATCGACCAGGTGCAACAGCACCGCGCAGCGCTCGACATGGCCGAGGAAGAGGTCGCCGAGACCGCGGCCCTCGTGGGCGCCCTCGATCAGACCGGGGATGTCGGCCACGACGAATTCCTTGCCGTCGACGCCGACCACGCCGAGATTCGGGTGCAGCGTGGTAAACGGATAATCGGCGATCTTCGGCCGCGCGTTCGAGGTCGCGGCGAGGAAGGTCGACTTGCCGGCATTGGGCAGGCCGAGAAGACCGACATCTGCAATCAGCTTCAGGCGCAGCCAGACCGTGCGCTCGACACCGGGCTGGCCCGGGTTGGCGCGGCGCGGGGCCTGGTTGGTGGAGGTCTTGAAGTGCAGGTTGCCCCAGCCGCCATTGCCGCCCTTGCACAGCAGCACGCGCTGGCCAAGCTCGGTCATGTCGGCAATCACCGTCTCTTCGTCCTCGTCGAGGATCTCGGTGCCCACGGGGACCCGCAGCACGATGTCATCGCCATCCTTGCCGGTCCGTTGCCGGCCCATGCCGGGACGGCCATTGTCGGCAAAGAAATGTTGCTGGTAGCGGAAGTCGATCAGCGTGTTGAGCCCGTCCACGGTTTCCGCCCAGACATCGCCGCCGCCGCCGCCATCGCCGCCATCGGGGCCACCGAATTCGATGTACTTCTCGCGCCGGAACGAGATGCAGCCGTTCCCGCCGCTGCCGGAGCGGAGATAGACCTTGGCAAGATCGAGAAATTTCATGTGTCTGGTCCGTTCGGGAATGAGGGCGCGATCCGGCGCGGTTTAACCTGCGTGACGGCGTTTCTCAAGCGGTGCGCGCGTGGGGGGAGTGCCAAAGGGGCGCTGCCCCTCTTGGCGCGCAGGCGCGCCAATTCACCCCGGAGTATTTGACGAGGTAGAGAAGATAAGAAGCGAACGCCCGGTGCCCCCGGTGGGGGTGATTTTTCTCGTCCATCGTGGGTGGGGAAAGTGGCGCGGTTGACGGGGCTCGAACCCGCGACCCCCGGCGTGACAGGCCGGTACTCTAACCAACTGAGCTACAACCGCGCTTTCCGCGGGGCGGCATCTTAGGGGGGCAGTGGTGGCGCGGTTGACGGGGCTCGAACCCGCGACCCCCGGCGTGACAGGCCGGTACTCTAACCATCTGAGCTACAACCGCTCACTGCCCTCCGAGGAGTGCCTCCCCGAACGTGGAGGCCCTTCTAGGCGGAGGTCCGGATGCCGTCAAGCGGTTTCGGCGAGGGAAATGTGCATTTTCTCAGAAAAGCCGGGAGCCCCGCTTCCCGGCCCCTGCCCCGCGAGCTCGGATCGCCATATTTTCTTGGGTTAACAGATATTTGCCACGAGGCGCCGGACCCGCGCGGGCGCCGGGGACGCCCCGCCCTCGGCGCTGCCCCATGGTCTTGAGCGCGACTTGATGCACGGCAGGGACCGGGCCGCCCCTCGCGAAATGATCCTGTGCCGTCAGAGAGCCACGTGGGTGCGCGCCCCCGGCCGGCACATGCCCTGACCAAGCGTACCACGCCTCCCCCTATGGCTCGCGTCACCGCCCGTGGAGCGCCTTGATTTCCCTGACAATCGCATGCATTTCTGAGCGAGGCGCAGTTGAGCCGGATATTTTGACGTGCATGATTTTCTTCGAACCAATCTGAACCTGCGGGCCACCACGCTGGAGCCAATCGACCTGAGCATCCGGCAGTTCTTGGCGCTGTTCGAGCACCGCCTGACGTGGATCTATCTTGGATTCGTGCTGGTGATTCTGCTGGTCTCCGATCCGAGTCACTTGTTCGCGTCGGTGCCGCTGGGACTCTATGCGATCGCCTGGGTGGCGGCCTTCATCCTCTACATCTGCGTTCACGCCGCGATCATGCTCGGGCTGGCGGCGCTGCGCTACCTCAGCGGGCGCACCGAGCCCGCGATCTATTGGCCTGTGGTCAGCCTTCTGGCGTTTGCCCCGACCCTTGTGGCGATGGAGACGAGCCTGAGCTGGGCCGCAGGCGACGCGCTGCGCCCGCTGCTTCTGAAACGCATCTGGTATGTCGCGGTGACGGTGATAATGTTCGAGACCATCTTCACGCGTTTCGTGCTGCCGAGGGTGGCCCCTTCCGCGACCACGACGGACCGCGCGGCCGCGCCGGCACCAGCGCCCCAGAACGCGGCAAGCGCCGAGCCCGGTTTCGCCGAGCCTGCCCCCGACTCGGAAGACCGCAAGATACACATCGGATCGCAGCCGATTTCCCTCGGCGAGGTCTCGGTCATCGAGGCGCGCGAGCATCACGTCCACGTGCGCATGCATCACGGCACCCTGAGCCAACGCGCGCGGCTTTCGGATATCGTCGCCCAGACCCGGGACGAGGACGGCATCCAGCCGCACCGCTCCTGGTGGGTGCCTCGGCACTCGGTGCGCGAGCTCGGGCGGGACGCCGGCAAACCGGTGCTGCGCCTCACCGACGAGAGCGTGATCCCGGTGGCACGCGGCCGGCTCGAGACGGTGCGGCACTGGATCGCCACGCACGTGCTGTGAGCGGCTCCGCACAGGCGGCACATGCGGTTGCGGCCTTTACCCTCCCGGTCTGATTTCCTATATAATCCCTCAGGAAAGCAGACAAAGGACAGGCCATGGATGACGCACCGCTCGAAGGCGCCCCGCTGATCGCGCCCTCCTCGACCGAGCACCCGCTGCACGAGGCATGCGTCGAAGCGTGCCGTTCGGTCTATGACCCGGAGATTCCGGTCAACATCTTCGATCTCGGCCTGATCTACACGATCGAGATCGACGCCGAGAACGCCGTGAAGGTCATCATGACCCTGACCGCGCCGGGTTGCCCCGTCGCCGGCGAGATGCCGGGCTGGGTGCAGGACGCGGTCGGCGCCGTCCCCGGCGTGAAGGAGGTCGATGTCGAGATGGTGTTCGACCCGCCCTGGGGCATGGACATGATGAGCGACGAGGCCCGCCTCGAACTCGGCTTCATGTAAACCGCCCGCCGGCCCCGTCAGAGGCCGGCGGTTTTATTTTACCACAAACGGGAACGAACCGGCCGCATTCGCCGTTTGATCGCGATGCTGCAGCTTGTCCGTACCCTCCTCCCCGCCCTCTGCGCGCTGACCGCGCTGCTCCTGCAGGCGCCCGGCGCGCACGCGCAGGAGCAAAGCGGCCTCGACTCTTGGTATCGTGTCACCGAGGTGAATCCCGGCCTCGGCGCGCCGCCCGGCAATATCGACCGCACCACGCCGCGCTCGAGCCTCGAGAGTTTCCTGTTCCGGGCCGACGCCGAGGAATGGGGCCAGGCGGCGCACATGCTCGACCTCTCGGCGATCCCGCCCGACGAGCAGGCCAAGGTCGGTCCGGAACGCGCCGAGCAGTTCGCCACTCTGCTCGATCGCCGCATCATCATCGACTGGTACGACCTGCGCGACCGGCCCGACGCCGTCGATGCACGTACCACCGACGCGCCGATGGCGGGCGAGCCGCGGCGCTCGCTGCTGCTTTGGTACGTCAAGCTTGGCGACCGTCCGGTGCCAATCCGCATCAATCGAATCAAGCCTGCGGTCGGCGAGCCGGTCTGGCTGGTGTCGCGGCAGACCGTAATGTCGCTTCCGGCGCTGGCCGAGGCCTACGGACCGACCGATTTCGAGCTCATGCTGCCCGAGCCCTTGCGCCAGAAGGCCTTCTGGGGCCTGCGCTGGTACGAGGTGGGCGCCTTCCCGCTGGTGGTTCTGATCACCACGCTGGTGGGCTTCCTGTTCAACAAGGCGATGTCCAAGGGGCTCGGCCGCACCCATCGCGACTCGCCGACCTCGATGCTGGTGGCCACCCGCGGTCCGCTGACGCTGGCCGTGGTGACGCTGACCATGTCGGTGCTGACCAGCAAGGTCTTCGTGTTCTCCGGCCGCATCGACACCGTCCTGTCGCCGCTGATCATCCTCGGCTTCGTGGTCGCCACGCTCTGGCTCATCGTCAACGTCGCCGACGTGATCCTGTCACGGCTGGTGAACTTCGATGACGAGGAACTCGCCGCCATGGGCGACGGCATGGAGCAGCGCCGCAACGTCGCCACGCGGATCTCGGCAGCGCGTCGCGCGGTGATCGTCATCGTGGTGCTGGTGGGGGCCGGCATCACCATCAACGAGGCCAGCGTGATGCGCTCGCTCGGGGTGTCGCTGCTGGCCGGTGCCGGTACGGCGACCATCATTCTCGCCTATGCCGGGCGAAACGTGCTCACCAATATAATGGCGTCGCTCCAGATCGCCCTCAACCAGTCGGCCCGAATCGGCGACAAGGTGATCTACCAGGGTCGCTTCTGCACCGTGGAGCGCATCCACTTCACCTTCGTGCAGCTGCGCGTCTGGACCGGTTCTCGGCTGGTGGTGCCGGTGGTGGACTTTGTTTCCGAGCCGTTCGAGAACTGGACCATGAAGGAGCATTTCCTGATCGAGCAGGTGGTGCTGCGGTTGTCTCATAAGGCCGATATCGAAGCGCTGCGCAGGAAATACGAACAGATCCTCGACGACATGGACGTCCCCGAGGATCGCGCCGAGGACCGCGGCGTCTACGTCAAGGGCCACGACGTGTTCGGGCAGGAGGTGGTCTTCCTCGTGCCGACCCCCGATCCCAACCTCGCCTGGACGATGGCCTGCGAGGTGCGCGAGGCGCTGCTCAAGGAGGCGCGCAAGCTTGACGACGAGGCGCAGGCGATCTTCCCCGAGGCCACGCCCGCCGAGGCCGCCTGAGCGTCGCCATTGCGCCCTGCCCCGGGCTTTGACAGGCTCGGGGTCTCGCAGCGGCGGAGGGCGGCATGACAACCGAGAAGCAGAAGATGATGGCCGGCGATCTCTATGATCCCGGTGATCCCGAGCTTGCCGCCGACCGCAAGCGCGCACAGAGGCTGATGTCCGAGTACAACGCCACCATCTACGGCGATGATGCCCGGCCGGCGTTGCTGCGGCAGCTCCTCGGAACCTGCCCCGAGGCGGTGGCGCTCAGGGCACCGTTCCACGTCGATTACGGCTACAACATTCACCTCGCAGAGGGCGTGTTCTTCAATTACGGCTGCGTCTGCCTCGACGTCTGCCCGATCCGCATCGGCGCCAAGACCCAGATCGGCCCCTACGTCCAGATCCTCACCGCCGATCACCCGCGCGACGGCGCCACCCGCGACGCGGGGCTCGAATTCGGGCGGGCGATCAGCATCGGCGCAAACGTCTGGATCGGCGGCGGCGCGATCCTCCTGCCCGGCGTCCGCATCGACGATGACGCGGTGATCGGCGCCGGCGCCGTGGTGACGCGCGACGTGGCCCCGGGCGCCACCGTGGCCGGAAACCCGGCAAGACCCCTGCGCGCTGCTGCGAAAGAGACCTGAGCGCTGGCGCACAAGGACGCCCGCCGCCGCCCCCCTTGTGACGGCAGGGCTGGCATATTACCTTGGCGGGTGAATAAGGAGACGCGAAATGTTCGGCATTCCAGGCAAACAGGCTGTCACCATGACCCCTGCCGCAGTGACGCAGGTGCGCAAGCTGATGGAGCGCGACGGGCGCGCCGGGCTGCGCATCGGTGTCAAGAAGGGCGGCTGCGCCGGCATGGAATACACCATGGAGTTCGTCGACACCGCCGACGGCAATGACGAGGTCGTTGAACAGGACGGCGCCCGCGTGATGATCGCGCCGATGGCGCAGATGTTCCTCTTTGGCACCGAGATCGACTACCAGGTCTCGCTGCTCGAGTCGGGCTTCCAGTTCAACAACCCCAACGTCGCCGACGCCTGCGGCTGCGGCGAATCGATCAAGTTCAAGGATCTCGACGAGCTCGAGGCCGACCGTCAGGCCAACTGACGCTCCGGGGCTGGCCGGACCCTTGCAAAATCAGGCCCCTGCGTCATTTCTCCCCGGGCGGCGCCCTTGACGCCGCCGCCCCGCCCCCGATGATGGGCGCACACCGAATGAGGGAGAGACCATGCGCACGAAACTCGCCGCCGGCAACTGGAAGATGAACGGTCTGAAAGCCTCGCTTTCGGAACTCGAGGGCATGGCGGAGGCCGCCAAGGGCACCTCCGAGGTGCTGATCTGCCCGCCGGCCACGCTGGTCGCCGCCGCTTCCGGAGCCGCTTCCGGGGACATCGCCATCGGCGGTCAGGATTGCCACGCGAGCGCCTCCGGCGCCCATACCGGCGACGTGTCAGCCGGAATGCTGAAGGATGCCGGCGCGACCTACGTGATCCTCGGCCATTCCGAGCGCCGCACCGACCATGACGAACACGACGAGGACGTGCGCGCGAAGTGCGAGGCGGCTTGGGAGGCCGGGCTGATGGTTGTGCTCTGCGTGGGCGAGAGCCTCGAGGAGCGCGAAGCTTCGAACACGCTGGACATCATCGGCGGCCAGCTCGCCAAGTCGGTGCCCGACGGCGCCACCGGCCACAACCTCGTCATCGCCTACGAGCCGATCTGGGCCATCGGCACCGGCAAGGTGCCCACCACCGACCAGATCGGCGAGGTGCATGACTTCATGCGCGCCCGGCTCGAGAAACGCTTCGGCGAGGGCGTGGGCCGCTCGGTGCGGCTTCTCTACGGCGGCTCGGTCAAGGCGTCGAACGCCGAGGAGATCTTCGCGGTCTCCAATGTCGACGGCGCGCTCGTGGGCGGCGCCTCGTTGAAGGCCGCGGATTTCGTGCCGATCATCGAGGCCCTGAACGCCGCAGCAAGCTGACAGCTTCGGATTTTGAGTATTTAGAAACGTAGAGAAGCAGGGGTGTGGTGCGCTGCCCCCTGCTTCTTCATGTTGGCAAATACTCCCGCCGGAGGCGATCCCGCCCTCTCCACGCAAAACGGCGCCCCGAAGCAGGGCGCCGTTTGTCGTTTCAGCGATCTCGTCCCCGGATCAGCGGGTGATGATCTCCGGCCCCATGAAGGTGGTCGGCAACCAGGTCGACAGGATCGGGATATAGGTCACCATGATCAGGAACACGAAGAGCACCGCGAGGAAGGGAAGTGCGGCGCGCACCACGCTCATCATCGGCATGCCGGCCACGCCCGAGGTCACGAAGAGGTTCAGGCCGACCGGCGGGGTGATCATGCCGATCTCCATGTTGACCACCATGATGATGCCAAGGTGGATCGGGTCGATGCCGAGCTCGATGGCGATCGGGAACACCAGCGGCGCGACGATCACCAAGAGGCCCGAGGGCTCCATGAACTGGCCACCGATCAGCAGGATCACGTTGACGATCACCAGGAACATCACCGGGCCGAGGCCAGCGTCGAGCATCGCCGCCGCGATCTGCTGCGGGATCTGCTCGTCGGTCAGCACGTGCTTGAGGATCAGCGCGTTGGCGATGATGAACATCAGCGTGATCGTCAGCTTTCCGGCGTCGAACAGCGTGTCACGGGTGTCGCGGTGGAAGAACGCGGTCACCAGCGCGATCGGCTTGCGCAGCAGCGTGAGGTTGCGCTCGCCGTCCCGGCCCGCCAGCGGGCCCATGTCGCGGTAGACGAAGTTGGCGATGAAGAAGGCGTAGACCGCCGCCACCGCAGCCGCCTCGGTCGGCGTGAAGATGCCGCCATAGATGCCGCCCAGGATGATCACGATCAGGAACAGGCCCCAGAGCGCGTCACGGCCCGAGGACAGCACCTCGCCCCAGCCCAGCCACTCGCCCTTGGGCAGGTTCTTGACCCGCGCGATGGCGTAGATGGTGATCATCAGCATGGTGCCGGCCATCAGGCCCGGGATCACGCCCGCAAGGAACATCCGGCCCACCGAGACATCGGTCGCGGAGGCGTAGACCACCATCACGATCGACGGCGGGATGAGGATGCCCAGCGTGCCCGCATTGGCGATCACGCCGGCGGCGAAGTCCTTGGTGTAGCCCACCTGGCGCATGCCGGCGATGACGATGGAGCCGATGGCGACCACGGTCGCAGGCGAGCTGCCCGAGAGCGCCGCGAAGAGCATGCAGGCGAAGACGCCGGCAATGGCGAGGCCGCCATGCATGTGGCCCACCAGCGCGATCGAGAAGCGGATGATCCGCCGTGCCACGCCGCCCGTGGACATGAAGCTCGAGGCCAGGATGAAGAACGGGATCGCCAGCAGGGTGTAGTGCCCGGCCATGGCCTGGAAGAAGCTCTGCGCCACCGAGGCCAGGGACGTGTCCGACAGCACCAGCAGGAAGACGATCGACGACAGGCCGAGCGACACGGCGATCGGCACGCCGATCAGCATCAGGCCGATGACGGAAACGAAGAGAAGAAGAACGTCCATCAGATCAGTCCTCGCGGTTCATGTGGGCCACGTCGTCGACCGCGTCTTCGGCCTCGTGGCTGACGATCAGGCTCTGCTGGTCCCCGCGCCAGATCCGCGCTCCGGCCTGGATGAAGCGGAACAGCAGCAGCGCGGCGCCGAAGGGCAGGATCGCGTAGGGGATGAAGCGGGGCAGCTTCTCGTAGGCATCGCCGTTGTTGATCCACGGCTCGATGAAGCGCAGCCAGTCGGGCATCGGGATGTCGACCACCTCGTACCACGAGCGGTAGGAGGTCCGTTTCATCTCCTCGAAGCCGGTGGGGAAAAAGCGCCCGGTGGTCTGTGGCAGGTTGGCGAAGTTGGCCCAGTAGTCCCAGGCCCCCTTGAGCAGCAGCGCCGCGTAGACGATGCAGATCACCGCCGCGATCAGCGCCAGCACCCGGCGCACGGTCGGCGGGACCAGGTTGATGACCGCGTCGACGCCGAGATGCGCGGTGACCTTCACCGCGTAGCTGATGCCGAACAGCACCAGCCAGGCGAAGAGGATGGTCACCGCTTCGAGGCCCCAGATCAGGCCGGTGTTGAAGCCGTAGCGCAGCACGACGTTGACGAAGGTGATGAGTGTCATGAGCCCGAGGATCACCGCGATGGCGGTCTCCTCGATCTCGTTGACGAAGCGGCCAAACGCGCTCTGGCCTTGATAATGACTGGACATGCCGTCCCCCATTCCGCGTCCGGGCCCCGGCCCCGGCGCCATCTGTCCGTTGTTCAGGACGATATGAAAAAGGGGACGGCCTCGCGTCCCCTGATCCCCGCCCGGCCCCTGTCTCCAAGGGCCGGTCGGGTGCCGTGGCTGGTGATCAGCCCTGGACTTCGGAGTTGAACGCCTGCGCGGCGTCGATGTTCTCCTGGCCGACATCGTCGGTGAACTGCTCCCAGACCGGCTTCATCGCGTTGACCCAGGCTTCACGCTGCTCCGGGGTCAGCTCGCGGATCTCACCGCCGGCATCCAGAACCGCCTGGCGGTTCTCGGCGTCGACCTCGGCGATCGCCGCGTTGCGGGTCTCGGTCACTTCGTTGACGATGGTCTCGAGCTGGCTGCGCACGTCCTCGTCGAGGCTGTCCCACCAGTCGGCGGAGGTCACGACCATGTAGTCGAGCACACCGTGGTTGGTCTCGGTGGTGCCGTCCTGCACTTCGAAGAACTTCTGGCCATAGACGTTGGACCAGGTGTTCTCCTGGCCGTCGACCACGCCGGTCTGCAGCGCGCCGTAGACTTCCGAGAAGGCCATCGGCTGCGGGCTGGCGTCAAGCGCCTCGAACTGCGCCTTGAGCACTTCGGAGGGCTGCACGCGGAACTTCAGCCCGGCAGCGTCCTCGGGCATCATCAGCGGCTTGTTGGCCGACATCTGCTTCATGCCGTTGTGCCAGAAACCAAGGCCGAGCAGTCCGCGACGGACCATCGATTCCTTCATCTCCTGGCCGGTTTCCGAGTTCTGGAACGCGTCGACGGCTTCCATGTTCAAGAACATGAACGGCAGGTCGAAGATGCGGAACACCTTGGTGAACTGCTCGAACTTGGACAGCGAGGGTGCGGCCATCTGGACGTCGCCGTTCAGCATCGCCTCGAGCACCTGGTCGTCGTTGTAGAGCGTGGAGTTCGGATAGACCTCCATGCAGGCCTTGCCGTTCATTTCCTCGTTCACGCGCTCTTGCAGCAGCGAGGCGGCGATGCCCTTGGGGTGCTTGTCGGTGTTGGTGACGTGGCTGAACTTGATGACGATTTCGCCATCGTCGCAAGCCGCCATCGCGCTGGTGGCGCCGGTGGTCAGGGCCGCAGCGGCCACGGCGGTCATCAGAAACTTCTTCATCGGTATCCTCCCGAGATGATGATGAGCGAGGGCCCGCTCCCCTGCCGGCCCTTCGCTAGGCACAAGACAGCCATGCGCCAGACGCATCAAGGCATTGCTCAAACGCGAGCCAATTTCCGATATTTTTCATTTCAAACAGCAACTTGACCGGTGACACCCCAAACCTTGGCGAACTGCGGCGCGCTAACATGTGCGAAATTCCGCACGTCGTTCAGCGCGGCTTGTGCGGAAATCCGCACAAATCCGATTCGCCGTCGAGACGCCCGTGATTCGCCAAGGCAAAGTTCGACGCGCCCGAGAGGCTCAGCGGAACTCTTCGGGCTTCAGCCCGTATTTCGCCAGCTTGTCGTAGAAGGTCTTGCGCGGCAGCTTGAGCATCTCGGCCGCCGCGCTGGCCTGCCCGCCGGTGCGCTTGAGCGCATCGGCCAGCAGCGAGCGCTCGACCTGCGCCAGCCGCTCGGTGAGCCCCAGCCCCTCGCCGGCGGCGTCCTCGTCGCCCAGCCCCAGCACGAAGCGCATCGCCGCAGACATCAGCGCCCGCGCATTGCCCGGCCAGTCGCGCGCGATCAGCCCGGCGATGACCTCCTCACCGATCTCGGGCGGTGTCAGGCCAGACTGCTCCGCCGCCTGCGCGACGTAATGGCGAAACAGCACGGGGATGTCCTCCGGCCGCTCCGCCAGCGCCGGAATGCGCAGCTGCATCACCTCGAGCCGGTAATAGAGCTCGGCCGAGAACCGCCCCTCGTCCGCCGCCTGCCCCAGATCCTCGACGCTTCCGGCGATCAGCCGCGCGCCGCCCGCCTCGAGCCGGTCCTGCAGCGCCAGCTGGGTGTCGAGCGGCAGCTGCGCGATCTCGTCGAGAAACAGCGTGCCGCCGGCGCAGCCCTGCCAGACCGCCTCGAGCCCCTCGCGCCCGAGACCCGCCGCCGAGCGCTTCTCGAACGGCCCCTTGGCCCGGGTCGAGCACAGGTGCACCACCTCGGCCACCTTCGAGATGCCCGAGCCGCGGGCGCCCCGGATCAGCACATCGGTGCCGGCACGGGCGGCGGCGCGGGCCTGTGCACGCAGGGTCTCGGACTGCGGCGAGATGCCGAAGATCATCCGCGCCGCCGGGTCGCCGGTTTCGAGCTGGGCCTTGAGGCGCCGGTTCTCAAGCACCAGCCCGCGGGTGCGCAGCGCGCGCTCAATGACCGAGATCAGGTCCTGCGGCGCGCATGGTTTCTCGAGGAAGTCGAAGGCCCCCGCCGACATGGCCCGCACCGCCATCGGGATGTCGCCCTCGCCCGTGAGCAGGATCACCGGCAGCTCGGCATCCTGCTCGTGGGCGTAATCGAGCAGGTGGAACCCGTCGCGCCCCGGCATCCGGATGTCCGAGACGACCACCCCCTCGAATTGCGCGGCGATGCGGTCCTTGGCCTCGACGAAGGAGCCCGCGGTGATCGCATCGAACTCGGCCAGCTCCAAGGTCTGGCCCAGCGCCTCGCGCACTGCCGCGTCATCATCGACCAGAAGCACCCTGCGCACGTTCATGCCATCTCCTTCGCCTGCAGCAGTTCGACGGTGAAACAGGCCCCGCCCGAGACGTTCTCGCCGCGCAGGCGTCCGCCGAACCCCTCCACGATGCCATAAGAGATCGACAGCCCGAGGCCCATCCCCTCTTCGGCACCGACTTCCTTGGTGGAGTAGAACGGATCGAAGATGCGCGACGGATCGACAATCCCCGGGCCGGTGTCTCTCACGCTGAGCATCGCCCGCCCGCCGTCATCGTCACGCGTGACGCGGATGGTGATGGCGCGGGTCTCGCTGTCGGCCATGGCATCCATCGCGTTCGAGAGCAGGTTGATGACAACCTGCCCCAGCCGCACCTCGCCCGCCATCACCACCGTTGTGGTCTCGGGGCGTTGCCAGTCGATCACCGTTCCGGTCTCGGCGATGCGCGGCGCCAGCACCTCGAGCGCGCTTTCCACCACCGCCGCCAGCCCGACCCGGCGGGCGGGCTCGGGCTCGGCCTTGGCGAAGGCGCGCAGGTTCTTGATGATCCGCCCCATGCGGTTCGCCATGTCCGAGATGCGCCCGAGGTTTTCCGCCGCGCGCTCCTGCTTGCCGCGATCCAGGAAGGCCGTCCCGTTCTCGGCAAAGGACCGGATTGCCATCAGCGGCTGGTTCAGCTCGTGGCTGATCCCGGCGCTCATCTTGCCCAGCGCGCTCAGCTTCGAGGCCTGCACCAGCTCGGCCTGCGCGCGCTTGAGCGCGGCCTCTGCCTCCTGTCGCTCGGCGATCTCGCGACGCAGGGCGATGTTGGATTGCTGCAGCGCCCGGGTGCGGGCCGAGACCCGCTCCTCGAGCACCACGTTGGCCTCGGCCAGCGCGCGCCGTCGTTCGAGCGCCAGCCAGAGCAGCGCGCCGAAGAACAGCACCACCGAGGCCACGACCGCCGCCTGCAGCCCGGCAAGACGCGTGGCCGGGGCGGTGTCCATCAGCAGCACGCCGGTCATGTCGATCACCGGCAACTCGCTCTCGAGCCGAAGCGCATGGGCCGGCACATAGGGCGAGAAGCGCTGCTGCCAGACGATATGCCCACCGGGATCACGCAACGTGACCTCGCGCCGTGTGCCGTCGGCGGTGACCACCTCGGTCGGGCCGGTGCGGCGCCAGCCCAGAAGCTCGGAGCGGTTGGTGGCAAAGATCTCGCCGCCGCTGTCGGTGAAGAACACCGCCGGCAGCGAGCCGCGCCAATCCTGCTCCAGCCGCGCGATGTCGACCACCACGATCAGCGCCCCGCGCACCCGCCCGTCGATGCCGAAGCTCGGTGCGGCGAAATAGAAGGCGCGATCGATGCCTTCCGGTCCCGCGCCATGCGCGATGCCCAGCGCCCCGTCGAGCGCGCGGTTGAAGGGCTCTCCCTGCAGCACCCACTCGGGCAGACCCGGCTCGGAGGCCGCAAGAATTCGACCCGTGGCATCGACATAGGCCGCCAGCGCCGCACCCGAGCGATCGGCCCCGCGCAGCAGGGTCGCCTCGGCGGCACGGCGCGAGCCGAAATGGTGCAGCCCGCTCAGCGCCGGATGATCGGCGCTCAGCACGGCGAACTCGCGGAAGCGCTGCAGCTGGGTGACAAGGCGCTCGGAGGCAAGCTCGAGATCGCTTTGCCCGCGCGCGGCAAGCGGGCCCAGCGCCTGCACGTACCCATAGTGCCAGACCGCCCCCGAGAGCGCGGCGGTGGTGATGAGGGCAAGCGCCAGCAGCGCGCCGCGACTGTGATACAGGGTCCGCGTCATCGTCGTGACATAGCAAGCGCCGTCTTGTCAGGGAAGCGGCGCGGAGGCAGGGTCGCGCACATGCAGCGCTTCTCCCACGCCCCGACCGATCCCGCCTTCGTGCAAGACCCCTACCCGTTCTACGACCGCCTGCGCGCGGCGGGCGATCTGGCGTGGTGGGAGGACTACGGCATGGTCTGTGCCGCCTCGCATCGCGCGGTGCATGCGCTTTTGCGCGACCGCCGCTTCGGGCGCGAGATTCCTTCCGAGATGGCCCAGCCCGTGCCCGAGCATCTTGCGCCCTTCTACGCGGTCGAGAACCATTCCATGCTCGAGCTTGAGGCGCCACGCCACACCCGGTTGCGCGGGCTGGTGCTGCGCGCCTTCACCTCGCGTCGCATCGCCTCTCTGGGCCCGGAGATCGAGGCATTGGCGCACGAACTGATCGATGCCTTCCCCGCGGGCGAGTTCGATCTGCTGCCCGCCTTCTGCCAGCCCATCCCGGTGATCGTGATCGCGCGGCTGCTGGGGGTGCCCGACAGAATGGCGCCGCAA
Source organism: Salipiger bermudensis (assembly GCF_017309175.1). Classification (NCBI taxonomy): domain Bacteria; kingdom Pseudomonadati; phylum Pseudomonadota; class Alphaproteobacteria; order Rhodobacterales; family Roseobacteraceae; genus Salipiger; species Salipiger bermudensis. Next base: position 218,314 of record NZ_JAEKJV010000005.1, on the reverse strand, counting down.
CTGCTCGATTGGTCGAACGCGATGGTGGCGATGTATCAGGCAAGACGTACGCGCGAGACCGAAGAGGCGGCCTCGCGTGCGGCCTCCGACTTCTCGGCCTTCCTGACCGAGTACATCGATGCCCGCCGCAGCGATCCGCGCGACGACCTTCTGTCGCAGCTGATTGCCGCCGAGGAGGCGGGCGAGAAACTCTCGACCGAAGAGCTGATCACCACCTGCATCCTGCTGCTCAATGCCGGTCACGAGGCAACGGTGCACACCATGGGCAACGGCATCAAGACGCTGCTCGAGACCGGCCGTTCGATATCGCAGGCCGATGCCGCGCCGGTCTGCGAGGAGATCATGCGCCACGACCCGCCGCTGCATCTGTTCATGCGCTATGCCTACGAGGAGGTGACGCTTTTCGGCCACCGCTTCCGGCGCGGCGAGCAGGTCGGTCTTCTGCTGGGCGCGGCAGGGCGTGATCCGGAGGTCTATGCCGATCCACGGCGGTTCGATCCGATGCGCGAGGGGCCTGCGCATCACGCCTTCGGCGGCGGTCCGCATTTCTGCGTCGGGGCGCCGTTGGCGCGGCTGGAGCTGCAGGTGGCGCTGCCGATCCTGTTTGCGCGCTGCCCGGGGCTGCGGCTGGCGGAGACGCCGCGCTATGCAGACCTCTACCCGTTCCACGGGCTGGAGCGGTTGGTGGTGGCGCGGTGAGGCGGCGCCTCGCGCTGTTCGTGTGTTTCCGTATCACCTGAGCCGCGTGCCCGCGCGGAATCAAGGCCGCAGGCCGCCGCGCATCGCCGGGCCGCCCCCCGGACCGGCGATCTGGTGACGCTAGGCGCTCAGCTTCGAGGTCCTTCGGATGTGGCCGCGATAAATCGAGGGATTCCATGCATGGATCGCCAATCCGCGGCCCGACGCTGCGCGTCTTCCTCCCCTGATGCAATCGAACCGGGCACACTGTCGCCAGACCTCACACCGGCAGCGCCGTGGTGTTCTTGATCTCCTCCATCGACAGCAGCGCGGTGACGTTGTGCACCTTCACCTCCGAGATCAGCGCCTGGTAGAACACATCATAGGCCCGGGCGTTCTGCACCCGCACCTTGAGGATGTAGTCGATATCGCCCGCCAGCCGGTGCGCCTCCATCACCTCGGGGCGCGAGCGCACCGCGTGCAGGAACCGCCCCTGCCAGTCGGCATCGTGCTCCGAGGTCCGCACCAGCACGAAGAAACAGGCCTCGAAACCCAGCTTGTCGGCGTCGGCGATCACCACCTGAGGACCGATCACGCCGCCCTCGCGCATCTTGCGAATCCGGTTCCACACAGGGGTCTTGGACGAGCCGACCGCGCGGGCGATCTCGTCGAGCGAACGCCCCGCATCGAGCTGCAGTTCGCGAAGGATTTTCCGGTCGGTGCCATCGAGCTGCATGGGTTTTCCTCTTTCCTGTCCATCCGTAGACGTTGTTTCATAACACCGTCACTACTGAGAACAAAGTTCTTTAAAACCGCCCCCTCCTAGCGATCCAGGGGGACGATGTTCTATATTTGCACAAGCAAAACACTCACAGCGGACTGATCCAGATGGCACATCCTTCCCAGACCCCGCCGCGCGGGCACGTGGCCTTCGTCGGCGCCGGCCCCGGCGACCCGGAGCTTCTGACGGTCCGTGCCATGCGCGAGATCCAGTCCGCCGAGGTCATCCTGCACGACCAGCTGGTGCCCGAAGCAATCCTGTCGCTGGCCTCCGAGGGCGCCACGCTCCTGCCCGTAGGCAAAAAGGGCTTCGGTCCGTCGATGAAGCAGGACGACATCAACGCGCTGATCATCGCCCACGCCTCGAGCGGTGCCCGCACCGTCCGCCTCAAGGCGGGCGACCCGGGCGTGTTCGGCCGGCTCGACGAGGAGACCGAAGCGCTCGACGCCGCCGGCGTCCCCTACCATGTCACGCCGGGCCTGACCGCCTCGACCGCCGCTGCCGCAAGCCTCGGCGTCTCGCTGACCAAGCGCGGGCGCAATTCCGACCTGCGGCTGCTGACCGGGCATGACGTCAAAGGCTTCGCCGAGCAGGACTGGCGCACGCTGGCCCGCCCCGGTGCCGTCGCCGCGATCTACATGGGCAAGCGCGCCGCGCGCTTCCTGCAGGGCCGGCTGATGATGCATGGCGGCGCCCCTGACACCCCGATCACCGTGGTGGCGAACGCCTCGCGCCCGAACGAGCGCCAGCTGCCCTCGACGCTGGCCACCCTGCCCGCCGATCTCGACGCCGCCGATCTCGACGGCCCCGCCGTTCTTCTTCTGGGGCTCGCCCCGCGCGCCGCACGCGCCATCGCATTTGCAAGACAGGAGGTTTCCTGATGCCCAAGGCCTTTACCCCGAAAGTCGTCACCGCCAACGCCCTGCTCGAGGGCGACGTGATCTACCTCGCCTCCGATGACCGCTGGGTGCGGCGCCTCGACGAGGCCGAGATCATCACCGACGAGGCCATCGCGCAGCTCCGCCTGCTTGACGCGCAGGCCCGCGCCTCCGAGGCGGTCGGCGTTTACCTCGCCGACATGGCCCCCACCGAGGACGGCCCCCAGCCCACGCATTTCCGCGAGGAGTTCCGCGCCACCGGCCCGTCCAACTACCACCACGGCAAGCAGGCCGCCGGCTGAGGCCGCGCCGCACCTTCTCGAAGACATTTGCGGGGTCCACACGTACCCCCGCGGGAGAGACTGACAGATGTACAGCTACACAGAGTTCGACACAGCCTTCGTTGCAGAGCGCAACCGCCAGTTCCGTCAGCAGGTGGAGCGCCGCATCTCCGGGGCACTGACCGAGGACGAGTTCAAGCCGCTGCGCCTGATGAACGGCCTCTATCTCCAGCTGCATGCCTACATGCTGCGCGTGGCGATCCCCTATGGCACGCTCAACGGCGCGCAGATGGACCAGCTCGCGCTGCTGGCCGAGAAGTGGGACAAGGGCTACGGCCACTTCACCACCCGGCAGAACATCCAGTACAACTGGCCCGAGTTGCGTGATGTGCCCGACATGCTCGACGCTCTGGCCGAGGTCGGGATGCACGCCATCCAGACCAGCGGCAACACCATCCGCAACGTGACCGCGGACCACTTCGCCGGCGCCGCCGCCGACGAGGTCGCCGATCCGCGCCCCGTGGCCGAGCTGCTGCGCCAGTGGTCGACTGACCACCCGGAATTCCAGTTCCTGCCGCGCAAGTTCAAGATCGCCGTCACCGGCGCCGAGAACGACCGCGCCGTGATCAAGGCGCATGACATCGGTATCCAGGTCGTCGAGCATGACGGCGAGATCGGCTACCGCGTCCTCGTGGGCGGCGGGCTTGGCCGCACCCCGATGATCGGCAAGGAGCTGGCCCCCTTCGTGCCGCAGGAAGACCTGCTGCCGTATGTCGAGGCCGTGGTCTCGGTCTGGAACCTGCTCGGCCGCCGCGACAACAAGTACAAGGCCCGCATCAAGATCACCGTGCACGAGCACGGCATCGACGAGATCCGCGAGCGTGTCGCGTCGCGCTTCGCCGAGACCAAGGCGGCGTTCAACGGCGCCGATCTCGCGCTCTTCGACGAGATCGCGGCGCAGTTCGCCCCGCCCGCCTTCCGCAACGCTCCGACCGAGGCGTTCGATACTGCCTACGAGGCCGATCCGGTGTTCCGCGCCTGGGCCGACAGCAACCTCACCGCGCACAAGGCCGGCGGTTATGCCATCGCGCAGATCAGCCTCAAGGCCCATGGCGAGACGCCGGGCGATGCCACCGCCGAGCAGATGCGCGTGATGGCCGACCTCGCCCGCCGCTTCGGCCATGACGAGCTGCGCATCACCCACGAGCAGAACGTGGTGCTGCCGCATGTCCACAAGTCCGACCTTCCGCAGATCCACAAGATCCTGAAGGCGCACGGTCTGGCGACCGCCAATATCGGCATGATCTCGGATATCATCGCCTGCCCCGGCATGGATTACTGCGCGCTGGCCACCGCCCGCTCGATCCCGATCGCTCAGGAGATCGCCACCCGCTTCGACGAGCTGAAGATCGAGAACGAGATCGGCGAGCTGAAGATCAAGATCTCCGGTTGCATCAACGCCTGCGGCCACCACCACGTGGGCCATATCGGCATTCTCGGCCTTGATCGTGCCGGCGTCGAGAACTACCAGATCACCCTCGGCGGCGATGCCACCGAGACCGCGAGCCTCGGCGAGCGCACCGGGCCGGGCTTCCCGGCCGAAGAGGTTGTGCCCGCGATCGAACGCATCGTGGGGGCCTACATGGACCATCGAGAAGGACCCGAGGAAAGCTTCCTGCAGACCTATCGCCGTCTCGGCATGGCGCCCTTCAAGCTGGCGCTCTACGGCGAGGACACGGGCAAGCGGTCCCGGGCTGCGTGATCGCATGAGCTTTCAATCTCTCCCTGACACGCAGGCGTCCGGCGCGCCCGCGCTTGGTGCCGATGCGCTGGCGGATCTGCGCCAGCGGGTCGCGGCGCTGAACGCGCGCTACCGCCATCACGGTGCCGTCGCGGTGCTCGAGGGCGCTCTGCGCGACCCCGAGGCCGGCGACATCGCGATGGTGTCGTCCTTCGGGGCCGAGTCGATCGCGCTGCTTCATCTCGTGGCGATGATCGACCGCAAGACGCCGGTGCTGTTCATCGACACGCGGCTGCTCTTTGCCGAGACGCTGGTCTACCAGCAGGACGTGGCCGAGCGGCTGCATCTCGAGGACGTGCGGGTGATCCGTACCGACGAGGCCCTGCTGGCGCAGCGCGATCCTGACGACGACCTGCGCAATCACAGCACCGACGCCTGCTGCGCCCTGCGCAAGACCGTGCCGCTCGAGCAGGCGCTGTCGGGCTTTGATGGCTGGATCACCGGCCGCAAGCGCTTCCAGTCGGCCACGCGGCAGACGCTCGAGTTCTTCGAGCTCGAGGACGCCACCGGGCGCATCAAGGTCAACCCGCTGGCGCATTGGGCGCCGGAGGACGTGCGCGCCTACATGGACGAGAATCGCCTGCCCCGGCATCCGCTGGTGGCACAGGGCTACCCGTCGATCGGCTGCGCCCCCTGCACCTCGCCGGTGGCCGAGGGCGAGGACCCGCGCTCCGGGCGCTGGCGCGGCGAAGAGAAAGTGGAATGCGGCATTCATTTCGCCAATGGCCGCATGGTGAGACAAGGACCGAGCACATGAGCATCATCGTCACCGACGCGGGCTTCGCGCCCGATGACTGGAGCGCCGGCTTCGAGACCGAGACCGCGCTCGACCTGCCCTCCGACACCGATCCCGAGGCGCTCGAATTCGATGCGGACACGCAGATGATCCGCGTCGACTTCCCGAGCTTTGCCGACGGGCGCGGCTTCACGCTGGCCCGCCTGCTGCGCCTTCGCGGCTACAAGGGCCGTCTGCGCGCCAAGGGCCACGTGATCTCGGACCAGTACGCCATGGCGCGGCGCTCCGGCTTCGACGAGGTCGAGATCTCGGACGAGCTTGCCGCGCGCCAGCCCGAGGCCGAGTGGCTGTTCCGCTCAAATTGGCAGCAGCACGACTACCAGAGCCGCATGCGCGGTTGAGTCATCTTCCAATCCATACGACAACGCTCTAGAAAGGGACTCGAGGTTCGTTTGCCTACAAACGATTTTTGCGCTATGCAGTCGCAACGGACCTTGATGTGAACACCATGACCGAGATGAGCCCCGTGACCGACACCAACGCGACCAAAGCCGCAGACGACGCGCCGAAGAAGATGGTGCTGCCCGACGCCCAGACCGTGACCGAGGTCAAGCACTGGACGGACCGCCTGTTCTCGTTCCGGGTGTCGCGCCCGGCGAGCCTCCGCTTCCGCTCTGGCGAGTTCGTGATGATCGGCCTGATGGGCGATCCGCACCCCGAGACCGGCAAGCAGAAACCGCTTCTGCGCGCCTACTCGATCGCCTCGCCGTCCTGGGACGAGGAGCTCGAGTTCTACTCGATCAAGGTGCAGGACGGTCCGCTGACCTCGAAGCTTCAGCACATCCAGCCCGGCGACGAGATCATCCTGCGGCCCAAGCCCGTGGGCACGCTGGTGCATGACGCGCTGCTGCCCGGCAAGCGCATCTGGTTCTTCGCCACCGGCACCGGCTTTGCGCCCTTCGCCTCGCTGCTGCGCGAGCCGCAGACCTACGCGGATTACGACGAGGTCATCATCACCCACACCTGCCGCGAGGCCGGTGAGCTGAAATATGGCGCCGACCTGATCGAGAGCCTGAAGACCGACGAGCTGCTCAACGAGGTGATCGGCGAGGGCTTCTGGAAGAAGATCAAGTATTACCCGACCACCACACGCGAAGAGAGCCCGAAGATGGGCCGCATCACCGACCTGATGCGCTCGGGCGAGGCCTTTGCCGATCTCGGCGTCGAGCCGCTCAACCCCGAGACCGACCGTGCGATGATCTGCGGCAACCTCGCCTTCAACCTCGAGCTCAAGGAGATGTTCGAGGAATACGGGCTCGAGGAAGGCGCGAACTCCGATCCCAAGCACTACGTGGTCGAGAAGGCATTCCTCGACTGACCTCTGGTCAGACGTGCCGACACAGTTTCAGGACCCCTGCCTCGCGGCGGGGGTCTTTTGCTTTGATCTTGTCATGGGTTGATCTTCTGATGAGCCGGGGCCTGCCATCCTCGGGGCCGTGCGCCGGCCTCAAGGCAAGGCGGGCACGGTCAGTCGCAATCGGAAACGGCGGGCGCGGCGGGCTCAAGCGAGTCGAGCTTCAGAAGATGGGCCACAAAGAACAAGGCCAGCGCCAGAGCGGTGAAGATCGACATGCCCGACAGCAGCGCCTTTCCGAAAACGGCCCCGGGCACGAAGGAGTTGCCAAGGATGATGGCACTCAGCCCCGAGAGGCCGACGATGGCGACCGCCCCGCTGAGGCGGCGTGTCCGGTGCGCGCCTGCCAGCCAGATCGTGGCGCAGGCGACGATGATGCCAAGCGCCGTGCCCGGCGACATGCGGTCTTCGGGACGGATGACCGCGTCGAACAGCCAGTGATCGATATCCACCCGCCCGGCGAGCGAGAGCAGCAGATTGGCGGCGGCAATGGCCAGCGCAACCGAAGTCAGCCTGCGGCTGACCAGCACCGATCGCTGGTTGCCGTCCTCGAACTCCATCATAGCGACAAACAGGAAGGCGATGCCGATCGCGGTGCTGGGAACCGTGCTGGCGCGATGCGCAGCGATGCGCGAAAGTTCTTCGGAGCCCGTGAGCCAGCCCACCAGGATGACACACATCCAAAGTGCCCCGAGCGACACCAAGATCTGAGAGAGACGGCCGCTTTGCATCGCCAAGAAACCTGTTCTGAAAAAATCCGAAACGGTCTTACAGAATTAGCCCAGCCTCGCGATTCACGCAATCGCGCCGTTGCGCCTCCGCGCCGTCGAACCGACACTTTCGGCAGCGCAGCCCATGGCGTCGCAACCAGAGGCGGACTGCCCCGAGGCTTGCGCGGCCCATGCGGAGAATCGGCTCTGGCGCCGAGCGCGCCGGTCGGGCTCGCCCCTCGCTCCGTTACCGCCAACAACAAGGCCCGCTGCGCCACTCGGCCCGGCACCTGCCCGGATCGCGGCGCGGCCGGTCGCGGGATTGCCGCAACGGGCCGGATTAAGCGCTTGAAACAACGCTGGCGCAGGACTATTTTGCGCCACCAAAGTATTCACGGTAAAAGGACCGATACCATAGCTCGCAGACCTCACAACGCGCCCCCAACGCGCGACACCGGCCCCCGCGTCAACGATCGCATCCGGGCCCCTGAAATCCGTCTGATCGGCGCCGAAGGCGAGAACCTGGGCGTCCAGCCCCCCCGACGCGCGATGGAGCTGGCCGAGCAGGCCGGGCTCGATCTCGTCGAGATCTCGCCCAATGCCAATCCGCCGGTCTGCAAGATCATGGACTTCGGCAAGTTCAAGTACGAACAGCAGAAGCGCGAATCCGAAGCTCGCAAGAAGCAGAAGATCATCGAAGTCAAAGAGGTGAAGTTCCGTCCCGGGACCGACATCCACGACTACGACGTCAAGATGCGCAATGTGCTGAAGTTCCTCGAGAAGGGCGACAAGGTGAAGATCACCCTGCGCTTCCGCGGCCGCGAAATGGCGCACCAGAACCTTGGCCGCGAGCTGCTCGAGCGGGTTGCCGAAGACGTCAAGGAACTCGGCAAGGTCGAGAACATGCCGAAGATGGAAGGCCGCCAGATGATCATGATGATCGGACCGGTCGCCAAGTAAGGCGCCCGACAGAGCGACAGAGCAACCCGCCGCGTTCCGGCGGGTTTTTCTTTGCCCGCATTTTCGATCTGCGGCGTCTCGCGGCCGGGCCGGGGTGTCAGGGGGGCGCTGCCCCCGTCCGCGCGAGGCGCGGCCTCCCCCGGGATATTTTCGGCCAGAAGAAGATGCGGGCGCCGCGCGTCAGGATTCGCGCGGGCGCGGCCGGGAGGGCGGCTCCTTGAGCAGACCGCCGACCCCCATGGCGCTGATTTCCCGAGGGCTGACCTCGATGCCGCAGAGCATGCGTTCGAGCACCCAGTCGGCACCGTTGAGCGCAGGCGAGCGGGCGCAGCCCGGCAGGCCGATGACCGGACGCTCCCCGAGCTTGCCGAAGAACAGCAGGTTGCCGGGATCGACCGGCATTCCGAAATGGGTGACCTCGCCACCGGCGGCACGCAGCGCTTCGGGAGCGGTGTCGTAAAGGTCGGAGGTGGCCGAGCCGGTGAGGATCAGGATGACCTCGGCCTCGCTTTGGGAGATGGCGGTCGCGAGGGGAGCGATGTCGTGCGGAACCGCGACGTCAGGCAGCATCGGGACGCCCATGCGCTGCAGCCGGCCAGCGACGGCGCGGCGGCCTTTCTGCGGCGCGCCATCCCCGATCACCGTCTCGATGAGCTGGGCACTCCTGCGGGTCACCGGGCGAAGGATCAGCGCGCCGGGCGCTGCGGCGCAGGCCGCCTCCAGTGCGTCGCCGGGCACCGCGTAGGAGATGATCTTGATCGTCGCCGCCATGCCGCGCTCGGGCAGACTCTGCCACGGGCGCACGGTGGCCACGGTGATCATCGGGTGCACCGCATTGATGGCGTCGATGCGCGCGGCATCGACCTCGACCAGGCCGATCTGCGTGGCGTGCAGGTTGACCCGGCCGGTGGCGGCCTTGCCGATGCGCAGCCCCGAGGCCTCCGGCTCGGGCAGCATCGCGTGCGCCAGCCGCGCCGCCGCGTCGTCCTCGGCCACGTCGCCGGGTTCCAGCCGGGCCACCACCACCTCGGTCAGGCCCGCCGCCTCGAGGGAGGCGAGGTTGGCCGGGCTCAGCACCGTGCCCTTGCGCAGGCGGCCCGAGGGCAGCGCCTCGGAATGGGCCAGGATGTGGCCCGCCGCCTCGGCCACCGGGACGGGGCCGAACTTCACGCGCCTTTCCTCAGCACGCCTGTCATCTCGGCCAGGATCGAGACCGCGATCTCGGACGGGCCGGCGGCGCCGATGTCGAGCCCGACCGGGCCGTGGATGCGGGCGATCTCGGCCTCGGAGAAGCCCGCCTCCTGCATCCGCGCCACGCGCTTGGCATGGGTCCGGGTGGACCCGAGTGCGCCGATGTAGAAGCAGCCCGAGCGCAGCGCCAGCGTCAGCGCCGGGTCGTCGAGCTTGGGATCGTGGGTCAGCAGCACCAGCGCGGTGCGGCTGTCGAGGCCGAGCTGTTCCACCGCCTCGTCGGGCCAGTCGTTGAGCAGGGTCTCTCCGGGAAAGCGGGCCTGCGCGCCGAAGGTCTCGCGCGGGTCGACGATCGCCGGGTCGTAGCCCGCAATGCGCGCCATCGGCACCAGCGCCTGGGCGATGTGCACCGCGCCCACCACGATGAGCCGCAGCGGCGGGTTGTGGATGGCCACGAAGGTCCGGCTGCCTTCCTCGAAGCCCGAGCGGTCCATGCGGAAGCGGGTCTCAAAGCCATCACGCTCGAGGCGGCGCGCACCGGTGTCGAGATCGACCACGTAGGCCACAGGCGCCCGCGCAGCGCGGGCGGCGCAGAGATCGGCCAGCAGCGCTTCGGGCAGCACGCTGCCCACCGGCTCGACCAGCACCCGGATGGTGCCGCCGCAGGCCAGCCCCACGGCGAAGGCGTCGCCGTCGGAGACACCGAATTCAAGCTCGCGCGCGGCCCCCTCCTCGAGCGCCTCAAGCGCCTCGACGATCACCGCGCCCTCGACGCAACCACCCGAGACCGAGCCCTCGATCTCGCCTGCCCCCGAGATCGCCAGCTGCGCGCCGACGCGCCGCGGCGCCGAGCCCCAGGTCTCGATCACCGTGGCAAGCACGGCGCCCTTGCCCTCGCGGTGCCAGCCAAGCGCGGTTTCGGGAATGCTGTCGCTAAGATCACTGCCGGTCATCTGTCTCTCCCCCGGTGTCGTCTGTCCAGTCTGGCACGGGGCGGCGCGGGCCGCCCTCCTCCAAAGGTGTGATGCCGCGGCTCAGCCCCGCTGATGCACTGCCGAAACCTCGGCGCGGATGATGCGGGCGATCTGGGCGCAGTCATCAACGCTGAAGGTCAGCGGCAGGCGCATGTCCAAGAGCCCCGCCAGCACCCGGTCGGTGCGCGGCAGCGGCACGCTCTCGGCGTAGCGCCAACTGTCGTAGCGCGAGGTGAACGCCACCGGCTCGGCCCCGCCGAACCACTTCAGCTCGACCCCACGGGCGGCGCAGCGGCGCAGCACCTCCTGCACCGCCTCCGCCGCCCAGTCGAGCAGCAGAAGCTGGATCGAGGAGCCGACATAGCGCTCGGGCGCGGGGCGGTCGATCACCGTCAGGCCGGGCACGTCGCGGAGACCGTCTTCGACCGCGCGGTAACGGTCATTCCAGCGTTCGACCTGCGTGTCCAGATCACGCAGCTGCGGGCGCAGAATGGCCGCGCGCAGGTTGTCCATGCGACCAGAGACGTTGGGCGTGTGGTATTTGACGCGCTCGAACACCTCCGGGCCCGGGGCCGCAAGGTGGCGCTCGTAGAGCATGTAGGAGCCCGACAGGATCACCGCGCGGGCGGCGATTTCTTCATCATCGGTGACGAGGAAACCACCCTCGCCCGAGTTGACGTGCTTGTAGGTCTGGGTCGAGTAGCAGCCCACCGCGCCGTGCCGCCCGGACGCCACGCCGTTCCACGCCGCTCCCATGGTATGAGCGCAATCCTCGATCACCGTGACGCCGGCGGCATCGCAGAGCGCCATCAGCCGGTCCATGTCGCACAGGTGCCCGCGCATGTGGCTGAGCATCAGAACGCGGGCCTGAGCCAGCTTGGTGGCCAGATCGTCGAGATCGATCACCAGATCCTCGGTGACGCCGACAAAGACCGGCTTGGCGCCGACCGACGCGATGGCCCCGGGGACCGGCGCGAGGGTGAAGGCGTTGGTCAGCACCGTGTCGCCCGGCTGCACGCCAACGGCGCGCAGGGCGCAGCCAAGCGCGTAGCCGCCGGAGGCCACCGCGAGCGCATAGCGCGCGCCCGTCATGGCGGCGACCTCCTGCTCGAGCAGCGCGGTCTCCGACAGCTCGTCGGGAGCGGTGTTGTAACGATGCAGGCGGCCATGGCGCAGAACCGCGAGCGCGGCTTCGATGCCGTCCTCGGGGATCGGCTCCTGCTGGGTGAAACTTCCGGTAAAGCGCTCTGTCATGCGCCGTTTCTGCGCCCCGCCGGCCGCCACGTCAATCACCCCGCGGTTCAAGATTTTTCGTTCGAAAAATCTTCGCCTCCGGACCCGATCCCGAAAATCTTTCGCATGAAAGATTTTCTCCGGAGATTTCCCCCGTGCCGAGCGCGCTCAGGAGACCAGCCGGGCCACCTCGCCATGCAGCTCGTCGAAATGGCCGATAAGGCCCTCGGGACCGAGATCGCGCACCGCCTCGCCATCCGGCCCGAAGGTCACGAGGATACAGGGCACCTTGGCCGCGGCGGCGGTCTTGCGATCGGTGTCGGTGTCGCCGATGAGACAGCTCCGGCCCACGTCGCCGCCGAGCCGCGCCACCACCTCGGTATAGGGCAGCGGGTCGGGCTTGCGCACCGGCAGCGTATCAGCACCGATCAGTGCGCCAAAAAGATCCCGCACACCCAACCGCTGCAGCAGGGTCTCGGCCAGCCCCTCGGGCTTGTTGGTGCAAATGCCGACGCGCCAGCCGTCATTGCGCAGCGCCGCGACCGCCTCGACCGCGCCCGGGTAGAGCTGCGTGTGCACGTCGATCGCCTCGCCATAGGCGGCGAGCAGCTGTGGATACCAGCGCTCGACCGTCTCGGCCTCATAAGCGCCCGCCCGCTCAAGCCCCAGCTTCAACATCGCCCGCGCGCCGCGAAAGGCGGTCGACGCATCGTCCACCGGGTCGAGGCGCGCCTGCGATCCCATTTCCGAAAAGCACCAGTTGGCGGCGGCGATCAGGTCGCCGCTGGTATCTGCCAGCGTGCCGTCGAGATCGAAGATGACCGTGCGCATGGGGAATCCTCCGGCTGACACATCACGACATTCAACGTGATGGATGCGATCTTGCTCCTGCCCCCTGAGCCGATAGAACGGGCGAAGACAGAACACAAACGGGAAACCGGCATGAGCATCGCCCTGATCATCCTTGCTGCGGGCAAGGGCACCCGCATGGAGTCCGACCTGCCCAAGGTGCTGCACCGCATCGCCCACGCGCCGATGCTGTGGCACGCCATGCGCGCCGGACAGAGCCTCGAGCCTGCGCGCAGCATCGTTGTCGCCGGCCACGAGGCCGAGCAAGTTGCAGCCTCGGCGCAGGCGTGCGACCCCGAGGCGCGGGTGGTGATCCAGTCCGAACAGCTCGGTACCGCGCATGCGGTTCTGCAGGCTGGTCCCGAGCTGGAGGGCTTTGATGGCGACGCCATCGTACTCTACGGTGACACCCCCTTCATCAGCCAGGACACGCTCGAAGACATGGCCCGCGCCCGTGCCGAGCACGACGTGGTGGTGCTGGGCTTCGAGGCCGCCGACCCGGGCCGTTACGGTCGCCTCGTGACCGAAGGTGACGCGCTGATCCGCATCGTCGAATACAAGGATGCGACGGATGAAGAGCGCGCCATAAGCCTTTGCAATTCCGGCGTTGTTGCCGCCGACGCCGCGACCCTGCAAAGCCTGCTCGCGGAGGTGAAGAACGACAACGCGGCGGGCGAATACTACCTGCCCGACATCGTCGAGATTGCCCGCGCCCGTGGTCTCTCGGCGGGCGTGGTGCATTGCGCCGAGGCAGAGACGCTGGGGGTGAACTCCCGCGCCGAGCTCGCCGGTGCCGAGGCGTCTTTCCAGCAGGCGATCCGCGCCCGGCTGATGGCCGACGGCGTCACCTTGCAGGCCCCCGAGACCTGCTGGTTCGCGTGGGACACAGTGATTGGCCGCGATGCCGAGATCGAACCCAACGTGATCTTCGGCCCCGGTGCCACCATCGAGAGCGGCGCCCGCATCCGTGCCTTCAGCCATCTCGAAGGCTGCCACGTGAGCCGCGGCGCCATCGTCGGCCCCTTCGCACGCCTGCGCCCCGGCGCCGAGCTGGCCGAGCACACCCACGTGGGCAATTTCGTCGAGATCAAGAACGCCTATCTCGGCGAGGGCGCCAAGGCCAACCACCTGACCTATCTCGGTGATGCCGATATCGGCGAGGGCAGCAATATCGGCGCCGGCACCATCACCTGCAATTATGACGGCGTGTTCAAGCACCGCACCACCATCGGGCGCAACGCCTTCATCGGCTCCGACACCATGCTGGTCGCCCCGGTCACCATCGGCGACGGCGCGATGACCGGTTCGGGCTCGGTGATCACCGACGATGTAGCCCCGGGCGCGCTGGCGCTGGGGCGTGCCAAGCAGGTCGAGAAAGCCGGCTTCGCAACCCGGCTCTTCGACATGCTGAAGGCCAAGAAAGCAAAACAGAACAAAGGGTAACGGGCATGTGTGGAATCGTCGGAGTGCTGGGCAGTCACGAGGCCTCGCCGATCCTGGTCGAGGCGCTGCGGCGGCTCGAATATCGCGGCTATGACAGCGCCGGCATCGCCACGGTGAACGAGGGCAAGCTCGACCGTCGCCGCGCGGTGGGCAAGCTGGTCAATCTCAGCGACCGGCTGGTGCACGAACCGCTGCCCGGAAAGGCCGGCATCGGCCACACCCGCTGGGCCACCCATGGCGAACCCAACGAGAAGAACGCCCATCCGCACAAGGCGGGACCGGTGGCGGTGGTCCATAACGGGATCATCGAGAACTTCCGCGAGCTGCGCGCCATCCTCGCCCAGGCCGGTTACCAGCCCGAGACCGACACCGACACCGAGACCGTGGCGATGCTGACGCAGATGCATCTCGACGCCGGCAAGAGCCCCGTCGAGGCGGCGCAGGCCACCATCGCGCAGCTCGAGGGCGCCTTCGCGCTTGCCTTCCTGTTCGACGGCGAGGAAGACCTGATGATCGCCGCCCGCAAGGGCTCGCCGCTGGCCATCGGGCATGGCGAGAACGAGATGTTCATCGGCTCCGACGCCATCGCGCTGGCGCCGATGACCGACACGCTGACATATCTCGAGGAAGGCGACTGGGCGGTGATCACCCGCAAGGGTGCCGAAATCTTCGACATGGAGAACCGCCGCGTGAACCGCGAGGCGCGCAAAATCCGCATGGACGCCGCGCGCGTCGACAAGGCCGGCTACAAGCACTTCATGGCCAAGGAGATCGCCGAGCAGCCCACAGTGCTGGCCGACGCGCTCAGCGCCTATCTCGACGGTGACCGCATCGAGATCCCCGCGACGGCGCTGGATTTCACCAAGGTCGACCGGCTGGTGCTGGTGGCCTGCGGCACCGCCTATTACGCCTGCCTGACGGCGAAATACTGGTTTGAAAAGCTCGCCCGCCTGCCCGTCGAGGTCGATGTCGCCTCCGAGTTCCGCTACCGCGAACCGCCGGTTCTGCCGGGCACCGTGGCGCTCTTCGTCAGCCAGTCGGGCGAGACCGCCGACACGCTCGCCGCGCTGCGCTACTGCCGTGACAAGGCCGACAGCATCGTCTCGGTGGTCAATGTCGAGACCAGCTCGATCGCCCGCGAGAGCGACCTCGCGCTGCCGATCCATGCCGGGGTCGAGATCGGCGTGGCCTCGACCAAGGCCTTCACCTGTCAGCTCAACGCGCTGCTGCTTCTGGCCATCAAGGCGGCCTCAGAGCGCGGCCACATGGATGCCGCCGACAAGGCCGCGCTGCTGGCTCAGCTGCGCGCGCTGCCGGGGCTGTTCAACGCCACGCTCGACCGCGACGGCACCATGGAGGCCGCGGCGCAGAAGATCGCCGAGGCCCGCGACGTTCTCTTCCTTGGCCGCGGCCTGATGTATCCAATCGCCTATGAGGGCGCCCTTAAACTAAAGGAAATCAGCTACATACATGCCGAAGCTTATGCATCGGGAGAACTCAAGCACGGCCCCATCGCGCTGATCGACAAGACCGTTCCGGTGATCGTCATGGCGCCGCATGACGGGCTCTTCGACAAGACCGTGTCGAACATGCAGGAGGTGATGGCGCGCGGTGGCAAGATCTGCCTCGTCACCGATGCGCGCGGCGCCGCCGAGGCCGGCGAAGGCGTCTGGCAGGTCATCACCCTGCCGGAGGTCGACGACCGCCTCGCGCCGTTGCTCTACGCCCTGCCGGCGCAGCTGCTGGCCTATCACGCCGCCGTCGCCAAGGGCACCGACGTGGACCAGCCGCGCAACCTCGCGAAATCGGTAACGGTGGAGTAACCGCAGCGATTGCCGGTTTTGCTGGCTCCGCGCTGCCCGGAGCGTACCCTGCACCCGAGCCGTTCGGAGGGCTTTCTCATGGCAAACCGATTCGATGCGCGCTGCGGCGGCCTCCGCCCGGCGCCACGCAACCGCCGCCCCACCGGCACAAAGGACCACGACAGATGACCGCCGACGAGGCCCTTGCCGAGATCGCGCGCCACGCCGAGCCCGGTCGCGCGGAAGGCATGCGCGCCTATCATAAGATCGACCGCCCCTATCTTGGCGTGCCGAACCCTGCACTGAACGACATCACCCGCGGCTGGCGGCAGGCCCTTCCGGTCGACGAGCGCGTGGCACTGGCGCGCGATCTGTGGCTGACGGACGTGTTCGAGGCCCGTCTTGCGGCGGCCAAGCTGCTGACCCAAGCGCGCATCCGCCCCGATGACGCGGCGTGGCGGCTGATCTGCGACTGGGTGCCCCAGTTCGACAGCTGGGCCATCGCCGATCACGCCTGCATGGCCGGGCAGCGTCGGCTCACCGCCGATCCGTCGCGCCTCGAGACCGTGGCGCACTGGACCGAGAGCCCGCATATGTGGACCCGCCGCGCGGCGCTGGTCATCACCCTGCCCTGGGCCAAGATGAACTTTCCCTCCGAGCAGGATCTGGCGATCCGCGACCGGGTGCTTGGCTGGGCTGCAAGCTATGCCGAGGATCGCGACTGGTTCATCCAGAAGGCGGTCGGCTGGTGGATCCGCGATCTCTCGAAGCATGACCGCGCCCGCGCCGAGGGCTTCCTCGAGGCGCATGGCGCTCGGCTCAAGCCCTTCGCCCGGCGCGAAGCCGGAAAATACCTCTGAGCGTCAGAGCCTGCGTTTCAGATGGGCCACACCCGCGCGGATCTCGTCGCGGATCGGCCCCTCGCGCGGCGCATCCCGCAAGCTGGTGAGCAGCTCGGGGCCCGGCCGCCCCTTGCGCGACCATGTCAGACCCGCCAGCAGCGCACGCGCCTCTTGCGTCAGCTCGTCGGGAAGCTCCTGCCCCGACAGCATTGCCCAGACCCCGGCCCAGCAGCGTGCCACGCTCCACGGATTGTACCCGCCGCCGCCCGAAGTCACGAGCCGTGGCGCCAGATCAAACAGCGCCCGAACCGCGCGGAAATGGCTGTTGTTCGACAGCTCGAGCCGCGACAGCGGATCCTCGGTCAGCGCATCCGCGCCGCATTGCAGGAACACCGCGTCAGGCCGGAACGCCGCGACTGCGGGCAGGATCATCTCGTCCAGGACGTAGGCGAACTCGCTGTCGTTGAAGCCGCGCGGCACCGGCAGGTTGAAGGCCGCCCCGCCGCCCTCGTCCTCCAGCGCCCCGGTGAAGGGCCAGCGCCGGTCCTCGTGTACCGAGATCACCCGCACGCCCTCGGAGCCGTGAAAGGCGAGCTCTACGCCGTCGCCGTGATGCGCGTCGATATCGACATAGGCCACCCGCCGCGCCCCCAGCCGCTGCAGGTGCAGGATGGTCAGCACGGGCTCGTTGAGAAAGCAGAACCCCGCCGCCTGCCCGGCCAGCGCGTGATGGGTGCCACCCCCGGCATTGTGCACCGCCCGCACCGCACCCGACATCACCATCTCGGCTGCCAGGAGCCCGCCGCCCACCGCCGTCGCCGGGCGGCGATACATCTCGGGAAAGACCGGGTTCGACAGCGTGCCAAGGCCGTAGCGCGCCCGGGTCTCGTCGCTGACCGCACCCTCGGCCTCCGCCGCCTGCAACGCGGCGATGTAATCGGCCGTGTGGAACGCCGCCAACGCCTCGGGCTTGGCGCGCGGGCTGGTGCGGTAAAGGCGGCGCGGCATGAGCCCCAGCGCCGCGGCGAGATCGGTGGCGGCGGGCACCCGTTCGATCGAGAGCGGATGGCGGGTGCCGTATTTCGATCCGCGATAGATCTCTGAGCCGATGAAGAGTGCGCGCTGCATGGCCGGGGATCTAGGGCAGAGGCGCCACCTCGGAAAGCGCAAGCCGCGCCCCACGTTGCACTTTCCCCGCCTCTGGGGTTAGGTCGCGCCATGCAAGGCACCACCCTCACCCTCCGGATGATCGTTCTCACAGCGGCGTTGCTGGCGCTTGGCGGGCTTGGCGGCCTCTTGGCGCAGTTCCTGCGTCTGCCAATGCCCTTCATGCTGGGCAGTCTCGCCAGTGCGGCGCTGGCGGTGGCGTTGTTCCAGCATGGCGCGCTGCGCGACTACCGCTTCCCGATGCGCTTCCGCACCGGCTTCATCGGGCTGATCGGAGTGATGATCGGCACGCAGGTGGAACCGGAGCTGCTGCGCGAGGCCGGCGACCTGATCCTGACGCTCTCGGCGCTGGCGGTGTTCGTGGTGCTGGCGCATTTCGGCAACTACATGATCTTCCGCCGTCTCGGCGGCTACAAGAAAGCGACCGCCTATTTCGCGGGCATGCCGGGCGGGCTGATGGAGAGCCTGGTGATGGGCGAGCGCGCCGGGGCCGAGCTGCCGCTGCTCACCGCGCAGCAATTCCTGCGCATCATCATCGTCATCACCTTCGTGCCGCTGGGCCTGTCGCTCTGGCTCGGCCATCCGGTGGGCAGCGCCGCGGGCCTGACGCCAAGCGCCTCCGAGCCGGTGACGCCGCTGGCGCTGCTGCTGATCGCGCTCGCCGCCGCCGCAGGGCTTGGCATCGCCAAGGTCATCCGCCTGCCCGCGGGCCAGATCACCGGCCCGCTGCTGCTGGCCGGCGCGGTCACGCTGACAGGCGCCGTCGACCTGCACCTGCCGTTCTGGCTGATCGCGGTGGCGCAGGTGGTGGTGGGCTGCTCGCTGGGGCTGCGCTTTTCCGGCATGACCGGCGCCATGCTGCGGCGCTGCGCCGGGCTGAGCGTGATCTCGGTGTTGTGGATGCTGATCCTCGGCGCGGGCTTTGCCGCCGGGCTCAGCCTCGCCACCGGTCTGCCCTTCCTGCAGCTGATGATCTCCTACTCGCCCGGCGGGGTGACCGAGATGTCGGTGATCGCGCTGAGCCTTGCCGCCAACCCGGCGCTGGTCAGCCTGCACCACGTGGTGCGCATCCTGTTCACCGTGGTCTTCATGGGCCTCGCGGAACGCCGTCTCGACCTGAGCCGCGACTGACCCCGCCACGCGCGCGCGTCGGTCAGCCGGCGGCCTCGGCCTTTTCCTCGAGCTCGAGCCACTCTTCCTCGGCCGCCGAGAGCTTGTCCTGCCGCTCGGTCAGGGCCTCGGTGGCCTTGCGGAACTTCACCGGCTCACGGGTGAAGAGCTCGGGATCCGCGAGCAGCTGCTCGAGCTTGCCAATCTCGGCCTCGAGCCGCGCGATGACGTCGGGAAGCTCTTCGAGTCGGTGCTTCTCGGTGAAGCTCAGCCCCGCCTGCTGCGGCTTGGGCTTGGACGCCTCGCGCGCCTCCTTGGCGGGCTTCGCCGTCTTTTCGGCGGGCGCGGTGGCGGTGGCGGTCTCGGCCCGCTGGGCGCGGTAATCGCTCCAGCCACCGGCATAGACAACCGCCTGGCCGTTGCCCTCCATCGCCACGGTGGTGGTGGCAATGCGATCGAGGAAGTCCCGGTCGTGGCTGACGATCAGCACGGTGCCGTCGTACTCGCCCAGCAGGTCCTGCAGCAGGTCCAGCGTCTCGACGTCGAGATCGTTGGTCGGCTCGTCCATCACCAGCAGGTTCGATTCCTTCGCCATCAACTTGGCCAGCAGCAGCCGCGCCTTCTCGCCGCCGGAGAGCGAGGCGACCTTGGCCCGCGCCTGGCGCTCGTCGAAGAGGAACTCCTTGAGATAGCCCACCACGTGCTTGGGCTGGCCGCGCACCAGCACCTGGTCGGCCTTGCCCGAAACCCGCATGTCCTTGTCGCCGGTGAGGCTCTCCCAGAGGCTCATCTCGGGGTCGAGCTGCGAGCGGGTCTGATCGAACAGCGCGATCTCGAGATTGGTGCCAAGCTTGACCCGGCCCTCATCGGGTTCGATCTCGCCGGTCAGCATGCGGATCAGCGTCGTCTTCCCGGTGCCGTTGGGGCCGACAAAGGCCACCCGGTCGCCGCGCTGCACGGTGAGCGAGAAATTCTTCACGATGATCTTGTCGCCGAAGATCTTGGTCAAGCCCTCGGCCTCGATCACCTTCTTGCCCGAGACCGGCGCCGAGGCCAGTTCCATCGCCGCGGTGCCCTGCCGGCGGATCATGTTCGAGCGTTCCTGCCGCAGCGCCTTGAGCGCCCGCACCCGGCCCTGGTTGCGCGTGCGCCGGGCCGAGATGCCCTCGACCGCCCATTTCGCCTCGGCCTTGATCTTGCGGTCGAGCTTGTGCCGGGCCTCGTCCTCCTCGGCCCAGATCTTGTCGCGCCAGTCCTCGAACCCCTTGAAGCCCTGCTCCTGCCGTCGCACCGCGCCGCGATCGATCCACAGGGTGGCGCGGGTCAGCTCCTCGAGGAAGCGGCGGTCGTGGCTGATCAGGACAAAGGCCTTGCGGGTGCGCTTGAGCTCGGCCTCGAGCCACTGGATCGCGGCGATGTCGAGGTGGTTGGTGGGCTCGTCGAGCAGCATCACGTCGGGATCCTGCGCCATCAGCCGCGCCAGCGCGGCGCGGCGCCGCTCGCCGCCCGAGGCGGTGGCGACCGGACGCTCGGGATCGAAGCCCAGCCCTTCGCCCGCGGCTTCCACGAGATACATCTCCGCCGGTCCGAGCCCTTGGGCGGCATACTCGCCCAGTGTCTCGAAGCCGCTCAGATCGGGCTCCTGCTCCATGTATCCCACCGAGGTGCCCGCCGGCACCACGCGGGTGCCCGTGTCGGGCTCGACCATGCCTGCCATAACCTTCATGAGCGTGGACTTGCCCGAACCGTTGCGCCCCACGAGCGCCACCCGGTCGCCGGGCTGAACGATGAGCGAGAGATTTGCGAAGACGGGCTCGCCCCCGAAGGTCAGCGAGATGTCGGAGAGCTGGAGAAGCGGTGCCTGTGCCATGCCCCCGCGCTATGTGGCGGCGCGTACGGCGTCAAGGGGGCACGCGCTTGTCCTCGGCGTGACCGAGGCGCTTGCGGAGGGGGCGGACGGGGGCGCTGCCCCCTCTTGGCGCTGTGCGCCAATTCACCCCCGAGGTATTTAGAAACCAAAGAAGCCAGGAGCGCCGCGCCCCTGGCTTCTCTTCGTCAAAAATACTCCCGCCGGAGGCAGGCCGGACGGTGACGCGGGCGCTGTGTCCCAAGGTCCGGGCCGCCGGTCACACCCGGCTGATGCGCCCTCCGCTCACCGGCGCAGCGACCCCCGTCGTGCCCGGCGCGGAGGTCGGCAGGCCACGCGCCACGCGCACCGCGAGATAGGCGAAGGCCTGCGCCTCGAGCATGTCGCCATCGAGCCCGACCGCCTCGACCGGCTCGACCGGGCAGTCGATCCCGGCGGCCAGCATCGCCATCATCACCGGGTTGTGGCGCCCGCCTCCCGTGACCAGCAGACGCTCGGGCGGCTGTGGGCAGTGTTCAAGCCCGAGCATCACCGCGGTGGCTGCCATCGCCGTCATCGTCGCCGCGGCATCGGCATCGTCCAGCTCGCGCACGAGGTCCAACATCAGCGAGAAGTCGTCCCGGTCTAAGGACTTGGGCGGCATCTTTCGGAAGTATGACTCGTCGAGGAAGAGCTCGAGCGCGCCATCCACGACCTCGCCCTGCGCCGCCAGAGCACCGTCGCGGTCGCAGTCCCAGCCGCGCCGCTCGGCCACGAGATCGTTGAGAGGCGCGTTGGCTGGCCCCGTGTCGAAGGCCAGCAGCGCGCCCGGTGCTTCAGGTGTGGCGCGCGTGGGATCGACCCATGTCAGATTGCCGACCCCGCCGAGGTTCAGGAAGGCCACCGGCGCGGTCGCCCCCGTCCACTGCGCGCAGGCGAAGTGGAAAAACGGCGCCAGCGGCGCCCCCTCGCCCCCGAGCGCCACATCGGCCGAGCGGAAATCCCACACCACGTCGCGCCCCAGCGCCGCGGCCAGCGCGTCGCCATCGCCGAGCTGGTGCGTGCCCCGCCCGCGTGGCTCGTGCGCCAGCGTCTGGCCGTGGAACCCCACCAGTTCCGCCTGCGGAAACCCCGCCAGAAGCTCCGCGTGGGCACGCTGCACCACCTCGCCCGCCGCTGCCAGATCGTCCCCCGGCCAGCCTCCCAGCGCCGCGCGCAGCAAGGCACGCTCCTCGCCCGTATAGGCGCGGTAGCCGCTCTCTCCGAATGCCAGGATCTGCCGTCCGTCCGTCTGCACCAGGGCCGCGTCGACCCCGTCGAGCGATGTCCCCGACATCGCCCCAAGCGCCCACACCGGCGCCGCCTTCAACTTGTCCTTCAACTCTGCTCGCCCCGCCCTTATAGGAACGTGCGGACTATAAGAGGGAAGCCCCATGACCTACCATCCCAAATCGGACTTCATGCGCGTCATGATCGAGCGCGGCTATCTGGCCGACTGCACCGATTACCAGGGCCTCGACGAGGCGCTGAGCAAGGGGGTGGTCACCGCCTATATCGGCTATGACGCCACGGCAAAGTCGCTGCACGTGGGCCACCTGCTCAACATCATGATGCTGCGCTGGCTGCAGAAGACCGGCCACCAGCCGATCACCCTGATGGGCGGCGGCACCACCAAGGTGGGCGATCCCTCCTTCCGCGCCGACGAGCGTCCGTTGCTGACGCCCGGTCAGATCGACGACAATATCGAGGGCATGAAGCAGGTCTTCGCCAAGTATCTCGACTACGACCGCGCCGAGACGCCGGCGCTGATGCTCAACAATGCCGAATGGCTCGACGGGCTCAACTATCTCGAGTTCCTGCGCGACATCGGCCGGCATTTCTCGGTCAACCGGATGCTGAGCTTCGAGTCGGTGAAATCCCGCCTCGACCGGGAGCAGTCGCTGAGCTTCCTCGAGTTCAACTACATGATCCTGCAGGCCTATGACTTCCTCGAGCTCAACCGCCGCTACGGCTGCCTACTGCAGATGGGCGGCTCGGACCAGTGGGGCAACATCGTCAACGGCATCGACCTGACCCGCCGGGTGCTCGACAACGAGATCTACGGTCTGACCTCGCCGTTGCTGACAACCTCGGATGGGCGCAAGATGGGCAAGAGCCAGGGCGGTGCCATGTGGCTCAACGCCGACATGCTCTCGCCCTACGAGTTCTGGCAGTTCTGGCGCAACAGCACCGACGCCGATGTCGGCCGCTTCCTCAAGCTCTACACCGAGCTGCCGGTCGAGGAATGCGACCGTCTCGGCGCGCTCTCGGGCTCCGAGATCAACGCCGCCAAGATCATCCTCGCCAACGAGGTCACCACGCTCTGCCACGGGGCCGAGGCCGCGGCCGCCGCCGAGGCCACCGCGCGCGAGGTGTTCGAGAAGGGCGGCGTGGGCGACGACCTGCCGACGCTGGAGCTCTCTGCCGAGGAGCTGGGCGGCGACGGCATCTCCATCGTGCAGCTGATCGTGCGCGCCGGCCTGGCGAAATCCGGCAAGGAGGCCAAGCGCCTGATCGCCGAGAACGGCGCCCGCATCGACGACGCGCCGCTGACCGATGCCGGGCTCATGCTTGATGCGGCAGCGCTGGCGAGCCCGGTGAAGCTGTCGGCGGGCAAGAAGCGCCACGCCCTGGTCAAGCTCGGCTAAGCGCGCCGCCGCACGGCGTCACGACCTTTGGAGGGCCGGCATCGCGCCGGCCCTTTTTCTATGCCCGCCCGACGCGTCAGAAAACCGCCTGCAACAGCGCCAGCGCCGCGAAAGGCAACGACAAGCCGGTGGCGAGCAGCAGGGCCGCGGCGAGCGTGGGCCGCGGTGCCGGAGCCACCACGGCGATCGAACGGGGCGCCTCGCGACGCGGGGGAAATCTCTGTGCCATGGCCCGAGTTAACCACGGATTCACTTTCCAAGTCCTTAATCCAGATCATGATCGTCCCCGTCCTGCCGCTGCAGCAGTCGCCGGAATATGCCCGCACCCTGCGCGCGCTCGGCCTTGGGCTGCGCTGTGGCGAGGGGCACGGCATGCGTTGGCTCCTGCAAACCCGCCGCCTGCCGCTCGTGGGCACGGTCTCGCTGATCTCCCGCGGCCCGATCCTCGGCGCCGCCGCGCTGCCGCCTGACTGGCTCGCCCTCTGCCGCGAGGGGAGCCGCGGCCCGCTTCTGCTCAACGCAGACGGGCTGCCGCCCGACAGGCTGCGCGCCGAAGGCTTCTGGCCGCTGCTCACCCCGGCCACGCTGGCGATGCTTCCGCTCTCGACAGAGACAGAGATGCGCGCCGCGATGCTCGGGAAATGGCGCAACCGCCTGAACCGCAGCGCCGCGCACGGGCTGCAGATCCGCCGCCTGCCGTTCAGCGCCAGCCATTGGCTGCTGTCGGCCGAAGCGCAGCAGGCACGCCGCAAACGCTACCGCGCCCTGCCCCCGGCCCTCGTCGCCGCCTTCGCAAAGGCCAATCCCGGCGCCGCGCAGATCTGGGAAGCCCGCCACGATGGCCAGCCCGCCGCCGCCATCGCGATCCTGCGCCACGGCCCCACCGCGACCTGGCAGATCGGCGTCTCACGCGCCCAAGGCCGCGCCTGCAGCGCCATGAATGCCCTGCTCTGGGCCGCCATGCGCTGGCTCGCCCGCAAGGGTCACACCACGCTCGATCTCGGCATGCTGAATTGCGACGCCGCCCCCGGCCTCACCCGCTTCAAGCTCGGCACCGGCGCAAAGCCGCACCGGCTCAGCGGCACCTGGCTGCACCAGCCGATGCTCGCGCCGCTGGCACGCCGCTTGCCGGACCGGCTATCACGCTGAGCCCGCCGCTTCTTCTGGCCAGAAATATCCCGGGAGGTGAATTGCCCCGGCCTGCCGGGGCAAGAGGAGGGCAGCGCCCTCCTGAACCGCCGGCCTGCGCCAGAGGCGCGGGCCGGCTTCAGCCAGCGCGCGCCCCAGGAGGCGCGCACCGCAAGAGATCACTCGGTCACGGTGACCGTCGCCATCTGGTCCGGCTGGCCCACAACGGCGCCATTGCGCCCGGTGCCACGCTTGATCGCCTCGACCACGTCCATGCCCGAGGTCACCTCGCCCACCACCGTGTACTGGCCATTGAGATGCGGCGCCGGCGCGAACATGATGAAGAACTGCGAGTTGGCCGAGTTCGGATTCTGCGACCGGGCCATGCCGACCACGCCGCGACCGAAGTCGCGATCCGAGAATTCCGCCGCGAGATCCGGCCGGTCCGAGCCGCCCATGCCCGCCATGCGCATGTCCGAGCCCATCTTGCCGTGCTGCACGTCGCCGGTCTGGGCCATGAAGCCGTCGATCACCCGGTGGAAGGCGACGCCGTCATAGGCGCCCTCTTCCGCCAGAGCGGTGATCTGGGCCACATGGTTCGGCGCCACGTCCTCGAACAGGTCGATATGGAAGGTGCCGTTGGCGCCCTCGCCCGACACGGTCACGTCGAGCCCCGCCGCCGAGAGCGGTGCCGCGAGGGTGCAAAGCGCCGCTGCGATCAGGTTACGCATCGGCAGCCACCTTGACGCTGACCATCTTGTCGGGATCCGCGGGCGGCTCGCCGCGGGTGATGGCATCCACATGCGCCATGCCGTCGATGACACGGCCGTAGACGGTGTACTGGCCGTTGAGGAAATGGTTGTCCTTGAAGTTGATGAAGAACTGCGAGTTGGCCGAGTTCGGGTTCTGCGACCGGGCCGCGCCCAGCGTGCCGCGGTCATGCGGCAGCTTGGAGAATTCCGCCGGCAGGTCGGGCAGATCGGAGCCGCCGGTGCCGGCACGGCCCATGTTGAAGCCATTGTCCTTGTTGCCGTGCTGCACGTCGCCGGTCTGGGCCATGAAGCCCTCGATCACGCGGTGGAACACCACGCCATCATAGGCGCCCGACCGCGCCAGTTCCTTCATCCGCTCCACGTGCTTGGGTGCCACGTCGGGCAGCAGCTCGATGGTCACGGTGCCGTCTTTCAGCTCCATGAGGATGGTGTTTTCGGGGTCCTTGATCTCGGCCATGTCGCATCACTCCCTGCGCATCATATTACGCCCCGAGACTTAATCCGCGCCTGCGCGAATGCCAAGGGACGCGCGCACATTGACCCCGCCGGCGCTTCGGGGCAGACCTTGGGCAACGCTTTGACAGGAGGACAAGATGGCCTGGAAGACCCTCGACGACATGGAACTGGACGGCAAGCGCGTGCTGACCCGTGTCGACATCAACGTGCCGGTGGAAAACGGCGAGGTCACCGATGCCACCCGCATCGAGCGCGTCTGCGCCACGGTGCAGGACATTCTCGCGCGCGGCGGCACCCCGGTGCTTCTGGCCCATTTCGGCCGCCCCAAGGGCAAGGTGGTGCCCGAGATGTCGCTCAAGATGCTGCTGCCGGCGCTCGAGGCCGCCTTCGGCACCAAGGTGCATTTCGCCACGCTTGACGAGGCCGAGGGCGTGATTGACGCCTGCGACAAGGGCCATGTGGTCCTGCTCGAGAACACCCGCTTCGAGCCGGGCGAAGAAAAGAACGACCCCGAGCTCGCCAAGACCTATGCCAAGCTCGGCGATGTCTATTGCAACGACGCCTTCTCGGCGGCGCACCGGGCGCATGCTTCGACCGAAGCCCTGGCGCACCTGCTGCCGGCCTGTGCCGGCCGGCTGATGCAGGCCGAGCTCGAGGCGCTGGAAGCGGCGCTCGGCACGCCCAAGCGCCCGGTGCTGGCGGTGGTCGGCGGCGCCAAGGTCTCGACCAAGCTCGAACTGCTCGGCAACCTCGTCGAAAAGGTCGATATCCTCGTGATCGGCGGCGGCATGGCCAACACCTTCCTCGCGGCGCAGGGCCTCGACGTGGGCAAATCGCTTTGCGAGCATGACATGACCGGCACCGCCAAGGAAATCGCCGAGAAGGCCGCCTCGACCGGCTGCGAGATCCTGCTGCCGCGCGACGTGGTCGTCGCCCGCGAGTTCCGCGAGAACGCGCCGTCCGAGGTCGTGAAGGCCGAGGAGTGCCCGGCGGACGCGATGATCCTCGACGCGGGCCCCGACAGCGTGGCGCATGTGGAGCAGGCCATCGACCGGGCCGAGACTCTCATCTGGAACGGCCCGCTCGGCGCTTTCGAGATCGCCCCCTTCGACACCGCGACCAACGCCGCCGCCGCCCATGCGGCGAAGGCGACGGCCTCGGGCAAGCTGGTCTCGGTCGCCGGTGGCGGCGACACCGTGGCCGCGCTGAACAAGGCCGGCGCGTCGGACGATTTCACCTACATCTCCACCGCCGGCGGCGCCTTCCTCGAATGGATGGAAGGCAAGGTCCTGCCGGGCGTCGCGGCGCTCGGCTGAGCCCGAGCGAACTGGATGTGGAAAGGGCCGTCCCTCGGGGCGGCCCTTTTTATGTCGCAACGGTCGTATCTGCCCGGTCTGCTGTGCGTGACCGCGCGGAATCAAGGCCGCAGGCCGCCGCGCCATCGTCATGCTGAAAGCATGCCTTTGGCATGACCCGCCCCCCGGGCTGGCGATTTGGTCGGACCGGGTGCCTCGTGTCGAGATCTTTCGGATTTGGCAGGGATAAATCGAAAGGCTCGAAGCACGGATCGCCATCTCGCGAGCCGGCGATTGCGCGTCGGGCGTCACCGTCGTCACGATAGTCCGCAGTCACGCTTGTTCGCACCTATCGCCTGCGGCTTGGGTCCGCACCCGACGGGCTCAGCCCCCAGCAACAGCATCTGCCAATCTTCAAGGAAACCGACAAGCAAGAGGCGCGGCGCTCCGCGCACCGCGCCTCTCGAAAGCATCCGTCTGGTCGCGCCCTAAAGCACCGCGCCGATCTTCCAAGGCACGAACTCGTTGTCGCCGTAGCCGAACTCTTCCGACATGGTCTTCTTGCCCGAGGCGGTGTCGAGCAGCAGGTCATAGATCCGCTGGCCCATCTCGGTCAGCGACACGCCCTGCTCGACCACGCCGCCGCAATCGATGTCGATATCCTCGGGCATCGAGCGCGCCAGATCCGAGTTCGACGCCAGCTTGATCGACGGCGCGGGCTTGGCACCGAAGCACGAGCCGCGCCCTGTGGTGAAGGCGATGAGGTTCGCCCCAGAGGCCACCTGCCCGGTCGCCGCCACCGGATCGTAGCCGGGGCTGTCCATGTAGACAAAGCCGTGCCGGTCGATCTTCTCGGAATAGGCATAAGCCCCGGCCAAAGGCGCGAGACCGCCCTTGGCCACAGCCCCCAGAGATTTCTCGAGAATGGTCGTCAGACCGCCCTTCTTGTTGCCGGGGCTGGGGTTGTTGTCGAGCGAGGCGCCGTTCTTGGTGGCGTAGTCGCGCCACCACGCGATCATGTCCTCGATCTTGTGGCCGGTGCCCTCGTCGGCGCGCGCGATCAGCAGATGCTCGGCGCCGTAGATCTCCGGCGTTTCCGACAGGATCGAGGTGCCGCCCGCGGCGACGAGCATGTCCGAGGCCACGCCGAGCGCCGGGTTGGCGGTGATCCCCGAGAACCCGTCAGAGCCCCCGCATTGCATCCCGAGCGTCAGGGCCGAAACCGGCTGCTCGCTGCGCGTATCCGCGTTGGCCATCGCGGCAATCGGCTCGAGCAGTTCCAGCGCCCGCTTCACCGCCGAGCGCGACCCGCCGACCTCCTGGATGTTGAAGGTCTTGAAGCGCTCCTTGGTCCACTCGGTCGGCTTGTAGAGCGTCAGCTGGTTGACCTCGCAACCAAGGCCGATGATCAGCACGCCGCCGAAATTCGGATGGTCGCGATACCCCTTGAGGGTGCGGACAAGCGCGTCGAACCCCTCGCCCTGGTTGGCCATGCCACAGCCCTGATCGTGGACGATGGGCGCGAAGCCGTCCACGTTGGGATATTTCGGCAGCAACGTGCGGTTCGCCTCGGCGGCGATGGCGTCGCAGACCGTGGTCGAGCAGTTCACCGAGGCGATCACCCCGATATAGTTGCGCGTGCCCACCCGCCCGTCAGGGCGGGCGAAGCCCTGGAAGGTGGTGCGCGCCGGTGCTTCCGGCAGCCGCGCCTGCACGGCGCTGACGCCGTGACTTCCCTCGGGCAGCGCGCAGTTCTGCACGTGCACATGGTCGCCCACGGCAATGTCGCGACTCGCCACCGCCATCACCTGCCCGTATTTCAGCACCGGCTCACCGGCGGCCATCGCCTTGCGGGCGATCTTGTGGCCGCGCGGGATCGGCTCCTGCGCGGTGAGGCCATCGCGGGTCTCACCGGCCTCCATGTCGGAAAGCACGACGGCCACGGTATCCGTGGGGTCGAGCACCATGATCGTGGGAGCCCCCATGTCAGGCCTCCTCGCGCGCACAAAGCGCATCGAGCGTGGGCGCGGCATAGTCGGGCTGCACTTCGCGGACCCATGCGAGGAACGCGCCGATGCGGCGCTCGAGCTTCTGGCCGTGGTTCTGCGCGATGTCGGCGATGCGATGGTCGAGGAACGGGTTGGCGAAGCGCTCCAGCGTCACTGCCAGATAGACCTCGGCGTTGTCGCCCAGTCCGCGCAGGGCAAAGCCCGGCAGCACTTCCGTCGTCATCACGTCTTTCACCTGCTCACCGACCTCGCCCGCAAGCAGATCGCGCACGATGGCGTCGGGATCGGCTGCGCCTGCCATCCAGAACGACGCCATCGCGGTGTGGCCAAGGTTGAGGATGTGCAGCTTCAGCCGCTCGATCTCCTCGAGATCCTCGACCAGCTGCACCGAGGGGTGTACCACCGGCAGCTCGAGCCCGTCCTGCGCCTCGATGGCCCAGAGCGCATACGGCTCGGCCACCGCGCCCACCGGATCGATGGGTTCGGAGACGATGCGGTCCACGAGGCTGTTCACCCACAGACAGGCGTCCAGCCACTCGATCAGCAGCGGGTCGGCTTTCTGGCCGGCGGCGATCTCGAGCACGCGCGCCTTCAGGACCTTGCCGTTGTTGGGGATCAGTTCCATCGGGAAGACGGTGAGCGGCTTGCCCCCGCCCGCCTGGCGCGCCGCCAGCAGGTGGAACAGCTTGGCCGGATAGGACATCGCCTGATCCGGCCGCGCCTGATCGTCGGCGGGCTTGGGCTCATAGCCCGAGTCGCCGGTGTTCGACAGGATGGCCTCGGCCTCCTCGGTGACAACGCGCGACAGCTCGGCCCAGTCGGAGGCTGTCGAGAGCGTGCGCCTGACCGAGGTCACGCGGCGCTCTTCATCAACGACCTTGCCGTCCTGCTGGCCGCGCACACGCACCGGGAAACCGCCCTCGGCGGCCAGCGCTCCGAGCCGCGCGGCGCGGGCGGGATCGCCCGAGCTCTGCACCACGGTGATGGCGCGCGCGGGCGTGCCTTCGGAGAAAAACAGATCGGCATGCGCCTGCAGGAAGCGCGACGTGCCGAACTGCACGATGGGGGTTTTCACGTCGCTCATGCAGTCACCTCGATCAGCGCCTTGACCACGCTGCCACGGTCCTCGGCCCATTTCGGCAGATCCTCGACCGCGCCCTCGATGGTGGTGCGGTGGGTGCCGATCTTGTCAACCGGGACCAGCCCCTTGGCCATGCAGTCCATGACGTGCTCGAAATCGACCTTGAGCGCGTTGCGGCTGGCGAAGAGTGTGGTCTCGCGCTTGTGGAATTCCGGGTCGGCAAAGCTCAGGTCGCCCTTCACCACCGAGAGCAGCACGTAGTTGCCGCCATGGGCGAGATAGGTCAGACCGGCATTCATCGCGCCGATATTACCGGTGGCGTCGAAGACGTTATCATAGAGCGTGTCGGCCATCTCCGAGACCAGCTCGGTCTTGGCGGCCGGGATGATCTCCTTGGCCAGCGCCAGCCGGTCCGGCGAGGTGTCGCGCAGGGTGACCTCGGCGCCGGCGATGTGGGCGAAGAGCCCTGCCCCCACGCCGATCGGGCCAGCCCCGACGATCAGCGCGGTCACGCCCTCACCCAGCCCCGAGCGGCGCACGCCGTGCGCGCCGATGGCGAGGAACTCGACCATGGCCGCCGCCTGCGGGCTCAGGTCGCCGGCCGGGTAGAGGTTGCCCTCGGGCACGACGATCTCCTCGCACATGCCGCCATCCGTGTGCACGCCCAGCACCGCGATGTTCTCGCAGCAATTGGGCTTGCCGATGGTGCAGGCGCGGCACTTGCCGCAGGTGAGATAGGGGTTCACGACCACGAGGTCGCCTTCCTTGATGCGACCGTCGGCGCTGTCGGCCATGGCGCGGGCCGAGAGCTCGTGACCCATGACGCGCGGGTATTGCAGGAAGGGCTGGTTGCCGCCGTAGATGTGGTAATCGGTGCCGCAGATGCCGATGGCCTCGATGCGGATGCGCAGATGGCCCGGCTTGTCCTCGGGACGCGGGCGGGTCACGCAGGTCAGTTTGCCCGGCTCGTCGCAGAGCAGAGCCTTCATTTCGGTCGCGGTCATGGGAATCCTCCGTCGGCTGAAGGCGCGCGGAAGCGATCAGGGAGTCGCGCGCCCCTTTACGGTTTTTTATAAATAAAATACATTCAGCTCAAGTTGAAATACGGATCATCCGGGAAGGCGCGCAAGATGTCGCGACAGAACCAGACCTTCAAGGCCGCCACCAACCAGGCGATGGACCTGTTTTCCGGGCTTGAGCCGGGCAGCGAGCTTGGCACCGAGGCCGAGCTCTGCGAGCAGCTCGCGATCTCGCGCACCACCGCGCGCAACGTGCTGTCGCATCTGGCAGGCCTCGGGATTCTCGAATGGGAAGGGCGCCGCAAGGTGCTCCTGAGGGCGCCCACCGTGGCCGACCGGTTCCCGCCCGAAGACGTGGCGCTGCCGGCCGAGCGCGCCGAGCATCAGTTCCACGAATGGATCCTGCGCACCGATCTGCCGCCCAATGCGCAGATCCACGAAAGCGAGCTGGCGCGACAGCTTGGCATCTCGGTGGCGCTGGTGCGCGACCTGCTGCAGAACTTCCGCGTCAGCGGGCTGGTCGAGAAGAACCCCAACAAACACTGGACGTTTCGCGGTTTCACCCGCGACTACGCGCTCGAGATGTGCGACATGCGCGAGCTGATCGAGCGCGAGGCGATGCGCCGGCTCTGTGCCGACCCCGACCATCCCGCCCTGCCCCGCATGGTCGAGATGGAGCGGCTGCACATCAATCTTCTCGCCCGCGACGATTCGGCGATGACCGAGTTTCCCGCCCTCGACGCGCGGTTTCACCGGCTGGTCTGCGCCGCCGCGCGCAACCGCTTCTACGATGAGTTCGCGCACCGGATCTCGATCATCGTCCACTACCATTACCAGTGGAACAAGCGCGACGAGACGGTGCGGAACCGCGAGGCGATCCGCGAGCATCTCGCTGTCATTCAAGCGGTTTTGCAGGGCCGCAGCGACGAGGCGCGCGAGGCGTTCGACCAGCATCTGCAGACCGCACGAGAGACCCTGCTCGCCTCGGTCAACTGGTCCTGACCTCCCCGTGATGTTTGCGCAAACAGGATTATGACCGCTTGACGACGCTTTTTCTGTGGCCCTATGGTCCAACCAAAGTCACGATCTGTGGGAGGAGCAGGTGGCCAAATCGACAGTGGAGGAGATACGCGACGTTCTGCGCCGCGAGATTGCCGAAGGCTATCGGCCCGGCGATCTCATGCCCAACGAGCGCGAGCTCGCGGAGCGGTTCGACGTGTCGCGCAACACCATCCGCGAGACCATGATCCACCTCGAAGCCCTTTCCCTGATCGAAAAGACCAAGCGCGGCGCCAAGGTGCGGACGCCGGATTTCGGCATCATGTTCCAGGAACTGACCGACTATTTCGACACCTCGGCGCGCAGCTTCACCGACGTGCTGAACTTCCGCCGCATCAACGAGACCGGCGCGGCGCCGCTGATGATCTGCCATGTCACGCCAGACCAGCTCGCCGCGATCCGCGCCGCCAACGACCGCATGGTCAGCGCGCTGACCGCCGCCGAAGCCGCGCAGGCGGATTACGATTTCCATTACGGACTGGTAAAGGCCGCCGGCAACACGGTGCTGAGCCGCATGTACGACGTGCTCTCGGTGCCGCTGAAATACTACCTCGAGGTCGGCAAGTCGCAGGAGCTCAACACCGCGACCGCCAAGGCTCAGCACGACCGCATCATCGCGGCGCTCGAAGCCCATGACACCGCGGCACTCGGCGCAGCACTTTCCGACCATTTCCAGCATTCCGGCGAGGTTCTGGCCAGTTGGCTGACCTCCCGCGAGCAGCGTTCCGAACCGATCACCATCTGGCCGGTTCAGCGCACCCCCCATCCGACCCAACAACCGTGATACGGAGGAGACCCATGAAAACTCTCACCAAGGCCCTGCTTGGCGCCACCACCGCGATGATGCTGGCAATGCCGGCACTGGCGGAAACCACCGTGCGCATCGCCTACGAGAACAACCCGGGCGAGCCCGCGGACCTCGTGATGAACCGCTGGAAAGAGCTCGTGGCCGAGGCTTCCGACGGCGAAGTGGTGCTCGAGCTCTACCCCTCCTCGCAGCTCGGCGCCAAGAAGGACGTGATCGAGCAGGGCATGCTCGGCGTCAACGTCATCACCATCGCCGACGTGGGCTTCCTGACCGACTATGACCCCGATCTCGGCATCCTCTTCGGACCGTACCTCACAGAGGACGCACAGAGCCTGTTCGACATCTACGAATCCGACTGGTTCAAGGAAAAAGAGGCCGCGCTGCAGGAGCAGGGCATCCACATCGTGATCAAGAACTACCTCTACGGCACCCGCCAGCTGCTCTCGACCAAGAAGGTCGAGACGCCGGCGGACCTCGAGGGCATGAAGATCCGCACGCCCAACAACATCATGCAGATCCGCGCCATCGAGGCGATGGGCGGCACGCCGACGCCGATGCCGCTGGGCGATGTCTACCCGGCGCTGACCCAGGGCGTGATCGACGGTGTCGAGAACCCGCTCCCGGTGCTGTTCGGCCAGAAGCTGCACGAGCAGGCCAAGGAGCTGTCGATGATCTCCTACCTGCAGAACACGTCGCTGTGGCTGGGCGGTCAGGCCTATTTCGACACGCTCGACCCGGAAGTCGTCGAGATGCTGCACGAGACCGGCTACGAGGCAGGCCTCTACAGCCAGGAACTCGCCGCGGAAGCCGACGAGCAGATCCTCGCCGACATGGAAGCCGCCGGCGTGACCGTGACCTACCCCGACACGGCACCGTTCAAGGAAAAGGCCATGGCGGTCTACGACCAGTTCCCCGAGTGGTCCGAGGGTCTCTATGAAGAGATCCAGGAGCAACTCGGCCAGTAATCCAATCCCGGCCCGCGCGATTTCTGTCGCGCGGGCCGCCCCTATTCCGAAGGTCCCTCGTGAAGCTTTCCTACAAACTCGTCTCGGCGCTGGCCGGCCTGCTGGTCTTCGCGCTGATCGCGATCACCGCCGCCGCCGTGATCGCCCGCTACCTGCTTGGCAATCCGATCCAGTGGACCGAGGAGATGTCCGCGTTCCTGCTGATCTGGATCGTGTTCTTCGGCGCCATCGCCTGCGAGATCGAGGACCATCACCTCAAGATCGACGTCGTTACCATGATGCTGCCCGAGACGCTCAACCGCTGGCTCGGCATCGTCGTCGGGCTCGCCTCGGTGGGCCTGCTTGGCTACATGGCATGGCTCGGCTACCGGCTGGCCGACAGTGCCGCGCTGAAGAAGACGCAGATCCTGCGCATGTCGTGGTACTGGATCGACATCGCCGTGACCGTGGGCGCCATCGGCATCGCGCTCGTGATGCTGTGGAAGGTCGGGATGCTGATCCTGAACCGCCCCGTCACGCCCGTCGACGACACTTCCGAAGATCTGGGCTGAGGCGCGCGACATGGACTGGTTCATCATCATCCCCATCATGTTCCTGCTGTTTGCCCTGAACATGCGGATCTACCTCGCGATGTTCGCGGCGATCCTCGGCTATTTCCTGTTCTTCCAGCAGATCCCGATCCAGATCGCGGTGCAGCGGCTGATCGCGCCGACGCAGAACCCGTCGCTGCTGGCGATCCCGTTCTTCATCCTGCTGGGCACGCTTCTGGGCACCACCGGCATCGCCTCGCGGCTGCTCAAGGTCGCCGACCTGCTGGTCGGCAAGCTTACCGGCGGGCTTGGCCACACCAACATCATGCTCTCGACCCTGATGGGCGGGCTCTCGGCCTCGAACCTCGCGGACGCCGCGATGATGTGCCGGATGCTGGTGCCGGACATGCTCAAGGCCGGCTACAACCGCGGCACCGCCGCCGCCATCACCGCCGCCTCGGCGCTGATCACCCCGATCCTGCCGCCGGGCATCGCGCTGATCATCTACGGGCTGGTGGCCGATGTCTCGATCGGCTCGATGTTCGTCGCCGGCATCCTGCCCGGCCTGCTCTGTGCCGCGCTGCTGATCGCTGCGACCTACTGGGTCGCCAAGAAAGAGGGCTACAAGCCCTCGCGCACCACCTGGCCCACCGCCAAGGAGACGACCAGCACGCTGGCCAGTGCCTGGCCCGCCTTCCTGCTGATCCTGGTGATCATCGGCGGCATCCGGATGGCGATCTTCACGCCGACCGAGGCCGGCGCCATCGCCACCGTGGTGACCATCGTGATCGGTCTCTTCGTCTATCGCGAGATGAAGCTCCGCGACCTGACCGACGCCTTCAGCCAGACCGCGCGACAGACCGCAGCGGTGCTGCTGGTGATCATGATGTCCTCGGCGCTGGGCTGGATCTTCTCGCTCGAGCAGGCCGGCGTTGCGCTGGCCGAGTGGATCATGTCGCTGACCCAGAACCCGTGGCTGTTCCTGCTCATCGTCAACGTGATCCTGCTGATGCTGGGCATGTTCATCGAGGGCAACGCGCTGCTGATCATCCTCGTGCCGCTGCTGAAGCCGGTGGTGATGCAGCTCGGGATCGACCCGGTGCATTTCGGCATCGTGATGATCCTCAACCTCGCGCTCGGCACGCTGACCCCGCCGGTCGGCACGGTGATGCTGCTGGTCTGCAACCTGACCGAGACACCGTTTGCCGAGTTCGTCAAACGCGGCTGGCCGTTCCTGCTGGCCCTGCTGGTCGCGCTGATGATGGTCACCTTCATCCCCGCGCTCTCCCTCGCGCTGGTCTGATCTCCTCCCCAAGACCGGCCGCCGACGCCCGCATCCCCCTCCTCGGGATGCGGGCGTTTTCATGTCCGGAGCCCATCTGCGACGAGATGCGATTTTGCGCGAGGCCGACGCCCTGCTATACTCCCTCCGTACTGGATCCGAACTCAGGGAGGAGACGATGCAGTCAGAACTGATGACCCGACGCCGGGTCCTGCGCCTCACATATGAGCGCTATCTCGAGGCAGACCGCGCCTGGGCGCTTGCCCTTTCGGACATGAAGCGATGGTTTCCGACCGGGGCGCGGCCCTACC
Organism: Salipiger bermudensis; assembly: GCF_017309175.1. NCBI lineage: Bacteria > Pseudomonadati > Pseudomonadota > Alphaproteobacteria > Rhodobacterales > Roseobacteraceae > Salipiger > Salipiger bermudensis. Next base: position 182,215 of record NZ_JAEKJV010000005.1, on the reverse strand, counting down.
GCGCAGCGATCGGCGATCCCGGATCGCGGATGCGCGAACTCTACGAGACCCGGGCCCGCGCGCTTGTCCGGCTCGAGGCCGCGCGGGTGAAGTTCGCCACCGCCAAGCAGCGGCTGGCCGAACGCCAGCGACCCGCACCGGTGCAGCTCTACCTGATCACGGCCTGACCCGACAGGCGGCCCGCTGACTGGCCGCAAGACAGCCGACCGGCGCCGCGCCGCGGCTCACGTAAACGTGCGCCCTGACACGGGGTCGAATCGCACATCTTTTACACGTCCAAACAGTCACTTAGCTCCGTTCGCCTGAGTTTGCTGACCGCGGGCCCGGGTCTTGTGTGAACCGCACATCTCGATATATCTAAAGTCACGATATATCGAGTTCAGTCTGCCATGGACCCCGTGCGATGAAACGCAAACCCTCCGGGCCTGCCCGCCCTCATGCCAAGCCCTCATCCGAGCGCCACAAGGGACCAGCGAAACGCGGCCCGAGGCGGCTGTTCGAATATGGTGAGCTGCGGTTGCTGATCCTTGCGATGATCGCCCAGAGCCCGCGCCACGGCTACGAGATCATCAAGGCCATCGAAGAGCGTTTCAACGGCGGCTACTGCCCCAGCCCCGGCGTGATCTACCCGAGCCTGTCGTGGCTCGAGGAGATGGGCTACATCGCCGTGGAGCCCGACGAGAACGCCCGCAAGCTGTCGCGCATCACCGCCGAGGGCGCGGCCTTCATCGAGGCCAACCGCACCGCCGCCGACGAGCTGCTGACCCGCACCATTCCGCCCAATCACCGCGCCAACGCGCCCGAGGAGATCGTGGCCGCGATGGACGACATCAAGCTGGCGCTGCGCCAGCGCCTCGCGGCCTGCGGCAACGACGCCGCGGTGATCGAGGCCCTGACCGAGACGCTGCGCAAGACCGCGCATGAGATTGCCAGCGGCGCGAACTAGACGCCGCAAGCCCCCATTCAGACACAGGAATTCCCATGGACCAAATCATCACGAGGCACCGCCACGAGCTCAAACGCCGCACCCTCACGGTGCGCGAGACAGGCTACCTCACGCCGCACATGATCCGCATGGTGCTGCACAGCGAGGAGCTCGCCGATTTCACCAGCCTCGGAGCGGACGACCACATCAAGCTGATCTTCCCCGGCACCGACGAGAAACCCGAGATGCGCGAATACACGCCGCGCCGCTTCGACATCGAGCGCTGCGAGCTGGTGCTCGATTTCGCCGTGCACGATGCCGGTCCGGCGACGGACTGGGCGATCAAGGCCGCGCCCGGCGACACGCTCAACATCGGTGGGCCGCGCGGCTCTGCAGTGATCGCCCCGGTCTTCGACTGGTGGCTGCTGATCGGAGACGAGACCGCCCTGCCCGCCATCGGACGCCGCGTCGAGGAAACGCCCGCCGGGCCGCGGATCATCACGCTTGCCGCCGTGCCCGGCGCCGAGGACGAGCAGCGATTCGAGACCGGCGCCGCGTTGCAGAGCCACTGGGTGCACCGCCCGATCGCCGAGGCCCATGAGGCCGGCACCCTGCTCGACGCCGTCCGGGCGCTCGACCTGCCCGAGGGCAAGGGCTTTGTCTGGATCGCCGCCGAGGCTCAGGTTGCGCGGACGCTCAAGCAGCACTTCCTCAAGGAGCGCGGTCATCCGGCGCAGCATCTCAAGGCCGCCGGTTACTGGGTCCGTGGTGACGCCGGCGGCAGCGACAAGGCGCTCGACTGAGGCTCAGGCCTCACTCGCAGCCAGCGGCTGCCCAGGTCTGCAGCTTGCGCTTGAACGCGCCGCCGAGGGGGTGCTTCTTTTGAAGCGCCTCCTCTCCCGCGCCGACATAGGTCTGCGCCTGCGTGCAGATGCGTTCCTGCGTCCAGTTGTGGCAATTGCCGCAGCTTTGCCCCTTCCAGAACTCCTCGGGCAGATCCTCGATTGGCGGAAAAAACGGCGTCGCCTCGATGAGATTGGCAATCGAGCGGCCGTTGAGTGCAGGGTCGTCGGAAATCAGGGCGCTGGTGAAGGTGATGGTCTCGTTCTCGGGCCCCCCCGCCGCCACGGCTGGCGCTTCGCTCACCGGCTCGGGCTGAACCGGCCCATCGCCATCCGGATCGAGCCCCGAGGCGTCGCGCAGGGCCGCAATCTCGCCCGTGGCGAACTCGGCGAAGGTACCGTTCGGAAACGCCGCGAGGTAGCGCTCGTAGGCCGCGACCGTGCCCGCCGCCTGCGCCGCCTCGAACAAGGCCTGCTCGTCGGCTGGCGGTTCCTCGGGGGCGGCCTCGGGCTGGGCCGAGGTGACGCCCGCGAGCTCCTCTTCCATGACCGTGGTCAGCAGTCCGCGCGCCTCGCCGGCAAAGGCGGTGTCGCCGTAGCCGCGCAGGAACAGCATGATCTGCACCGGGTCACGGCTGTCCTTGATCGACTCCCAGAACTGCTGCGCCTCGAGGTCGCGCGCGGTCAGTTTCTCGCCCTCGGCAAAGGAAAAATCTCCGACCAAGGACGAGCTGTCCCACGGCGTCTGCAGGCCGCCGGTCTCGCGCAGTACCTCGACACGGACCTGCTTGAACATCTGCTCGATCGGCAGGCCCGGAGTCGGCATCAGGTCCGCCATGGCGCGGGTGAAGGGGCTGTTTTCGCCGCCCCCATCCATCGCCACCGCGCCGGGTGCCGTGGCATAGGCCAGGAACGTGCCGGTGGGCGCCTTCATCTCGGCAAGGCCATTGTCGTTGAATTCCGGGATGTTGCTGAACGGATTGTTGCGGCAGGCGTCGAGGATCATGATGTTGGTGCGGTTGCCGGCCGAGAACATCTGCCGCAGAACCGACTGCACCTCGACCGCCACGAGGCTGAGATCGGCGGCATCGCTGAGCTCGGCGCTGACCGGCAGGAGGTAATTCACCCCAAACGACTGCACCCCGTGCCCTGCGTAGTAGAACAGCCCCGTGGCCTCGGGCCCGGCCTGTCGCAGCGCCCGCCCGAACTGCGCGATGCCACGGGTGAGCTCTTCGCGGTCGGCATCGATCAGGTCGTGGACGTCGAAGCCGAGCCCGCTCAGGGTCGAGGCGATCAGCCCCGCGTCGTTCGAGGCGTTGTCGAGTGATGACACCGATTGATACTCGGAATTGCCCACGACCAGCGCGATGCGGCTCTCGGCGTGGAGCGCCCCGGTCATCGTGATGAGCAGCGTGACAATCGGGAAAACGAGCGTGCGTAGAACCATGCAGTCATCTCTGTGTCTGGTGCCGCTCACGCATGATCGCACCTGCCCCGCGCGGTGTGATTTGAGAGGTCCGAAAGCTCGCGAGATGCGAAAGTGAAGGGCTTCCGATAACCGTTGTTGCCTGAGCGACCAATATTCAGGATAATAATCTTATTCGCTAACCGACCCTATACTAGCATTCATATCGTCACGCAGGGAAGGTCATTACTATGTTTCGTACCAAAACCCGTTTGTTTCGTCTCGATTTTCTAGTTTCCGTGGCCGCTCTGCTTTTTATTGCGACCCTCGCCACGCCCCAGACCATCGACCCGTTCGAGAACGGCTGGACCCTCGATGCCGAAGGCTCCGAGCTGAATTTCATGTCGATCAAGAAGGGCGACGTGGCCGAGGACAGCCGCTTTGCCACCCTGTCGGGCCTGATCACCGAGGATGGAAAGGCGCAGATTCGGGTGCTGATGGACTCGGTCGACACCCATGTCGACCTGCGCAACGTGCGCATGCGCTTCCTGTTCTTCGAATCCTTCAAGTACCCCGAGGCATTGATCACCGCCCAGCTCGATCCCGCGACCCTGCAGGATCTGCACCAGACCCGGCGCAAGATGGTCGAGGTGCCGTTCACTCTCGATCTGCACGGCGTCACCGTGGAGCGCAGCGCCGAGGTCGCCGTCGCCCTGATCGACAACGACCGGGTCAATGTCTCGACCACCAAGCCGATCGCGCTGAAGCTCGCCGATTTCAACCTCGAAGAGGGCCGGCAGAAGCTGCAGGAAGCCGCCGAGGTCACCATCGTGCCGGTGGGCATGGTCAGCTTCGACTTCGTCTTCAACCGCTCGAGCCCCGGCACCCCGGTAGCAACGGCGGAGGTCACGCGGGTTGCTGCCGGCGGCGGCGCCTCTGCGGCGCTCGAGACCAAGGGCGCGTTCGACCGCGAGGCCTGCATCGGACGCTTCGAGATCCTGAGCCGGGCGGGCAACATCTATTTCGGCGCCGGCAGCGCCCGGCTCAGCGCCGAGAGCGTCCCCCTGCTCGAGAACCTTTACGACGTGGTCAGCCGTTGCCCGGACCTGAAGATCGAGATTGCAGGCCACACCGACAGCGACGGCAGCGATGCCGCCAACCTGCGGCTGAGCGAGCTGCGCGCGGCATCGGTGAAGGAGTACCTGCAGGGCAAGGGCATTCCCGAGAGCCGCATGCTGGTGGTGGGCTACGGCGAGGCGCAGCCGCTGCTTGAAAACACCAGCGCCGCCAACAAGGCGCGCAACCGGCGCATTGAGTTCAGCGCGCTGAACTGAGCGTCGCGGCCCGGTCATGCGGGCCGCGCAAGACACCTCCGGGCGCGGCGGCCCCTCACACCGCCCGATGCGCGCGCCCAACCGCCTCCGCGGAGCTCCCGAGGGCAGAAGACGATTGAAGACCGACTGATTTTTGCATGTTCTGACAACGGAGCCCGAGGGCGACTTGGAGATTTACCGACAACTCCCCTGCGAAGCGGACTTCACCATGGGACAGGACCCGGCGGGCCGGGACCACCTGTCGCTCGTGGTGAAACGGACCTTCGATTTCCCCGACACCGCGGGCGGCGCCCCGGTGCCCAGCAAGACGCAGGCACCGCTGGTCCATGCCGACCAGTATCACGGCGAGCCGGGGCTTTCTGCCTGCCGCTGGGAGACCGACTTCGCCTTCCGCAAGGCCCGCTGCGACGTCATCGTGAACGGCGCCGCCCATGCCCCGCGCGGCGAGGTCGCGACCAAGCTGCGCGTCGGCATCCGGCTGGGACAGTGGTCGAAATCCTTCGATGTCTTCGGGGAGCGGCACTGGATGGCGGTGGGGCCTGCCTTCGTCGCCACCGATCCGGCGCCGTTCCGCCGCCACCCGATCAGCTATGACCACGCCTTCGGCGGCACCGACAGGCTCGACCCCGAGGATCCCGAGCCCGGCGCCTATGACGACAACCCCGTGGGCACCGGCTGGGCGGCGCGGCGCAACCACCTGCGGATCAACGGCATGAGGCTGCCCCATACGCAGGCCTCCGACGAGGACATCTCCTCGCCCTTCGGCAGCTACACCCCCATGGCGCTTGGCCCCTATGGCCGCGGCTGGCCGCAGCGTCGGCGCTACGCCGGCACCTACGATCAGGCATGGCAGGACAACGTCTTCCCGTTCCTGCCCAAGGATTTCGACGAGCGCTACTACCAGAGCGCCCCGCCCGACCAGCAGGTTCCTCCGCCGCGCTCGGGCACCGAGGTCATCCTGCTCAACCTCACCGATCGCGGGCGCGAGTCCTTCCGGCTCATCGACTGCGAGCTGCCGCTCACGATCTTTCGTGGCGCGCAGCCCGCCCTCGACCGCGAGGTGCTGCCCGACACGGTGCTGTTCGACACCGATGCGCGCAAGTTCGCGCTGGTCTGGCGTGTCGATCTGCCGATGCGGCGCGGTTTCCTCGAGTTTTCCGAGGCCTGGGTCGGCCCGCCCACCGAGGCCATGGCGCGCGCCAAGCGCGAGGGCCGTCGCTATATCCGCGCCGTGGGCTCCGGCGATGGCGGGGAGGCCTCCGAATGAGCGGCGCGCTGCAAATCCTGACCTCGGGCATGGTGACGGCGGTCGGGCTCGACGCGCCCTCCTCCTGCGCCGCGCTGCGTGCCCGGCTCGACGGCTTCCAGGAGACCCGATTCCCGCGTGGTGGCGGCGAGTGGCTGGTCGGCGCGCCTGTGCCGATGCCGCGCAACTGGATGGGCACCAAGCGGCTGGCCCACATGTGCGCCGCGGCGATCTGCGAGGTCTTCGAGCGCGTGCCCGAGGCCGCGGACACGACCGACCTGATCCTCTGCCTCGCCGAGGACAGCCGGCAGGGCCGACTGGTCAACGACGGTTCCGCCTTCGTGCGGATGATCGCAGAGATCGTGCGCCTGTCCGACCGCCAGCGCGTGCGGCTGGTTCCGCATGGCCGTCCCTCGGGCTTCGTGGCTCTGCAGACCGCGCGGCGGATGCTGTCGGACGGCTCGGACTACGTGATGATCCTCGGCGTCGACAGCTACCTCAGCGCACCCGCGGTCGGCCAGTACCGCTCGCAGTCGCGGCTGCTCACCCCCACCACCCCCGACGGTTTCATCCCCGGCGAGGCGGCGGCGGCGGTGCTGTGTTCGGCCCGCCATCCGGGCGGACTGGCGATCACCGGGCTCGGCCTCTCGCGCGAGCCGGCGCCGATCTACAATGGCAAGGACAGCGACGGGTTCGACCTGCCGCTGCGCGGCGACGGCATGGTGCGCGCCTATACCGACGCCTTCGCCGAGGCGGGGCTCGCGCATTCCGACATCGTGCTCAAGATCGGCGACCTGCCGGGCGAAAGCTTCTGGTTCCGCCAGACCGCGCTGGCGATGATGCGCACCCAGCGCAAACGCAGCGCGGTGCAGCCAATCTGGGCGGTGGGTGCGAGCCTCGGCAATATCGGCGCGGCAGTGGTGCCCCTGATGCTGGGCTGGGCGCTGGCAGCCGCCGAAAAGCGCTACGGACCGCAGGGCCCGGTGCTGATCGAGGCCTCTGGAGATGACGGCGCCTGTGGCGCACTTGTGGCGAGGGCAGCGGCATGACGGTCTTCGCGAACTGTCTGGAAATCTCAGCCAAGGCGCAGGGCTGCAAGATCATCGCCGCCTTCCCCGACACCTGCTTCACCCCGCCGCAGACCCCGGCCACCCCGCCGGGCGTTCCGATCCCCTACCCCAATTTCGGCATGGACAGCGACCTCACCTCCGGCACCGGCACGGTGAAGATCGGCGGCAAGGAGATCAGCCAGGAAAACAGCTCGAAATACTCCAAGATCTCGGGCGACGAGGCCGGCTGCGCCCCGAAGAAGGGCATCATCACCTCGAAGAACATGGGCAAGGCCTATGCCCAGAAATGGTCGATGGACGTCAAGGCCGAGGGCAAGGGCGTGGTGCGCTTCACCGACCTCGCCACCACCAACCACCAGAGCAACACCGGCAACGATGCGCCCTGGCTGATCGTCGGCAAGCCGGGGATGCCGGGCTTTCGCGACACCGACAATTGCCTCGTGGGCAGCTATGGCGAGATCAAGGACAAGTGCAACGAGCGCGGCGGCGAGGCCCACCACATCATTCCGGACGAATATCTCCGGGACGGCACCCGCGACGAGTCGAAGCCCGCCCACGAGAGCTTCCCGCCCATCGACGATGCCTGCGCGATCTGCGTCGGCGGCAAGTCGAGCGGCAAGTCGCAGGCCGAGCGACAGAGCGACACCGGAAAGAAGATCGCCAAGAAGGCCGACGAATACGCCGCCGACAAGAAGGTCAAGTCGCTCAGCACCGGGCGCGGCCACGGCTACATGCACTATTTCTTTGACGCCAGTTTCGGCAACAACGCCCGCCCGATCGGCGACGCCGTCGATATCGCAAAGCAGGCGCTGACCAACTGCGCCGCCTACCAGTCGGCGGTGGTCGACACGGAATGTGCCGAGGCTGGGAAGGAATGCGTCGAGAAGCAGTTCGAGAATGCCTGCGCCAAGGATCCGCAGCCCACCTGCAAGGCCAACACCCGCAAATCGAACGAACGCTTCGACAACGCCAAGGAACGGCTGAGCCGCGATGGCAAGCTGAACCAGAACCTGATGCCGACCCGCCATTCCTCGCTGACCTGAGCCGGGCACCCGCCCGGATGGAGACCGCCCATGTACGCCCTGCCCGTCACCGACACGCTGGTTCTCGCCATCGATGATTCCGAGGACGAGGACTGGGTCTTTCATTTCGTGGAGTTCGACCCGACGGCCCATCACAGCTATCGCACGCCGCATGGCGGGCAGGTGCTGGCGATGACGGTGAACCCCAAGAGCCATGCGGCCTGGATCGTCGCCGCCGGGCAGCTCTATGCCTCCTCGCGCGAGATGGAGATCGCGGTGCCGCTGCCGCTGCCGGTCGAGGGCATGGTGCCCTTCGACGTGACGCTGATCGGCGATCGCTACTATGTCTGCGGCAATGCCTCCAACATCTGGTACTACGATGTCCCACGCGAGGAGTGGGTGCCGCTGGTGGTGCCCGAGCCGCGCCCCGAGCTGCCGCCACGGCAGGGCGGCGAGACCGCCGAGAGCTATACCCGCCGCACCAGCCCTCGGATGTACGACCACGCCCGGCGATTTCCGGACATGTACCGCGCATTCCCGGTCGGACAGGAGAGCTATTTCTGCGGCGCGCTGGGGCGGGTCATCCGCCTGAAGGACGGCGCCACCGACGAGCAGTGGCTCGAGACCGGCGCGCGGCTGGTACATGGCTTCGACGAGGACGGCGCGGCGGTGCTGTGCGGCGACGATCCCGTCGCCGGGATCTATCGCGGCACCATCGACGAGGGTTTCGAGCAGCTGTTTCAGGACGACAACCCGGCGCTGCACCTGACCGCGCGGCATGGCGGTACGCGCTATATCGGCGCCGGGCTCGATCCCGACCACGAGGGCCCTTGCCTGTTCACTCTGGAGGATGGCGAGCTTGCGCCGGTTGAGACCGGCTGCGAGCGCGAGCCCGAGCATCTCACCCATCTCAAGGTCACGGGCTCGGTGCTCTGGGCCACGGATCTGGAGGGCATCTTCCGGCTCAAGGATGGGCGCTGGCGGCTGACCGAGATCGCCGATCTCGCCTGATCACAGACCGGCCTCACGCCGGCAGCGAGCCCAGCAGGAAGGCGCGCACCTTGTCGAGATCAAGCGCCGCCACGGTCAGGCCGGCGGCGCTTGGCTGCAGCATCCGCACCACGAAGAGCTCGCCCGCCTCCGGGTACTCGATATAGCGCTCCTCGGCGACCTTCAGCCCTTCGGAGCCCGCCACCCTCAGCCCGTCGATATGCGCCTCGAGCCGTTCGAGCAGCCGCTCGATGCGCTCGGCATCCATGTCGGGATTGTCGTCGGGGTTGAGCAGCGCGTGATCGTAGACCGACCACAGGAACGCGGCCTGCTCGGCGTGCTGACGCAGCATTTCGGGCAGGACCGGTGCGGGCATCAGTTCAGGTTCACCGATCCGCCGCGGATGCGGTTCGAGGCCGAAGCATGGCTGACAAGATAGGTGCCCCGGATGGTGATGTGGCCGTCCTTCTCCATCACGATGGAGGATTTGCCGCAGCGCAGTTCGATGCGCTCGTTGGCGGTGATCTTCACCCGCTCGCCGTCCCGTACAACTTCGGGCGCATCCTCGCGCAGGCGCGGCTCGACGATCTTGCCAACGATCAGTGGACGCGCGCTGTCGCCATCCTCGTAGAGCAGCGCCACCTCGGATCCGACATCGTCGGGTCCAAGATGGGCAAGGCTGCGCGCCGGCACCGCCCGGTCTTCGGGATTGCCGGCGAAGACCACCAGCGGCAGGCCGTCCTCGAAGCCGAGCAGCAGCCCGATGATCACGCCCTGAATGCGCTCCGATACCTGCATCTGTCCGACCTCCCTGTCGGCTCCGGTGTGCTGACGCGGGCGGCGGTCGATGCCCCGCCCGCGCGAAATCCTCAGCTCAGCGCCTGGAACTCGACGCGGCGGTTCTCGTCGGCGCGCGGGTTGGCCTCGTTGAACGGGAAGCGCTCGCCCATGCCCACGGTCTCGAGCCGCGACGGCGGCAGGCCGCATTCCTCGATCAGGTTGCGCGCGACTTCCTTGGCGCGCAGCACCGAGAGCGTCTCGTTATAGGCGTCGGAACCGGCGGAATCTGTGTGGCCGACGATGCGAATCTTGCCGACATCGGCCGCCATCAGCGCCATGCAGACCGTCTGCAGCTTGGGCTTCTGGTCGTCCGAGATCGCGGCGCTGTCGAAGCCGAACTCGATATGCAGGTTGACCTGCAGCTCGGGCGCGAGCTGGCCGAACACCATCGGCGCGTCGCTGGCCGCCGCCAGAAGCGGCCTGTTGGGATCGGCGGGGCGCTGCGGGGCGCTGTCGCTCGAGGCGGAGATCGACACGCCCTGCCCGCTGCCCGACGGTGCGGCAAGCTCCGGCGCGGTGGTCGCCACCTGCGGCGCGGTCTGCTGCAGCTCGGGCGCGGAAGGAGCCGCCGGCTCCGTCGCGGCCACTTCGGGCGCCGCGCTCTCGGCGGTGACATCCTGCACGGTGATCAGCTTGAGACCGCGGGTCTGGCCGAGGCCGCTGGTCTCGGCCTCTTCGAAGACCTGCTTCTGGCGCTGGAAGATCTCGGTCAGCTCGTCGACGGAAAGCTCATCCTGCGCGAGCGCCGGCATCGCCAGCGCGCAGAGACAGGACATGGAAAACAAAGTCGTTCTCAAAAGCATATTCACCTCCCTTGGAAAAAGGTTTTTCGAATGCTGAAAAAAGAGTAGCATGGCGATTGTTTGAATACAGCTATTTTCGGGGGAAAGGCGGGGCAGGTAAACCCGCATTGACGCCGAGCCCCACCGGCATTGATCGAGGCGCGCATGTCCACGCCCCAGACCCGAAATCCTGTCCTGAGACCTTTGCCGGTGCCCAGCTTCCAAGGGGCTGGCCTCACCCATACGGGCTGTGTCCGCGAAGAGAACGAGGACAGCATCCTCACCGATCCCGCGGGCCTTCTCTGGGCGGTGGCCGATGGCATGGGCGGCTATGGCCACGGCGCGATGGCCTCGGACATGGTGATCGACCAGGTCACGCTGGTGAGCGATTTCGCCCCGCCCGTCCCGACCATCCGCGCCCGCCTGCAGCAGGCCAACCGCGCCATCCACGCAAAGGCCCAGAGCCCCGGGATCGGCCAGATGGGCGCCACCGCCGTGGTCATGCTGATCCAGAACTCCACCGCCCATATTGCCTGGGCCGGCGATTGCCGCGCCTACCTGATGCGTGCCGGGCAGCTGCGGCTTCTGACCCGCGATCACACCGTGGTGCAAGAGATGGTCGATCAGGGCCTTCTGAAGGACGGCGACCGCAACCGCCACCCGCAACGCCACGTGGTCACCCGCGCCGTGGGCGCAGAGCCCGATCTCGAGGTCGACGACACCGCCGTGCCGCTGGTGCCCGGCGACCGGATCCTGCTCTGCAGCGACGGGCTCACCGCCGGGCTCGCCGACCAGACCATCGCCAACCTCATGCATCTTGACGCCCCCCCGCGCGAGATCTGCGCCGAGCTGGTGCGCGCCTGCATCGAGGCCGGCGCACCGGACAACGTCTCGGTGATCTGCGTCTTCGCCTCGGAGGGCTGAGCGATGCGGGACGGCGCCTTCATCGGCCCCATCATCATTGCCATCGGGCTGATCGTTGCGGCGATCTGCTTTGCCGTGGTCGGCGCCCTTCTGCAGACCGCCGACGGCCGCACCGAGTTGCGGCTCGAGCGCGCCGAGGCCGAGATCTCGCAGCTGCGCAGCGGGCTCGACACGCTGCGCTCCGAACTGCGCGACGCCGAGGCCGAGACCGAGCGGCTCGAGGAGGAGATCGCCCTCGCCGCCAGCCGCGCCCCCGCCGCGAGCCCCGCGCTTGCCGTGCCTGAGGTCGTGCCCGGCGCAGCAGAGGTCATCGGCGCCGCCGAGGATCTGCCCGGGACCGAGGAGATGACCGAGGAGATGCGCACCGCCAAGTCGCGCTTCAACATGGGCATCACCCAGCCCGGCAACCGCGTGATGCTGGAGATCCTCGGTCACCCGCGCAGCACCTATTCGACCACCTGCCAGGCGGTGACCCAGCCCAAGCTCAAGGCGCTGATGGAGACCCGGCAGGTCGGTCCGATCCGGGTCACCATGATCCGCCCGGCGCTCGACAGTCTTCAGCGCATCGTCGACAAGCTCGAGGCGCAGGAGCCCGACATCTACGCCGCGCTCGGCACCGCGGGCGCGATCTGCGCACGGCTGATCCGCGGGTCACGCAGCTCGGTCTCGAACCACAGCTGGGGCACCGCGATCGACCTCAAGCTGCAGGGCCAGCTCGACGGCTTTGCCGATGGCGGCACCCAGTTCGGCCTGCTGCTGCTGGCCGAGCTCTTCAACGAGGAAGGCTGGTACTGGGGCGCGGGGTACCGGCGCGAGGACTCGATGCATTTCGAGGTCGGGGTCGAGACCCTGCGCAAATGGCAGGCCGAGGGCCTGCTCTGACAGATGGCACCGTCCCCGCTCAGACAGACCGCCGGGCCGGTGCTCCACTTCATCGAAGGGCTCGACGCCAGACATGGCGAGCGCCGCATCATCGACGAGGCCGCGCCGCTCCTCGACGGGTTCGAAACAGCCGCGCAACGGGCCGGCGTCGCGCCGGTTGCGATCAAGCCCGCCCGCTATGCGCTGGCGATGCTGATCGACCAGCGCGCACGCCAACTCAAAGGCATCACGTTGGGCACCTGGTCGGTGCTGGCCCGGCGCACGCTCTTCGAGGGGCGCGACATCCCGATGGCCCGGATCCGCGAATTTCGCGACACCGCCCGGCGCAACGGCATGGACGATCTCGAGGCGTTTCTTGGCGAGATGCTGGAGCGGGCCGAGACCCTGCGCGCCGGGCCGCAGCGCCGCCACGGCGGCGGCTGGGGCTGGAAGGCAGCGGCCTTCGCGCTGCTGCTGGTCGGCGGTCTGGCCGCCTATGCCGGGGTGCTCGAGTACCGGTTCCAGCGCCAGATCGGCGCGGATTTCGAGGCCGAGGCGCTCAATATCGGGCTCGACCGCCCGCAGGAGGGGGCTGAACTGGTGCGCCGTCTCGACGCGCTGCGCGCCGCCGCCGACCGGGTGGTGCAGGTCGAGCAGCGCGCGCCGCTGCGCCGCGTGGTAAGGCTGCCCGTGGTCGACAGCGAGACCCGCGCCGAGGCCGCCTATGCCGAGGCTGCGCGCCGTCAGGTGCCGCCGGAGCTGGCGCGCGGGTTAGAGCAGTTCCTTGCCACCGAGGGCGACGGGCTGGCGCTTTACGACACGCTGCGCGCCTGGTCGGTGCTGACCGGCGATCAGGGCTGGCAGCCCGGCTACCTTGCCGGCTGGCTCGAGGATCACGGCGCCTCGGTCGGGCTCGACGGGCTGGCGCGGCACGTGGCGCCGCTCGAGGGGCCGTTGGCGCTGCAACCGCAGGACACCCAGATCATGGACCAGGCGCGCGACTTTGCCGCCGAGGTGCCGGAACCCGCGCGCGCCTGGCTCGAGCTTCTGCGCTCGGACGAGATGCGCGCCCTGCCCGACTGGGTCGCCCCCAAGGCGGTGCCCGGGGTCGAGACAGTGCTGCTGCGCCGCTCCGGTGCGCCAATCTCGCAGGGCATCCCCGGCCTTTTCACGACCCAAGGCTGGCAGGCGGCGCGCAGCACCGGCGTGGGCCTCGCGGTGCAGAAGGCCCGCGCCGTGGCGCCCGACATCACCGGCGTGGCGCTGCCGCCCGAGAACAGCTCGCCCGACCTGCTGCTCGACCGGCTGCACCGCGAGACGGCGGCGGCGTGGAAGGACTGGCTGGCAGATCTGCGGGTGCAGCCCTTCGCCGACCGCGAAACCGCCATCATGGTCTCGGGACAGCTGGCGCAGGCAGAGAACCCCCTCACCCGCCTGCTGCGCGAGGTCTGGGAGCAGAGCGGCGGCAATGACCGCAGCCGCAGCCACGAGCAGCAACTCCTGCTCGCGCGAGAGTTCGGGCCGATGATCCAGTATGTCGAACAGGGCCGCATGGCCGAAATCGCGCGGCTCTTTTCGACCCTCAACGTGGCACTCGGCGCGGTCGATATCGACGCCCGCCGCGCCAGCCGGCGGCTGATGACCTTTCAGGACCGCGCGCGCTCCATCGCGGCGCTGAAAAGCGCGCCGCGCATCGTGGTGCAGATCGCCGAGGACGTGCTGGCGCAATCCGCCCGCCCCGCTGCCGAGGACGCGGCGCAATATCCCATTGCGCGGCAATGGCAGCAGCAGGTCTTCCCGCTCTGTCGCAACACCGTGAGCGGGCGCTACCCGTTCCAGAATGGGGCCGATGCGAGCCTTGCCGAGCTCGCCTCCCTGCTTGGCCCGCAGGGCACGCTGACCACCTTCCTCGCGACCTATGCCCAGCCGATGCTCGAGACCGGCGAAAGCCCGTGGCGCTGGAAGCCCGAGGCGCGCTTTGCCGGGATGCAGCCGGAAAGCGCCGAGTTCCTCGAGCGCGCGGCGCAGATCTCGCAGGCGCTGTTCACCGCCGACGGCCGGCTCTCGCACAGCCTGACGCTTGCGGCACTGGCCGAGCGCGGCCAGACCCTCGTGGCGATCGGAGGCAGCGCCGCCCCGGTGCGCGCCAGCGGCGCGCCCGCGACGCTCGACTGGCCGGGCCCCCGCCCCGAGGCCGGGGTCGAGGTGGCGTTTCGCGAAAGCACCGACGCGGCGCGTCTGATCGAGACCGGCGCTTGGGGGCTCTACCGCCTGATCGACGGCACAAGGCTGCGGCTGCGCGATGACGGCGCGCGCGCCCTTCTCGACCTGCGCAACAGCGAGGGACGGGTGTTTCTGGAGCTCGGATTTCCGGCGCCGCTCAACCCGGTGTCGATCCGACCGGTCCTGCGAGCCTTCGACTGCCCCGCGAGCTTGTGAAGTTTACAACCCACGAGGTCGGGAATCCCTGTATAGTCAACAGTGATTACAGCTTGTTATTTTGATCCGACCATTCCCGATAGAGGGGACGCGCGATATGACCGACCGAATTGCCGAACTGACGACCCCGATCAATATCGGCGGCGCCGGCGACCTGACCTTCTCGCGGATGAGCGGGCACGATGCGATCAGCAGCTGCTTCCGCTACGAGGTGATTGCCGTCAGCGAGGATCCCGACATCCCGGCCAGCGAGCTGCTCGGTCAGGTCTGCAACGTCGCGGCCCACACGAACACGCTCGACGACACCCAGATCCGCCACTTCAGCGGCATCGTCGACCAGTTCGCCTTTCTCGGCACGGAGAGCGATGCCTTCGACGTCGTCTACGGCTACCGGCTGGTGCTGCGCCCGGCGCTCTGGCTGCTCTCGAAAGCCAGCGACAACCGCATCTTCCAGGAGATGACGGTGCCCGAGATCATCAGCCAGATCCTCGACGAGAACGGTTTCTCGGATTACGAGCTGCGACTGAGCGGCAGCTACGATCCCCGGATATACTGCGTACAATACGGCGAGAGCACGCTGGATTTCCTGCAGCGCCTGATGGAGCATGAGGGGATCTTCTACTTCCACGAATTCGACGAGTTGCGGCACTCGCTGATCATCGCCGACAGGCTCGACGATCTCGTGCCGCAGGCCGATCTGCCGGTGTTGCGCTTCGAGCCCGACACCACCGACGCGCAGCGCGGCCCCGGCGTGATCACCAGCTGGCGGCGGCAGGCCACCGTGGTGACCGGCACCCATACCCAGACCGATTACGATTTTGAAAAGCCCTCCGCCGATCTCAGCACCAAGCTCTCGGATCCCAAGAAGCACAGCGAAAGCGAGATGGAGCGCTACGACTATCCCGGCGTCTACACAGAGATCGGCGGCGGTCAGCGGCTCACCGATATCCGTCTCGAGGCCGATCAGGGCAGCCATTTCGAGATGGATGCCGACAGCACGGCGAGCCTGCTCTGGTCCGGCAACAGCTTCGATTTCATCGACTTCCCGCGGCTGGTTGAGAACGATGCCTATTTCATCCTGCGCGCCGATTACGAGCTCTGGGACGGCCAGTATTTCGCCGGAAGTTCCGAGACGGGCGACGAGGCGATGGGCTACAGCGCCCGCTACCGGGTGCTGCCGGCGGCCTCGCGCTGGCGCCCGCCCCACGCGACCCCGCGCCCGGTGATGCGCGGCCCGCAGACCGCCGTGGTGGTGGGTCCGGGCGGCGAGGAGATCTATACCGACCAGTACAGCCGGGTGAAGGTTCAGTTCCACTGGGACCGGGTCGGCGAGAAGAACGAGAACTCGTCCTGCTGGGTGCGGGTGAGCTCTGCCTGGGCCGGCTCGGGCTGGGGCTTCATCCAGATCCCGCGTATCGGTCAGGAGGTGATCGTCGACTTCCTCGAGGGCGATCCAGACCGGCCGATCATCACCGGCCGGGTCTACAACGCCGAGCAGATGCCGCCCTATGGCCTGCCCGGAGAGGCCACGAAATCGGGCTGGAAGTCAAATTCCTCGCTCGGTGGCGGCGGCTGGAACGAGCTGATGTTCGAGGACAAGGCGGGCTCGGAGCTGGTCTATTTTCAGGCCCAGAAGGATCATGACGAACTGGTCAAGAACAACGAGACCCGCCATATCGGCAACGACTGGTCCGAAGAGGTGGTGCACGACGCCACGCAATGGGTCGGCAACAATCGCGACGAGACCGTCGACAACTGCAAGACCACCCATGTGAAGGTCGACCGCACGGTCAATATCGACCATGACGACACCGAGACCGTCGGCAACAATCGCGCGCTGACGGTGGGCGTCAACGAGACCATCATGGTCGGTAGCAACTCGACCGAGACCATCGGAGTCAACCACAGCCAGAGCGTGGGCAGCAACCAGACGGTGTCCGTGGGCGCCAACCGGGTCGACACCGTCGGCGTCACCGAGACCCGTACCGTGGGCGCGGCGCAGATGAACACCATCGGCGCCGCGCGTCAGGTCACCGTGGGCGCCAGCCAGGGCCACGGCATCGGCGGCTCGGACGCCTGGAAGATCGGCGCCAGCCAGTCGGTCTCGGTTGGCGCCGATCAGGTCACGCAGGTCGCCAAGAACCATTCGCTCAATGTGGGCGAGATGAGCTCGATCTCGGTCGGCAAGGACGCCATCGTCGCGATCGGCGAAAACGGTGTTGTCTCGGTGGGCAAAGACCTCACCATCGACGCCAAGGACAGCATCAGCCTGACCTGCGGCAAGGCCAGCATCCTGATGAAGAAGGACGGCTCGATCACCATCAAGGGCAAGGACATCAGCATCGACGGCTCTGGCAAGATCACCGCCAAGGCCAGCAGCGACATGACCCTCAAGGGATCGAAGATCAACCAGAACTGACGAGCCGCTCCAGCGCCTCGGGGCCGCGCGGGATGCGCCCGGGCGCCCAGACCAGCGGCGGGCGCAGCACCGCGCCCCCGCCTTCGGGAGCGAGCGGCGCGAGCGCTGCGGCAAGTCCGTCTGCCCCGGCCTCTCCGGCCACCGCACGGTCGAGATGCGGCAGCACCTTCCCTCCCCAGCGCTCGGCCGCGTCCTGCGCCACGGACGCCACCGCAGAGACCGCCGCCAGCGGAAATGCCCGCCCGGCCGCGTCGACGCTGGGCACCACCAGCAGCAGGAGCACGTCCTCGCGGGTGCCCTCGAGCAGCGCCATCAGCCCTTGCGCCGGCCAGCGTTCCGGGTGTGCCGAGAAGGCGCCAAGGTGACGCGTCAGCCACTGGTCGACGCGCGCCCGCTGCCCCGGCCCTAGGCCGCGGGCGAGGAAGTCCCCCGCCAGAGGCAGCTTTCCGAACAGTCCGGTGGCCACGCTCAGAACCCGCGCGGACAGGTGAAGCCCGAGAACATCTCGAGATCGAACGGGTTCTCCACCGAGTTAGCGCGCAGGTTGAAGCTCGCCGAGAAGCCGCGCGCCCCGAGCCGGAGGCCGAACACCTCGGGCAGCGCCGTGGCCGAGAGCGCGCCCTTGCGCAGCATCCGCAGGATCGCCCAGCTTCCGGTTTCCGAGGTGATGACCTCGCCGCTGCCGTCCACCGGCGCGAAGCTCAGGGTGATCATGTTGGTCTGGTCAGGCCCCGGCCAGGTCATCGGCACCGGGCGTGCGGCGGCGTTGAAGTACGACAGCACCTGCCCGTCGACATTCAGCGTCACCCGGCTTGCATTGGGCGAAAGGTCGCGCGGCTCGAGACTGAAGGCCATGACCGGCCCGGCACCGCCGGGGAACAGCGCGTCGCGCATCGATCGGGCGTTCTCGAACGGGGCGAGCACCGAAGGCTCGAGCCCGAAATCCGCGCGCCACTGCCAGGGACGCACGGTGGTGTCGATATAAGCGCCGAGATGCGTTTCGATGAAGGCGTCGATCAGCCCGCCGCGCCCGAAGAGCCGGGCGAAATCGAGCGTGTTCACGTCGATGGCCGAGCTCTGGTCGAACGGGTAGCGCCCGGCCGTGGCGGAGACGCAGAACGGCAGCACGTCGGCCCGCCAGCGGGCGTTGAGCTGCGCCAGCACCGCCTCGCGGGTGACGCTGATCGCGTCGCCGGCAATGCCCGAGATCCAGTCGTCGATCGGATCGGGCAGCGCCGCCGCCTCGTTCGCGATGGCCCCGGTGAGCTTTGGCAGACCGCCGCGCGCCAGCAGCGCCGCCTGCGGGTCGGGGCTGGCCGAGACGGTCTGCAGCTCGTTCGACAGCGCGGTGAGCGCCGCGACCGCATCGCCCAGCAGTGGCGGCTGGCCATCGACCTCCTCGACGGTGGCGCGGATCGGCGCGAAATGGTCCGAGACCGGGGTGCCCGGCGGATCGGGCTCGACCGTCTCCGAGCCGCCGCCCGCCCTGGCGATGCGGGTGCCGGTCTTGACCAGCTTGCCGAGCTTGCCGAGCTTGGAGAGCGCCTTGGTGCCCTCGCGCTGCGCGGCGGAGTTGTTGGCGAGCCCTCCGCCGCCCGCATCCTCGGGCCGCGCCAGATGGGTCTCGGTCACGACCGAGGTCAACAGCCGCTTCAGCGCGCTGTCCGCCGAGGCAAGGTCCTTGAGGTTCTGCCGCGCCTGCTCGAGATCCGAGATCGGGGTCAGCCGGATGTCGCGCAGGAAGCCGTCCCACTGGGCGATGAAATCGTCGTAGTAGAGCTTGAGCACGTCCGCTTCGAGCGTGTCGACCGAGGCCTCTGCGCTCTCGTTGCAGCCGCCGGCGAACACCGCCCGGTCGAGTTGCGCCTGCGCCGCCACCTCGGGCACCAGCGGCAGCACGGTCTCGTGGAAGCCCGCAAAGGTGAAGGCGCCGGGCAGACCGACGCGCAGAGATTTCTCCGACAGCCGGGTCAACACGCGTGCACCATTGGGCCCCGCGACCTCGGCGGGCACCCATTCGGGCAGCGAAGCCACCGCCGGGTCGCTGCGCAGGCTGCGGTAGGCGCGCACCGCCAGCGGGATGGTGCAGATGCTCTCGAGCGCGGTCGAGATCAGCGCCGCGTCTGGTTCGATCTTCTGCTCTTCGCCGCCCATGCGTTGCAGCGCGGCGATCTGGTGGTCGATGCTCTCCTCGGTGGGGAACACGTCGATGGGCGCGAACTCGGGCAGCACGGTCTGCCACCAGACATTGAGAAAGGCGGCATCGTAGGGCGCCTGACCGGTCAGCATCTGATAGGCCTTGAGCCCGCCGAGCAGGAATTCCGGGTCGCGCGCATGGCGCCACATAGTCGCCTCGAGCAGCGCCACCATGCGCGGCTCGAGCACGTTCCGGAGCGTATGGTCATAGGCGATCTCGTGCACCCGGGCGAGCTCGGGCTCGGCGGTCGGGCCGAGCACGGTGAGCGGCGACGGCGGCAGCGTGGTGGCGGCGTTGACCGTCTCGTTGGCGGCGTCGAGCGCGAGGTCGAGATCGAGCGGATCGGTGGGCGCCTGCCGGGAGGCAACATTGGCCAGTCGCGCCGAGAGCGTCGCGAGCTGGCGCTCCTGATCGGCGAGCGCCCCGTTGTAGCGCAGGTAGGAGAACAGGAAGGCGGTGCCCAGCAGCGCCGTCACCAGAACCGCTGCCGCCAGCGTGCCACGCCACGCCCAGCGCCGGCGGTCCTCGGCCCGCGGATCGAAACGGCCAAGCCCGGCCTCGGGGAAGATCAGTTCGCTCAGCAGGTTGCGCAAAAAGAAGCTGCGGGTCTCGCGATGCGCGCGCCGCTCGGGACGCGGTGCATCCATGCCCAGCGCCGCGGCGGTGCCCGCCACCAGCCGGTCGATGGGCGAGCCCTCCTGCGTGGCCGAGCTGAAATAGACGCCGCGCAGCCACGGGCTGTCCTCGTAGCGGCTTTCACCGAACACCGCCTCGACCAGCACCTTGAGCGGCCGCGTCAGCGCCTCGACCTGCGCCGGGAAGCGGAAGATCTCGGCCCGTTCCTCGAGCGGCAGATCTTGGGCGATGCGCCCGTCAAGCCGCGCCTCGAGCGATTCCTGAAGCACCTTCATCTCGCGCTCGACGGTGATCGCGTCGACCCGGTCGGCGGTGCCCAGCGTGGCGCCCCAGACCTGCTCGCGCTCGCGGGTGTTGAGATCGCCGAAGAAGCTCTCGAAGCCCGGGATCAGGTCAGCCTTGGTGATCATCAGGTAGACCGGCAGCTTCAGGCCGGTCTGCGCCGAGAGCTCCGCGAGGCGCTTGCGGATCTCGCGCCCATGCTCGCGGATCGCGGTGTCGTCGCCGGTCAGCTCGCGGGTCGAAAGCGTCAGGATCACGCCGTTGAGCGCCCGCCGTCCGCGGTGCTTGACCAGAAGCTCGACAAACCCCTTCCACTCGGCGGCGTCGACCTCCGGGTCGGACTGCTGCTGCACGTAGCGCCCGGCGGTGTCGATCAGCACCGCGTCCTCGGTGAAGAACCAGTCGCAATTGCGGGTGCCGCCGATGCCCTTGAGATCGTCCGACAGGTCGATCGGGAAATGCAGCCCCGACTGGCGCAGCGCCGTGGTCTTGCCGGTGCCCGGCGGGCCGATGAAAACGTACCACGGCATGTCGCGCAGGAACTTGCGGCCGCCAAGCTTGGAGCGCTTCATCTGCTCGAGCACGCCCTGGAACTTGGCGCTGACCTCGGCGAGGTTCTCCTCGCCCGGCGCCATCGCGGTTTCGGGCGGCGGTGCGGCCAGTTCCGACACGAAGGCGCGGTTGGCCTTGGCGGCGCGGATCTGGCGGATCAGCATGGACAGAAGCCACAGGATCAGGATCACCCCGATCACGATGACCCGCACCAGTTCCCCGGCGAGCGGCTGCGCCGAACCGATGCTGACCAGCGGACCGTAGAACCAGATCAGCGTGCAGAGCACCGCAATGCCGATCAGCGTCCACAGGAAGCGGGAGAACAGGAAGCGGAAGATCGCCTTGAGCACACCCATCGCCTCACACCTTCTTCTGCAGGATGACTTCGACGCGTCGGTTGCGCGCGCGCCCGTCGCGGGTGCCGTTGTCGGCGATCGGATCCTCGGCGGCGCGCCCCTCGGAGCTCACCAGCTCCGCCGGCACGCCCTGCGCGCGCAACATGTCGGCGATGGTCTTGGCGCGCGCCTCGCTCAGCCCCTGATTGGAGCGGAACGGGTTCGAGGTCTGCACAGGGATGCTGTCGGTATGCCCGACCACACGCACCGCGCCGATGAACTCGATATTGTCCCGGATAACCTGCGCGATGGAGCCCACCAGCGGGCTGTAGACATCGTTGATGTCGGCCTTAGCCGAGCGGAACACCTCGGGTTGGGTCGCCTGAATCACCACCACGGCGAGCGACACGTCCTCGCGCCCGCTAAGCGCCCCGCCAGTGTCCGAGGGCGCGGCCTCGGCGAAGAGCGGCAGCAGTTCGAGCACCACAGGCTCGGCCACGAATTGCGGGCTCTCGACGGTCTCGATCACCGGGCGGAAGATCTCGGCCCGCTCGGTCGGCGGCAGCAGCCCCGCCACCGAGAACAGCTGCTCGCCCCGCTTCGACAGGCTCATGCCCAACGCCACGTAGATGCCCACGACAAGCGCCACCGCGATGAGCCCGATGGACCAGAGCGGCACGATAAAGCCGCGATCCTCGTCCTCGGCACGGACCCCCTGCCAATGCGGCGAGAGCGGCGCGTCCTCGCTGTCACGGTCGCGCAGGATACGGGCCATCTGGCCACGCAGCTGACCCAAAGCCGCCTCCCCCGCACCCGGCTCGAGCCGGTGCTTGCCGCGAAATCCCAGCGACAGGCAGAGAAACGCCAGCTCGAGCAGCTCCGGGTCGCGCTCGGGGTAGCGCACAAGCCCCTCGGCCAGCTCGAAGAAGCGCTCCCCCGCGTCGATGTCGCCATACATCTGCACCACCAGCGGATGGCGCGGCCAGCCGCTTGCCCCGCCCCATGGCGTGTTGAGCGCGATGTCGTCCAGCAGCGCAGCCACGAACCACGCCCCCTGATCGGCACGGGTCAGCGTGACCCCGGCGGTCACCGCAGCGTCGCGCGCGTAGGTGAGGTTCTCGTGCAGGCGCAGGCGCAGCAGATCCGGGTTCTCCGGCGGCACCGCGCGCTCGAGT
Source organism: Salipiger bermudensis (assembly GCF_017309175.1). Taxonomy (NCBI): domain Bacteria; kingdom Pseudomonadati; phylum Pseudomonadota; class Alphaproteobacteria; order Rhodobacterales; family Roseobacteraceae; genus Salipiger; species Salipiger bermudensis. The sequence continues at coordinate 159,939 of NZ_JAEKJV010000005.1, read as the reverse complement.
TCAGGCGCGAAACCCAGCAGTGCGGCGTAGGAATTGACCAGAGGGTTGTCGCTCGCCCGTCCACCGCGCAGCCGCACCGAGCCGCCGCCCTCGGGCATGACCACTTGATCGTGCCGCGGCGTGCTCTGGTTCTGCCGGGCAGCGGGGCGCGGCCGGATGCGGGTGCGCCCGGCGTCGTTCTCCAGCCCGAATGGATCTTCGTCACTCATGTCACCGGCTCACCGCATAGCAATCAATCTCGGGCTCGCGCTCCAGCTTGCCCGCAACCCCCACCACGAAGCCCGGCGCCTCTGCCAGCGAAGCCCAGTGGTTCGAGCTGCGGTCGAGCTCGAGGCAGAGCCGCTCGCCATCATAGGGGATCTCGCGCGGCTGCGAGCCGAGCGGCTTGAGCGGGATGCCGGTCAGTCGCGACTTCCACAACGCGTCGAAATCGTCGGCGGCGCCCACCGTTGCCTGGTCGACGAACATCTTGCGCAAGAGCGCCTCCGAAAGGTCGCCCCCCACCCGCAGCACGATGCGGCTGGTCCGGATGATCTCGGGGTTGTCGATGCGCACGGTCCAGATGTTCTCGGAATGGCGCGTCACCCGCAGGGCACGGCTCTTGGGCTCGACATGGCGCAGCGACAGCACGAGCGAGCGCAGCGTGTCGGCAAGCTCGCCGAAGCCCGGCTGCGGATCGGTGTGGTCATAGGGCGGCATCTCTCCGAGGCGCCGCGCCGAGGCACCGTAGGTCGCCAGCCGCCCGGCGATGGCGGCGAGCTCCATGTAAAGCTCGGAGGGATGGAAGTTGTCCTGCGTCAGCATGTGCGCCAGCCGCTGCCGCGCGCTGTTGGCCGCCTCGAGGATCAGCAGGTTCTCCATCGAGGCGCCGGTGCCGCCCAGCACCATGCCGCCATGGGCGTCGGCCACCCGGTCGATGCCGGTCACCAGCTCCTTCAGCAACCGCCCGTACCACGGCACCGCCCCGGTGTTCAGCGCCGGCGGCAGGAAGCCCGCGTCAAGCAGCGCCGAGCCATCCGCGCTCAGCCCCTCGAGCCGGGCAATGGGCAGCGTGGCGTAGCCGCGGGTCTCGTCCTCGGGCAAAAGCAGCTTCGGCGCCAGCTGCGCCACCTCGAGCTCGACCGGGTCCGAGCCTTCGCGGATCTCGTCGCGCACCGTGACCATGCGCCCGCGATAGCGGGTGCCCGAGGCCGGCGCGTGGGCCGGGTCGATCTGCGGCGCGTCGGCGGCCACCGCCGGCACTGCAAGGTGCACCAGCCCTGCCCCCGATTGCGAGACAACGCCCACCGGCTCGATCTCGGCGGTGTCATGCGGGATCGAGAAGAACGTGCCGTCCGGCATCACGCCCTGCGCCTCGGCGATGGCGATCTGCCCGGTCTCCAGCGCCACCGGGTCAAGCGCGAGCTTGGTGAAGCCGAAGCTCTGCAGCGGCATCGCCTCGAGCGCCTGCCACAGCTGCCACGCCGCGTGCCGGTCCTGCTGCTGCAGGTGCTGGGTCCGAAGGAAGAGCCCCTCGGACCAGACGACCTTGTTCCTGTTTGCCATGCGGGTCCTTTCGTTCAGGCGGTGGTCACGCTCAGGCCGCCGCTGCCGACCGAGATCATCAGGCCGATGTCCTCGGCGGGGGCGGCGATCTTGCGGCGCACGATCTTGCCCGCGGGGTCGCGGAAGCCGGCGGTGACGCCGATGGTGGTGACGCCGGTCTGCAGCGTGATGTCGCGGGTGGCGCTGGCGCCGGGGGCGAGCACGATCTGGTCGGACCTGATCAGTTCGCCGCCGAGCGCCGTGGCGGGGTCCTGCAGCGCGAAGACATCCGCCGCGTCGAAGGCGCTGGAGCCCGAGAGCTGCAGCACGCTCACGGTGACCGGACGGTCTGCGCCGTCGGGGCCGGGGTTCATCCCGGCGGCGCCCGAGACGCGCACGGTCATCACCGGTGCGGCGGTCTCCATGCAGCCCGCGAGCGCCAGCCCGCAGCCCCCGATGATCAGGAAATTGCGACGATGGATCAGCATGTCAGTCCCTCCTCTGGTTTTCATAGGCCTCGCGGAAATCCGCCCCGACCTCGCCGAGGAACTGCTCCTCGGCGGAGCGCGCGATTTCGCGGTAGCGTTCCTCGTAAAGCTGCCACAGCTTGGCGCTGCGCCCCCCGGCGATCAGGCTCTCGAGCCGGCCGACATCCTCCATCTCGCGCGAGATCTCGGCGGGATCGAACTTGTCGACCATGCGGCGCAGCGCGGTCTGCAACGCGGACCAGGTACGCACCTGGTGGTCGGTGAGATCGCGGAAGGCCTCGGCCAGCGCCGGCTCGGGGGCAAGGTAGCCGCGCCCACGCGGGCGGATCAGCGCCTCCAGCGCCTCCTCGGAGGTGGCGAGAAATTTCAACGGATTGACGTCCTGACTGGCGATGATGGTCTGGGCCACGCGCACCTTCTGGCGCTCCTTGGCGCGGGTGCGCAGCAGCAGCATGACCCCCTCGACCATGGCGCGCATGGAGGCGCCAATGCGCTCGATCTCCTCGTCGCTCCATGTCTCGCGGCCCTCGGGGTCGAGCCCCATGCCCCGGAACAGCGCCTCGAGCCGGTCGCCCTGCCCGCTCGCCGGCGGCGGGTCGCTGGCTGCGGGCTGCTGGGGTGGGACCGGCGGCCCGGAGGCTTCGGGCGGCGGGGCCTGAGGCTCAGGGGCGCCGCGCACGGGCTGCGCGACGGCGGCCACGGGCGGTTCGGGGCCGCGCTCTGACTCGGGCGCGGTCTCTTGCCCTGGCTCTGGCTCCGGCTTGGGTGGCGGGCCGAAGGAAAAATCCGCCGACAGGATCGGCGTCTCGTCTTCGTCCGGTTCCTCGGGCGCCTCGACCTCCGCCACGGGCGGCGCAAGCCCCGCCGAGAGATCCGCAAACAGGTCGGAACGGCGCGGCGGGGCCTGCTCCGGTTCGGGTCTGGGCTCGCCCACAGGCTCCGAGCCACGCGAAGCGGTCGCGTCCTCGTCGAAGAAATAGCCCCGTCCGGGCCGCTCGCGCTGGCGCGGCGTCGCGTCGTCACGGCGCGCCACACCTGAGGGCGCGTCCTCGCCGCGCGGCGCGCTCCGGGCCGACCCACGCAGGTCGAGCTCGAACGGATCGGCCTGATCCAGCGGCCTCGGCGGCTTGGGCTCTTCCTTCTCCCAGCTCAGCGCCTCCCCGCCATCGCGGCGCAGGCCGAACGGATCGGGCAGCGAGGCCGGGCGCTCGGGCGGCGGGGCGACCTCCTCGGGCGGGCCGAAATCGAAACCGCCCGACTGCACCCGCGCCGGCGCCACGGTGCCGCTGCCGGGGTCCGCCGGAGCGGCGCTGGCAGGCTCCACCCGCAGGGTGAAATCCCCCAGTCGCAGCCGCATGCCCGGCTCCAGCGGCACCGCGTTGCCCGCGCCCACCGGGTTGGCCGCGTTGTCGATGAACAGCCCGCCGGAGGACGCATCGGTGACCATCACCCGTCCGTCCTCGTCCGACAGCACGCAATGCCGGCGCGAGACGAACATCTCGGGATCGTCGAGCTGCCAATCCGCATCGTCGCTGCGCCCGATGCTGAGCCGCCCGCCCTCGAAGACCATCTCGGTCACCGCCTGCGGCCGCGGCGCCGCCTCGATCACCAGTCGCAAACTCATGATGCCCCTCCCGCCGCAGCGCCGGTGCTCTCGGTGAGGCTGCCAAAGCAGAGCTCGTCGCCATCGCGCCCGGCGACCGGGTCGAGCCACAGCGTCTGCCCCAGCCGGCCCTTGCCGATGCGGGCCTCGGGGACCTCGTCGGCGCGCAGCACGAGGCGCAGGCCGAAATCGAGGTCGCGCCCCATGGCAAAGACGACCGCATGGCGCAGCCGGTCCCACGCCTCTGCATCGTCGAGGAAGGTGGTGAACTGCGACAGCGTCAACGGCCCGAGCCGGATCTCGGCGCGGGACTGCCGGTCATAGCTGCGCGCCCCCACCACCGCCCCGGTGCCAAGGCCGCAATATTGCTGCCCCACGCGGGTCTGCAGCGGTTCGGGGATCTCGATCCAGTGGCCGGAGAACTCGTCGATGCTCACCGGCATCTCGAGCACCGTCTCGAGGAAGCGCGCCAGCCGCTCGGGGCTGCGCACCTCCTGCGCCAGCGAGGTGGCGTGGTGCAGCTTGGAGCCGTCGAGGCGGCGGTCTCCGGTCATCTCTCCGGGCAGCCCGATCCCCGCCAAGGCGCGCAGCATCGCGGTGATGCGCTCGCCATCGCCATGGGCGATGTGGATCTCGGGCCGGGTGTCGGCCCAGGCGCGCCAGTAGAGCGCCATCATCCTGTGCTGCAACAGGTTGGCGAACTCGAGGAAGGAGGTGTCGGCGGTGACGCCCTCGCTCTCGCCCGAGAACCAGCGGTTCGACAGGCGCTGCAGGATCCAGCGCGTCATGTGCAGCGGCATCGGCCCCTCGGGTCCGATCAGCCCCAGCACGTTGACCGTGACCTGCGCCGGGTGCGCGCCCCTCGCCGGTGTAAAGGCGGCGAGATCGGAGGTGGCAAAGCTCATGCGTGCCGACTGGCCCAGCCGGGCCGGCTCGCGCCCGGCATCGCCAGAGCGTCCGAAGCGGCGGTCCTCGGTCTCGAGCTGGCGAAGCAGCTCGAAGAAATCCATCTCGGCGATCTCCTCCGCCGAGGGGGGCGCGGCGCTCAGATCAGCGCGCGTGTGCCCGGCGTCATCGGCCATCTCACCTCCGTCTGCTGATGGGTCAGTTTCGTACGGGTCCGGATGAAGGAATTGATCGCCGCGTGCCGCGCGAAGAGCCGCGAGAGCAGCGCCGAGAGCAGCAGGTCGCTGCCGCCCGAGAGCATCTGATCGTTGACCAGCAAGGTGATCTCGGTGCCGCGGCCAAAGCAGATCGGCCCCGAGCGCTGCAACCGCTCGACGATCGAGCGCGCCTCGATGCCCTCAACGCTTTCGCCGTGGCGGCGCAGGCTCGGGTCGCCGCGATCGGCATAGAGCGAGATCAGCGCCTGCAGCGGCTCGGCACCATCGCGGCTCTCGGTCAGCGAGATGTGGTTGAGGCTGAGCTGGCTGATCCAACGCCATGTAAGGTGATCGAGCTGGCCCTCGCCGCCAGCGCCGTGCGGCAGGCTCGAGCGCAACGACGGGCGCGGCCGGCGCATGTTGCGCAGCAGGCGGATCTCCTGCACCGGATCGCCGGTCTCGAGGGTGAGCTTGGGCATGTCGTCGAGGATCGGCAGATCGCGGTTGGTGCAGAGCGCCCGCACATCGAGCCGGCGCAGCGGCTTTGTCGCCTCGCCGCCGGCCGGGCGACCGATGGAAACGTAGAAATCGTCGCCCGAATAGCTCGAGCGGGTCTGGCCACGGCGCACCTCCTCGGTGTCGGGCAGGCGCGGGCGGCGTTCGGCGGAATAGACCGCGCCGCTGTCGGCGCTGACCTCGGTCGAGAACAGCGGCTTGACCCGTGCCTGCGGACCGTCGGCCTCGGCATCCTCGACCCGCAGGAGGCGGTAGATCTCGTAATCCTTGGGGCGGGTGCGGTCGGCCTGCACGATATGGGCCGAGCGGTTGCGCCGCAGCTCCACGAGGTTGCACTCGTGCTCGAAGAGGTTGACGACCGGGCTCACGAACAGGCTCAGGTCCTGCGCCGAGGTGCTGGAAAGGTCGCCGCGCTCCTCGGTCAGCAGCACCACGATCTCGGCCTTGCCCTTGTCGCAGGCGCGGATCACCGGGGCGAGCCCGTCGAGCCGGAGGTAGTGGAAGCGCTCGGGCATCAGGAAGTACTCGCGCAGCAGGCGGTACCCCTCGAACGAGGGCCGCACGCGCGGCAGCAGCGCCTCTGTGTCGCTGATGCCCACCATCTGCGGTGCGTCGATGCGGCGGAACGGGGTGCGCCCGTCGGCGGGCCGTGCCGCGGCCCCTGCCCCGAAGCCGAACACCGCGTCGAACAGCGCACCGCCGCGCGCGCCGGTGCCGAGATAGACATCGAGCCGGTCGAGCGACAGCTCCGACAGCGCGCCCGCCCCTTGCCGCTCGATCTCGAACAGCAGCCCGGCCGAGGCCTCTCGGGTCAGCGCCTGGCTCACGCCCGCCTGCGCCAGCGCGCCGCGATCCGGCAGGTAGCGCACCGCGCCAAGCTTGATCGGCCAGAGATGCACCTCCTGCGCGGTGGTGTAGGTACAGCGGGTCTGCAGCCCCTCGCGCAACCCCGAGACCAGCCGCGTCCCACGCTTCATGCGGTAGCCGTCGAGCATCCGCTCGACCTGCGGTCCGGGCCCCATGCGCGCCATCGACATCGCCGGCGACGGCCCGGCGAGATCGGGATAGAGCATGTCGAGCAGGTTGCGCACGTAGCGGCTGGCCTCGGCATCGACCTTGAGCCGCGTGCGCGCGGCAAGGAAGGCCACGCCCTCGAGCAGCCGCTCGACGTAAGGATCGGGACACGGCACCGCGTCGAGCGCGAGGTTGCGCGCGACGTTGGGGTGCAGGGCGGCAAATTCCTGCGCCAGCCCGCGGATATGGCCGAGCTCTTCTTCGTAGTAATCAAGGAAGACCGCGTCCATCAGCGCTCCTCCAGCGTCGTGCGGGCGTTGCCGTTGTCGAGGTCGATGGTTGTCGACAGGCGCATCCGTTCGGGCACCGGTGACAGCAGCAACGTGCCTTCGATCTGGATCACCAGCCCGGCCTTGGCGGAGCGCTCGACCTTGACCTTGACGCTGTCACGCTTGAGCCGGGGCTCGAAGGTGTTCATCACCAGCTTCAGCTCACGCGCCAGCGCGTCCGCGTCGAAATCCAGCCCGTTCCGCCCCGAGAAGGACGGCACGCCGTAATTGAGCACGCTGCGCCGCACCTCGGGAAACTCCGCGAGGAGATCCCCGGGGCTCTCGTGGTCCAGCATTTCGCGCTCGGTCAGCAAGAAGTCCGCCTCCAGCCGCTCGGTATTGAACAATATCTCGATGTCGCGCCGCACCGCTTCGCGCAGCACGTCCGCGGTGACCACGATGCCGCTGTCCTCGAGCATCTTCTGCCGGGCGCGCAGCCCGAACAGACGCCGCGCGAGGATGCGGGTCTCGTCGTCGAGACCGTCGCGGCGTTCGATGCCGCGCAGGCCGCCCTCGAGCAGCACGCCGACCTCCTCGGCGGAGCCAAGCGCCACCGCCAGATCGCGGGACAGCGCGTCGGCCTCGGCCGAAAGCCCCGGCAGGTCGTTGACCAACCGGTCCCAGAGGGACGGCTGGACAACTTCCTGCCGGGAGACAGCCTGCGACTTGCTACTTTCGGGCATCAGGGGTGCTCATCGGCGCGCCTCAGGCCCCCATGGCGATGTCGAACTCGACCTCGTGCTCGTCGCCGGCGGAGTGATCCTCCTCCTGGACGATGTACTTGATCTTGATGTTCTCGAACGCGAAGCCGATCGACTCCTGCAGCTCCTGACCTTCACGCTCCTTGCCCTCGGAATCGGTGATCCGCCCGACGCCATTGACCTCGTATCTCGAGATGATCGTGTTGGTCATGGTGATGGTGAGGTAGTCGAGATGGGCATCGCCCGAGTCCCGCCGCACCGTCACGATCACGTCCTTGAAGCTCTTGGCCTGCATCGCGGCGAGCGCGATGTAGGGCGAGGAGGCATCGTAGACCTTCTTGCAGTAGAGCGACGAGACCTCGGCGCGCGAGCGCGCCCGGCCGCGGCCGGTCTGCGCAGTGGCGGCCTGCTCGACCGACCACATGATGTCGGTGATGTCGATCTCTTCCTCATGCTCGGCGCGCTGCGACTCGCCGTCGATATCCGGGATTTTCAGATAGCCGGTAAATGCCATTCTACCTCTCCATTTGCTTCAAAGTCAGTGCTACGATTTCACGGAGGGCAGCTCGGAGACGAGCCTCAGGCTCGCATTGATCCCCTCCAGCTGGTAGTGCGGCCGAAGGTAGAAGCGGGCGTTGTAATACCCGGGACGTCCCTCGACACTGTCCACCTGCACCTCAGCGGCAGCAAGCGGTCTTCGGGCCTTGGCCTTGTCATCGGCCATGGCCGGATTGGCGAGGACGTAGCGGTTAATCCACTCTCCCAGCCAAACCTGCATATCGGCGCGTTCCTTGAAACTTCCGACTTTGTCGCGCGCGATGGCTTTGAGGTAATGGGCGAACCGGCTGACCGGAAACAGGTAGGGAAGGTTCGCCGACAGGCGTTCGTTCGCCTGCGCATCGGGGTCGACCAGCTTGCCGGCCCGCGTTTCGTCATCCTGCAGCGAGTGGGCACCGATGAAGGCGGCCACGTCGGTATTCTTGCGGTGCAGGATGGGCATCATGCCGAGCTTGGCCAGTTCCGCCTCGCGCCGGTCGTCGATGGCGATCTCGGTGGGGCATTTCATCGCCACCGAGCCGTCATCCGTGGGGAAGGTGTGCACCGGCAGGTTCATCACCGTGCCGCCGGATTCCACGCCCCGGATCTGCGTTCCCCAGCCCGAGATCTTGTGGCTGCGGTTGATGTTCACGCCCATGGCGAAGGCCGCGTTCATCCAGACGTAATGGTCGTGCTGGCCGTCGAGCTCTTCCTCGAAATCGAAGCCCTTCACCGGCACCGTCTCGGCGCCGTAGGGCAGACGCCCGAGCACGCGCGGCATGGTCAGGCCGATATAGCGCGCATCCTCGGATTCGCGCAGCGACTGCCAGCTGGCATATTCCGGGCTCGAGACGATCTGCTCGAGGTCCTGCGGATTGGGCAGTTCCTGCCAGCTTTCCATGCGGAACAGCTGCGGCGCGGCGGCGGCGATGAACGGCGCGTGGGCCGAGGCGCAGATGCCGCTGAGATTGCGCAGCATGCCCACGTCCTTGGGCTTGTGGCTGAACTCGTAGGCGCCGACGATGGCACCGAAGGGCTCGCCGCCGAACATCGAGTATTCGTCCGAGTAAATCTTCTTGAAGACCGCAGACTGGTCCCACATCTGGCCCTCGTAGTCCTCGAGGTGGTCGGCCAGTTCGTCCTTCTTCATGTTCATCACCCGGATCTTCAGCTTCTGATCCGTTTCGGTGTTGTTCACGAGGTAATGCAGGCCGCGCCAGGTGCCCTCGATCTCGCGCACCTCGGGAGCGTGCAGGATCTCGTTCATCTGCTTCGACAGCATCTGGTCGATGCCGGCGATCAGCGACTTGATCGACTTCACCGCGTTGCCCGAGATCGTCGCGGTGCCCGACTTCTCCTTCGCCGCAACCGCGAGGTTGGCGACCAGCGACTGCAACTTGTCGCTCTCGGCGTCCTTGACCCGGAAATCCTTCTCGAGCAGCGAGGAGAACTCCCCGAGGTCGAGCGCTTCGGCCTCGGCTGCGCCGCCGGCGTCCGTCTTCTGTTCTTCAGCCATGCGTCAGTCCTCCTTGCTGTCGGCCTGCGCGGCCATCGCCTGCTCTGCGGCCTGCGCCAGCAGCGGCTCGTTGTTGAGAAGCTGGGCGATGCGCTTCTCCGCATCGACCTTGCCGTCCATGTAGCTGAGCAGCTCCTCGAGCTTGCGGCGCATGCCGAGCAGCTCGTTGAGCGCCGGCACCTGCTCGGCGACCTTGTCGGGGGCGAAATCGCTCATGCTCTTGAAGCTGAGATCGACGAACATCTCCTCGTCCGCCTCCTCGCCCTCTTCGGCCGGCAGAGTGTTCTTGACCCGCGCCTTCACCCGCGGTGCCAGCGCTTCCATGAACTTGTTGAAGCGCCCGGCATCGGTCTCAACGAAATTGCGGTCGCCGATCGGCTTTTTCGCCTCGGGCGTCTCGGAGGCACCGGAAAGGTCCGCCATCACCCCCATCACGAAGGGCAGTTCAATGGTCGTGGGGCTGCCGTAATGCTCCACGTCATAGGCGATCTGAACCCGGGGGGCCCGGTTTCGTTCAATGACTTTCTGCTTGCTGTCGGCCATCCGAATACCTTTCCTGTGTCCCTATTTCTTCTTGTCGTCGACCCCGGCGATGTTGCGGAACTCCTTCAGTCCCGAGGGCGCGATCTCTTCCATCAGCTCCAAGAAATCCATCGCCACCATGCGCCGCATCCGCCGGGCGAGATGCGGGATCGGAGACGAGGGCTCGGTGCGCTCGTAGAACTCGACGATGCGGTCGAGCGAATTCTCGACATCGGCGCGGTTGCGGATCGCGCCATCGACCGCCGGCACCGCCGGTGCGGCAGCGGCGGGCGCGGCCCCGGCGGCGGGCGCTGCGGCCGCGCCGTCCGGTGCAGGCGCGGCGGCCTGTGTCTCGGGCGCGGCGGACCCGGCCACGGCAGCGCGGCCCATCTCGAGGCTGGCGCGGCAGCGCTCGAGGAACTCGAGCAGCTCGGGCAGGATCAGTCCCTGCCCCTCCGGCAGCCCGGCGCCCTGATCGAAAGCGGCGCACAGCGCCTTGATGCCCGCCTCGCAGGCCATCAGATCCGCGATCATCGCGTCGGCGCGCTCGGTCTCCTCGGTGGCGAGCGCCCGCGTCGCCGCGTTCACCCGGTTGACCCGCTGGCCGTGCTTCGAGACCAGCGCGTCCTTCTCGCCCTGGCTCAGACCCGAAGCGGCGCGGTTGAGCATCTCGAAATCGCTCAACCCAGCCTTCGCAAGGTCATCGCCGCTGATCGGGCCGATGCCGCGCGGGGTCAGCACAAAGCCCCAGCGCAAATCGCCCAGCAGACCGTTGTCGTCGTTCTCGAGCTGGCGCAACGCGTTGGAGCGCGGCAGCACCGCCATCTTCGGATCGGGCCGGTCGCGCAGCGCCGGGTGCAGGCTGTCCCAGTAGTCGGCCAGCGTCTTGGTCAGAAGCTCGAGCCCGTGGCGCAGCCCCTCGAAGCCCTCGCTGCCGTAGCCGGCCCGCACGAGGATCACCAGGAGTCGCAGATCGCGACCATCGGCAGAGAGCGCCCGGCCCTCGTCCATGATCTCCTGCCACGGCACCGCAGCCGCCGCCTCGTTGATCGCTCCATCATCCTTAAGGCGAACGCTGCTGTCGGCAGCCTCGAGCAGACGCTCGATGGCGTGAAACCTCCCATCATTTCTCAACTCGACACCGGAAGGCTGATCGCCTTCCACAGGCGCCAGGAGCGAAACGATCTCCATCAGAAATGGCCTCTAAAAAATGACTTAACGAAACAAAGTGTTACAGACGGCGTCGATTCGGGCAACGATCTTGAAGGTAAGGTATTCAATGCCCAAAACGCAGGCTCGCGAGAAAATGATCGCGACGCTACGTCAAGATTCTCCTAATAGTTGCAACATATTACCAAAAACCGAGCGACGACCGCGCCCGTTTCCGCCGCACCGGCCTAATCGAACGCGTAACCGAACCCCTCGGGACCGCCGGTCACCGTGACCCTGTGCAGCGCCTTCTTCTCCAGTTGATAGGACAGGATTCGCCGGCTCAGCTCTGGCAGCAGCGTGTTGGTCAGAATGGCGTCGATCATCCGGCCGCCGCTCTCGATCTCGGTACAGCGATCCTTGATGACCTGCATCGCGCCGTCGCCCATCACCAGCTCGGCGCCATAGCCCTCGCCCAGCCGCTTGGCGATGCCGCGCAGCTTGTGACCGGCGATGGCCTCGATCATCGTGTCCGAGAGCGGATAGTACGGGATCGTCACCACCCGCCCCAGCAGCGCCGCCGGGAAGACGTTGAGCAGCGGCGGGCGCAGCGCGTCCGAGAGCACCTGCTCCTCGACCGCTTCGGTGCCGTCCTTCGTCAGCCGCATGATCTCGTCCGAGCCGACATTCGAGGTCAGCAGGATCAGCGTGTTCTTGAAGTCGATCCGGCGGCCCTCGCTGTCATCCATCATGCCCTTGTCGAAGACCTGAAAGAAAATCTCGTGCACATCGGGATGCGCCTTCTCGACCTCATCGAGCAGCACCACCGAATAGGGTCGGCGCCGCACCGCCTCGGTCAGCACCCCGCCCTTGCCGTAGCCGACATAGCCCGGAGGCGCGCCCTTCAGCGTCGAGACCGTGTGGGCCTCCTGGTATTCGCTCATGTTGATCGAGATGAGGTTGTCCTCGCCGCCATACATCAGCTCGGCCAGCGCCAGCGCGGTCTCGGTCTTGCCGACGCCAGAGGGGCCGCAGAGCAGGAACACGCCCACCGGCTTCTCGGGCGCCTTGAGCCCGGCGGCAGAGGTCTGGATGCGGTTGGCGATCATCTCCATGGCGTGGTCCTGACCGACCACCCGCTCGGCGAGGTTGCTCGCCAGCGACAGCGCGCGCTCGGTCTGGCTTGCCAGCATCCGTCCCATGGGAATGCCGGTCCAGTCCTGCACCACCGCGGCCACCGCCATGGCATCGACCGCCGGCAGGATCAGCGGCGTCTCGCCCTGCGCCGCGCTCAGCGCCGCCATGCGCTCGCGCAGGCTGTCGAGCGCGGCGGCGCGGTCGAAGCTCTCGGTCACGGGCTCGGTCTGAACCGGGGCCTCGGCCACGGCAACGTCGCCTTCGGCGACCTCCCACTCGGGCGGCGGCGCGTCGCCGATCTCGCCGGTCTCGTCGAGCTTGGCCCCGGCGCCGCGCAGCTGGGCACGCAAGTCGAGGATCTCGGCCACGATGGCCTTTTCCTCCTCCCAGCGCGCATTGGCGCGGTCGAGACAGGCCTGCGCATCGGCAAGCTGGGCTGCCACCTCGGCGGCGCGCGCGTCGACCTCGATGCCAATCGCCTCCTCGCGTTCGATGATGCCGGACTCGATCTCGAGCGCCGCCAACCGCCGCTCGCAATCCTCGACCTCGGCAGGGGTGGCGTGCTGGCTCACCGCGACGCGGGCGCAGGCGGTGTCGAGCAGGCTGATGGCCTTGTCGGGCAACTGCCGTGCCGGGATGTAGCGATGCGACAGCTTCACCGCCGCCTCGATGCTCTCGTCCAGCAGCTCGACCTTGTGGTGCTTCTCGAGCACGCCGGCCACGCCCCGGCACATCAGCACAGCCTTCTCCTCGTCGGGCTCGTCGACGATCACCGTCTGGAAGCGCCGGGTCAGCGCCGGGTCGGGCTCGATATGCTGCTTGTACTCCGCCCATGTCGTGGCCGCGATGGTGCGCAGCTCGCCGCGCGCCAGCGGCGGCTTCAGCAGGTTGGCCGCATCGCCGGTGCCGGCGGCACCGCCCGCCCCGATCAGGGTGTGAGCCTCGTCGATGAACAGGATGATCGGCGTGTCCGAGCTCTGCACCTCCTCGATCACCGCCTTGAGGCGCTTCTCGAACTCGCCCTTCACCGAGGCGCCAGCCTGCATCAGGCCGATGTCGAGCATGTGCAGATCGACATTGCGCAGCTGCGGCGGCACGTCGCCGCGCGCCAGCCGCTGGGCGAAGCCCTCGACCACCGCGGTCTTGCCGACCCCGGCCTCGCCGGTGAGGATCGGGTTGTTCTGCTTGCGCCGCAGCAGGATGTCGACGATTTGCCGGATCTCGGGGTCGCGGCCCACCACCGGGTCCATCTTGCCCGCCTTGGCGCGCTCGGTGAGGTTGGTGGCGTATTGCGCCAGCGCCGACTTGCCGCCCGGCGCGGGCTTGGCCTTGGGCGCCTCCTCCGGCGCGGTGGCCGGGCGCTCGACGCTGTCGACCAGCAGCGTGTCGAGCTGGTCGGCCATGGCGTTGGGGTCGATCTTGTCGAACTCGAGACTGATCTTGTAGAGCAGCCCCTCGAGCACCGGCACCTTCAGCGCCGCGATCAGCAAGTAGGCCGAGCGCACCGTGTCATCGCCGTAATCGAGCGACGCGAGGCTCCAGGCCTCCTGGATGGCGCGGAAGATGTGGTCGGAGAACTCCTCGACGGCGCTCGCGCCATGCGGCAGCGCGTCTGTCGCCTTGAGGATGTCGCCGTCGAAACGGTGCCGGTCGACCCCGGCGGCATCAAAGAGAATCGCAACATCCGAATACTCGGTATCCGCGAGCGCCGTGACGAAGTGGACAAGTTCCACATAAGGGTTGCCGCGCCGTTTCGCGGCCTGTGCAGCCTCGGAAAATGCCTTGAGGCAGGTGGGGTTGAGCTTGCCGACAAGCTCCTTGCGCTTGATCGTTTCCTGCGAGCCGCGAGTGGCCATCTTTGAGTATCTCCGGCGAAAAATATTGTCCGGCAGAGCCGGTAATGAAATAATCGGTCTCGTATTATGCTTTCAGACTAACCTAATTTCGCTTTCAAATCGACCGCTTTGGCGCTCGCCGGCCACGAGGAACAGATCGTGCTCAAGGACCCGCTCGCGACGGACATCTTTTCCAAGGGCCAGGTGCTCAACAATACATACGAGGTGCTTGGCGTGCTCGGGCGCGGCGGAACCGGCGAGGTCTACCTCGCCCGAAACCAGATTTCCGAGCGCAACGTGGCGATCAAGGCGCTCAACGCGCAGTTCTCGGGCCAGTCCGAATATGTCGAGCTGATGAAGCGCGAAGAGCAGATGCGCAGCATTCTCAACGACGCGGTGGTGCGCTATTCCGACTGCTCACGCTCGGATGACGGCCACGTCTTCCTCGTGATGGATTACGTCGACGGCATATCGCTCAGCGACCTGATGGAGCAGCGCCGGCTCGAGGATCGCGAGCTGCTGATCGTGGCGCACCGCGTGCTCGAGGGGCTGGTGGCGACCCATGCGCAGGGCATCGTCCATCGGGATCTCTCACCCGACAACATCATCCTGCGCGCCGGCGAGCCCGAGCAGGCGACGATCATCGACTTCGGCATCGCCAAGGACACCGCCGCCGGCGCGCGCACCATCGTCGGCAAGCAGTTCGCGGGGAAATACGAATACGCCGCCCCCGAGCAGCTCGACGGTGACGCGGATTTCCGCGCCGACCTCTATGCGCTCGGCGCCTCTCTGCTGGCAGTGAAGCGGCGCGAAGTGCCGGAGGTGGGCACCAATCCCGGCGAGGTGGTGCGCTTCAAGGCGCGTCCGCTCGACACCTCGGGGCTGGAATCGCCGCTGAAGGACCTGATCGAATGGCTCGCCGCCCCCGATCTGCGCAACCGTCCGCGCGATGCGACCGAGGCGCTGGAGAAGCTCGACAGTTGGCTGAAGCCGTTCTCGGGCAAGGCGACCGGAAAGCAGAAAAAGAAGACGGGCGGCCGCGGCGGGATGATCGCAGCCGGGCTCTTGGTGGCGATGGCCGCCGGCGGCGTCGCGCTGTGGCAGGGCGGCGCGTTTGATGCGCTGTTCCCGCCGCCCCTGCCCCAGGCCGAACCCTACCGGCTGAGCGCCGTCAAGAACGGCGCCACCCCGCACCTGAGCGGCAACGCCCCCGACGAGGCGGCGGCGCAGACGCTGAGCGCCGCCTTCGGCGAGGCCGCGGGCGGTGCCGCACCCGAGGGCGCGTTGACGCTCGCGACAGGCCTGCCCTTCGAGGGCTGGACCGAGGAGGTTGCAACGCTGCTCACCAGCCTCGCGCCGCTCGAAAGCTGGGACCTCGAGGTCAGCGGCAACACCGCCCGGCTCACCGGCCTCGCCCCCAGCACGCCGGCGCGCGACGCGCTCCGCGATGCCATTTCGGGGCGCGACAGCGCGCTCGCGGTCAGCGCCGAACTGCTGGCAGGGCCCGAGCGGCTGCAGGCCTCCGCGCTCGACCGGGTGCTCGCCGGCCACGCCGATTGCGGCCCGCTCGAGCAGCTCGACGGCGATGGCGTGACCTATGCGCTGTTCGAAACCGTCACCATCACCGGCGACATCTCGGACGAAGCGGTGGCCGAGGCGATGCGCGCCGACCTGAGCCCGGCCATCGGCGACCGCAAGCTGCGTATCGAAACCCGCACCCTGAACGAGGATCTCTGCGCCATCCGCTCGGTGATGCCCAACACGCCCGCCGGGCCGGTGTCGATCTGGCTCGGCGACGGCGGCACGGGCAAGCCGGTGCTCACCGGTGTCTACCGCACAGGCGAGAACCCGGTGGCCGAGATCCAGCTGCCCGCCGACGTGGCCGACGCCTCGCTCTGGGTGATGGTGGTCGACAACACCGGCAAGGTCTTCCACATCCTGCCCAACATGAATGCCGAGGAGACCTCGGTCGACGCACTCGGCGTGGTCGAGAACGGCATTCGCAAGATCCGCGTGCTGTGGCCGATCTCGTCGCTGACCGAGGACCCGACGCGGCTGGCGGTGCAGGTGACCGAAGGCGATTACGGCAAGTCCGAGGTGGTGGCGATCCTGTCGCGCGAACCTCTCTTCGACATCCGCCGCCCGCGCGACGAGAGCGTGGCCTCGGTGGCCGAGGCCCTGGCCGAGACGCTCGAGGGCCGCGAGGGCGTGGTGCTTGGCGTCGCGTCGCGGATCATCGACGCACGGCCCTGAGCGAATGACAACATGGCGTTGGGCCGGCGCTGCGCGAGGAGCGTCTTGTTCTGACGGATCGGCAGGGAGCCGCGGCCCGGCTCTGGGCCACGGCCGCGTCTCCTGGGCCCGACCGCGTTACTCTGCCGCTTCGGTGGCGGCGTCGGCCTCTGCCTCGATCTGCGCCGCCTTCTTCTCGACCTCCTCGACGATGTGGTCGATCATCTGGTCGTTGCTCATCTTGTGGCTGGCCTTCCCCGCGAGATAGACCATGCCGCTGCCGGCGCCGCCGCCGGTAAAGCCCACATCGGTCATCAGCGCCTCGCCGGGGCCGTTCACCACGCAGCCGATGATCGACAGCGACATCGGCGTCTTGATGTGCTCGAGGCGCTCTTCCAGCGCCTCGACGGTCTTGATCACGTCAAAGCCCTGACGGGCGCAGGACGGGCAGGAGATGATGTTGACGCCGCGATGGCGCAGGCCGAGAGACTTGAGGATCTCGTAGCCGACCTTGATCTCCTCGACCGGATCGGCGGAAAGCGAGACGCGCAGCGTGTCGCCGATGCCCATCCAGAGCAACTGGCCGAGGCCGATGGCGCTCTTGATCGTGCCCGAGGTCAGGCCGCCCGCCTCGGTGATGCCGAGGTGGATCGGCTTGTCGGTCACGTCGGCAAGCCCCATGTAGGCAGCGGACGACAGGAACACGTCCGAGGCCTTCACCGAGATCTTGAACTCGTGGAAATCGTTGTCCTCGAGGATGCGGATGTGATCGAGCGCGCTCTCGACCATCGCCTCGGGGCATGGCTCGCCGTATTTCTCCAGCAGGTGCTTCTCGAGCGAGCCGCCATTCACCCCGATGCGCATCGAGCAGCCATGATCGCGGGCAGCGGCAATGACCTCGCGCACGCGGGCCTCGCTGCCGATGTTGCCGGGATTGATGCGCAGGCAGGCGGCGCCGGCCTCGGCGGCCTCGATGCCGCGCTTGTAGTGGAAATGGATGTCGGCGACGATCGGCACCGGGCTTTCGCGCACGATCTCCTTCAGAGCTTTCGCACTGTCCTCGTCGGGGACCGAGACGCGCACGATATCGGCCCCGGCCTCGGCGGCGCGCTGGACCTGTTCCACCGTCGCCTTGACGTCGGTGGTGATCGTGTTGGTCATGGTCTGGACCGAGATCGGGGCGTCGCCGCCCACCGGCACGTTGCCGACCATGATCCGGCGCGACTTGCGCCGCTCGATGTTGCGCCAGGGACGGATCGGATTGTGGCTCATGCCGCAAGGCTCCTCGAGACAGGTGGTTCGCGTGCGGCCATACCTAATGCCGCGAGCGCCACGAGACCAGAGACGATTGCGTGACACCCGGGCCGGGAACCGGACGGAAACCGAGGCGCGGATCAGTCGGTGACGGTTACGCCGCTGTTGAGCTCGGCGACCACCCGCTCGAGATCGGCGTCACGCGCGATGTCGGCGACCTGGTAGCTCGAGGTCAGGTTGTCGACCGAGAGCGCAAGGTTCGAGGTCACCGCGCCGGTGTCGCCGGCCGGGCCGTAGGTCTGGCCGTTGACGGCGAAATAGACCGCGCCGGATTCGCCCACCCGCAGGGTCGCCGGATCCTCGGTGCTGGGCAGCTCGAACGTGTCGCCGGCGCGCATGGTCGCCTCGTAGATCACCGAGCCGTCAGCAGCGCGGACCCTCACCCACGCGGTGCGCACGGCGATCATCGTCACGCCGGGAGCGCTGTCCTCGAGCACCTTGGGCTGGCCGGGCTCGCCCTGCGGCTGCGCCGCTGCGAACTGGGTCAGGTCGTCCATCACGCGCTGCAGATCGGTGTCGCGCGTGGCGTCGGCCGGGGTGTAGGCGGCGGCGATCAGCTCGGGTTGAAGCGACAGGTCGCGGGTCACCGTGCCGGTGGGACCGGCCGGGCCGTAGGTCTGGCCGTTCACCGCGAAATAGACCGCGCCGGACTCGCCCACGTTGAGCTTGGGATCGGTCTGCCCTGCCGGCACCGCCCAGGTCTCTCCGGCATCCATCACGCGCTCGAACAGCACGCTGCCATCGTCGCCGCGCACGCGCACCCAGGCCGGGCGCACTGCGACCAGCGTCATCTGATCGCCGGTGCCGAGCTGCGGCGCCACCGGCTGCAGCTGCGCAAGCTGACGCTCGGAACCATCGGGGGCGGCAACCGGCGCCGGCGGCACGGTGCCGCGCTGCGCGAAGACACCGACCGTGGCAGGATCAAGCGAGGAAATCGGCGCATCGCGGGCCACCAGCACCGGCACGTCGAGCGCTTGCGGACGATAGAGACGGTCGAGCGCCTCGGCGCCCGGGGGCGAGAAGGCGCCAACGCCATCGGCCTGCGCCACCACATCATCGGTGGTGCCCTCTTCCGCGACCGGCGCGACCGCGCCATCGAGCGGGTCGAGCTCGCTCAGCACCACCGGGGTCTGGTCGACCGGGGCAAGCTGCACACGCTGCACCTCGCGCAGGACCGCCCAGCCGCCATACCCGATGCCGCCGATCAGCGCGACCAGCACCAGCATCGAGGCCACCGCCCCGGGCTCGATCCGCGACAGCAGGCTGTCGCCGGCGGGCACGAAGGGCATCCGCGGCTCGGCGAAGGGATCGCGCGCGGCGGGGCGCGGCGCTTCGGACTTGGTGTAGTTCGGCTTGCGGATGGTCGAGGCGTTCTCGGACATGCCGTGCGCGACGGAGAATCCGCTCTCGGCGCAGAATTCCTGGAAGCACTCGTCCGGATCCATGCCGAGATAGCGCGCATAGGAGCGCACGTAGCCGGCGATGAAGCCCGGGGTATCGAAGGCGGAGGGATCGCAGTTCTCAATCGCGGCGATGTAGCTTGCCTTGATCCTCAGCTCGCGCTGGACGTCGAGCAGCGATTTGCCCATGGTCGCGCGTTCACCGCGCATGACATCGCCAAGCCGCAGTGCAAAATCATCAAATCCGCGCGGGCCATCATCTTCGACGACCTCGTCCGGCCTACGTGAGGATTTCCGCCCGATCATGCGTTCAACCTAAAAATGGTGCTGTCCCAGCTCGCCTGCCCAATCACGCTTTCGCGATTCGCGTCGCGCGTTTTATTAGAGCCACGTTAGCACATCACAACTGCTTTTACAGAGATTCGGCAGGCTATGAGCGTCGTTCTGCGCAAGCCCGCCCGTACATCGTGCACTTGGCCCAACGAAGCGGGCCGCGCCGAAGTTCCTCTATCTGTTCACGAATCCCATCGGCTGGATTCTCGTTCGGCGCGATGTGATCCTGCGCCGAATTGGTAAAAAGATAGATAAACCCTCCCGGTCCATGCGGACGGGAGGGTTGGCAAGACACTCAGCGCTCCGGGACCGGAGTGTGATCGGATCAGGCGCTGAGTTCCTGACGGTTCAGGGCGCAATGCGACCACAGCGCATCGAGCGCATGCACCAGTTTGTCCATCTCGTCGGGGCCGTGCACTGGCGAGGGCGTGAAGCGCAGACGCTCGGTGCCGCGCGGCACGGTGGGGAAGTTGATCGGCTGGACGTAGATGCCGTAACCATCGAGCAGCATGTCCGAGAGCTGCTTGGTGTGCACAGGGTCACCGACGATCACCGGAACGATGTGGCTGCCGTGGTCGATGATCGGCAGCCCCATGCCCTTGAGCCGGGTCTTGAGGATCCGCGCCTGTGTCTGGTGCCTGTCGCGCAGCCCCTGGTCCTGCTTGAGATGAGCGATCGAGGCCGCCGCACCGGCCGCCACCGCCGGCGGGATCGAGGTCGTGAAGATGAAGCCCGGCGCGTAGGAGCGCACAGCGTCGCACATCTTTTCGCTCGCCGCGATGTAGCCGCCGAACACGCCGAAGGCCTTCCCCAGCGTGCCGTTGATGATGTCGATGCGATGCGCCAGCCGGTCGCGCTCGGCCACGCCGCCGCCGCGCGGGCCGTACATGCCGACGGCGTGCACCTCGTCGAGATAGGTCAGCGCGCCGACCTCCTCTGCCAGATCGCAGATCTCGGCGATGGGGCCGAAATCGCCATCCATCGAGTAGACCGATTCAAACGCGATGAGCTTCGGCGCACGCGGGTCGTCGGCGGCGATCAGTTCGCGCAGGTGATCGACATCATTGTGACGGAAGATCCGCTTGGCGCCGCCGTTGCGCTTGATGCCCTCGATCATCGAGGCATGGTTCAGCTCGTCGGAATAGATGATCAGTCCGGGGAACAGCTTGGGCAGGGTCGAGAGCGTGGCGTCATTGGCGATATAGGCGGAGGAGAAGACCAGCGCCGCTTCCTTGCCGTGCAGATCCGCCAGCTCGGCCTCGAGCCGCTTGTGATAAACCGTGGTGCCCGAAATGTTGCGCGTGCCGCCCGAGCCTGCGCCGGTGGCGTCGATCGCATCGTGCATCGCGCCCAGCACCGCCGGGTGCTGACCCATGCCGAGATAGTCGTTGCCGCACCACACGGTGATCGGTTGCTCCGAACCATCGGCCTTGCGCCATGTGGCGTGCGGGAACTGGCCCTTCTTGCGCTCGATGTCGATGAAGGTGCGGTAGCGGCCTTCGTCGTGCAGTCGGTTCAGGGCTTCGTCGAGCTTCGCGGCGTAATCCACCGGTATCTCCTCCTTCGCTTTGGCCACGTCGTTGCTGGCTGCGCGGCGTCTCGTCGGCGGTCCTACCCGCATTCACGTTCGTGAATGGATAACGCTCACAGTGCATCCTGTCCACGGTTTAGAAAGAGACTAAGAGTCGCGGCCTTGATTTGCATCAAGACTTTCGGATCGTGTTCCGGCGTCGTCTCTCGGGGCGCATCGGGATCTGGCGCATAGATACCGTCCGAATACAGCAATTCAAGCGCGTTCCCCTGCCCTCCCGCAAGCGTGAGCGCTGCCGGCACGTGTCGGGACATCATGCCACGGCGACATTACATTCAAAAAATGATATGTTAAAGATTGCACCCCAGGGTGCCATCCGAGACAATGAGAGGAGAGAGCAGCATGAAGCAGTTCGCGACACTGGCCCTTGCCGTCATCGCCCTGACCGGCAGCGCCAGCACCCTTGCCGCTGGCCACGCCAACCCGTGGACCGACGACCTGAGCGAAGTCAGGGAGAAGAACCACGACAGCAATCAGGCCAAGAGCGCCGACACGCCCGGCGAAGACGAGATGCGCGGCGTCATGAGCCGCAACGCCCATGGCAAGACCAGCGGCACCGCCGCCGGGGCTGGCAGCGGCAGCGACGGCAGCGGGTCGCGCGAGGCATCCGGTCGCCGCGGCGCCGGAAAGCGCTGAGCGCTGCCGGTCGGGGCATTGCTCACGTGTCCCGGCCTCCCTGACGAAGGGTAAGGTTTATCGTACTCGCCAGACAACTCTGGCGCGTGCATCGTGATGACATTGAAAACACCCGTGGAGGCCACCCCGGTGGTGCCACACCCGATTTGATAGTGGATTTTCAAAGGTCATTTCATGTGGAGCCTGTCCCTCCCGGCCCTTTCCGCGCCCACGCTGGTGCTTGGCACCGCGGCTGGCTACGCGCTGGCCACCGTCGGCATGAAGCTCTCGGCGCAGGGCCACATGGCGACCGGCCTCGCCCTCGCGATCGCGGGGTTCCTGGCTGCCTTCGCGGCAGAGATCCTGCTGATGCGTCAAGCCGAGCTCTCGGTGGTCTATCTCGCCATCATCGCCGCCGAGACGCTGCTGGTGCTCGGCTATGCCAGCTGGATCGGCGAAGGGCTGAGCCTGCGGCAGGCGCTCGGTGCCGGGATGGTGCTGGCCGGGCTCGCGGTGGTGGCGGTCTGAGCGCCTGCTCTGGACAGTGCCCGCGGCGCTGGTAGGGTCGCGGCGAACCCAATCTCCCCACAGCCACAGGAGCACATGGCATGTCCCTCGACGCCGTTCTCGCCCGCATCGACAGCGATCTTCCCGCCGCAACCGATCGTCTGCTCGAGCTTCTCCGCATCCAGTCGATCTCGACCGACCCGGCCTACAAGGCTGAGTGCGACAAGGCCGCCGACTGGCTGGTGGCGGATCTGCAGACGCTTGGCGTCAGCGCCGAGAAACGCGCCACGCCGGGCCACCCGATGGTGGTGGGCCATGTCGATGGCCCCGGCCCGCACGTGCTGTTCTACGGACACTATGATGTGCAGCCGGTCGATCCGCTGAACCTGTGGGACCGCGACCCGTTCGACCCGGCCATCGAGGAGACGCCCAAGGGCAAGGTGATCCGCGGCCGCGGCAGCTCGGACGACAAGGGCCAGCTGATGACCTTCATCGAGGCCTGTCGGGCGTGGAAGGCCGAGCACGGCGCGCTGCCCTGCAAGATCACCTTCTTCCTTGAGGGCGAGGAAGAGAGCGGCTCGCCGTCGCTGGTGCCGTTCATGAAGGAGAACGCGGAGGAGCTGAAAGCCGAGATCGCGCTGATCTGCGACACCGGCCTGTTTCAGTCGAAGACCCCGGCGATCATGACCATGCTGCGCGGCCTGCTCGGCGAGGAGCTGACCATCACCGGCCCCGACAAGGATCTGCACTCGGGCATGTATGGCGGCATCGCCATGAACCCCGCCCGCGTTCTGACCAGGATCCTCGGCGGGCTCTTCGATGAGAACGGCGTGATCCAGGTGCCCGAGCTTTATGAAGGCGTGCCGGAGCTGTCGGACGAGCTCAAGGCCCAGTGGGAGGGCTTGGGCTTCGATGCCAAGGGCTTCCTCGGCGATGTCGGGCTGTCGGTCCCCGCGGGTGAAAACAGCGTCACCCCGCTGGAGATGATCTGGGCCCGCCCCACCGCCGAGATCAACGGCATCTGGTCGGGCTATACCGGCGACGGCTTCAAGACCGTGCTGCCCTCCGAGGCCCATGCCAAGATCAGCTTCCGCCTCGTCGGCACGCAGGACCCGCAGGCGATCCGCAAGAACTTCCGTGCCTGGGTCGAGGCGCAACTGCCCGCCGACTGCAAGATCGCCTGGACCGACCACAGCTGCTCGCCCGCCTCGCAGATGTCGACCGAGCATCCGGGCTTCGAGGCGGCGCGCAAGGCGCTGTCCGACGAGTGGCCCGACCCGGCGGCCTATGCGGGCTGCGGCGGCTCGATCCCGATCGCCGGCTACTTCAAGACCATCCTCGACATGGACGCCATGCTGGTAGGCTGGGGCAAGGATGACGACCAGATCCACTCGCCCAACGAGAAGTACGATCTCGAAAGCTATCACAAGGGCATTCGCAGCTGGGCGCGGATCCTCGATGCAATGTCAGCCTGACGACAGATGAACAACCTGAGGGGGACTCTTGAGAATCAAGTTTCCCTCTCAGAGACCCCCAGAAAGACTTCAGAGTGGGAAAAGTGTCAGGAAGCGCATCTAATCGCCACAAAGTTGTCACGTTCCGCCTAATTCCCCCAAAGATACCGAAAAACTTCGAGAAATTTCCGTTTTCAAATCCCGTTGCAGCCGTAATCGGCGCACAAATCCGCCATGATTGCTTCCTAGCCTACCCTTAAGGATAGGAGAGGCCCCCATGGGGATCAGCCTTCTCCCGAAAAGACGATCTGAAGGGTCGAAGGGTCAAGGAACGGATCATGAGAAACTATACGTTTCGCAAGATGACGCAGCAGGACTTCAAAGCACGGGTCAGCCGCATTGACCCCGAATTCTCGCGCCATGGCGAGGTGAAGAAGTCCTTCTCTTCCCCCGCACGTCCGATCATGTCGCTGATCATGGGCTTCGGCTGGGCCTACCTGGTGATCTCGGTCGCCCGCAACCGCGGCCATATCGAGAACAGCCTGCTTCAGGGCAATCTGCCCGCGGAATACCACGACTACGTGTTCTTCATGCTGGCCGCCCTGCTCGCGGTTTCCGCGGTGATGCTTGGCATCCACCTGTTCCGCTTCCTGATGGCGCGCCGCGCCAGCACCGACAAGCGCAACTCCGGGGGCCTTCTGGCCGGCGCCCTCGCCGCCGGCGCGCTGGTCTACACCCCGGCAAGCGTCTTCGACGCGGGCCTCGGGATGATCGATCAGAACTCTCGTTCGCTGATCGTCGCCGCTTCGAGCACTGCCAATATCGATCTCGCCTCGATTGCCTTCGTGTCCTCGAACGGCCTGAACTGATCCCTGTGACCTGATCCCATCGTGACGCGCCGACCGATCGCGCCCCCTCACGCATCGGAAAAGCCCACGCGCCCTGACCGCCGCTTGCGGCGGTCATCGGTGTTTCTGCCAGGAGGCAGGCATACCGCCAACGCCCCACCTCCCGCACCGCTTGCTCAGAACAGCCCGCTGAACCGCTCCGGCAGCAGATATTGCTGGTCATAATCGGGCCGGTCGAACTGCCAGTAGCCGGTCTCACCCCGCGCCTTCCAACTCCGCTTCATGCGCTTGCGCACCCAGGCGAGGTCGAACCCCTCCTGCATCGGCAACGCCGCGAAGCCCTCGAAGAGCGCGCGATCCTCGCCCCGCGCCTCTGCGAACCAGTGGCGCCCGATCGCGGCCTCCTTCACGCCCACGCCGATCTCTTCGGTGACGGCGTTGCGCCGGTCCATCGCCTCGACATAGGTGCCGAAGTCACAGAACTTCAGGTGGAAGAGGTACAGCGGATCCGGCGTAAAGAGCTTCGAGGCCTGGGTGAAATGCCCGCCGCGCGCGATCTTGGTGCCGAGCGAGAGCACGCAGGGCTTGGAATAATGCGGCGCCAGCCGCACGTGACGGCGCGGCCCGAGGATCTGCCCCTCGATCGCCTGCTCTTCAAGATCGATGCGATGGATCACCTCGAGCCCCAGCGGCGTCAGCACCCGCCGCAACGGCTGCTCGGCAAGATAGTCCACCAGCCCGCGCCCCTCCTCTGGGTCGAGCACGACCAGCTCGTCCACATCGCCCACGATGACATGGTTGTAATAGCTGCGCAGCCCCGCCACGACACCGTTCAGCAGCCGCCAGCGCTTCATATCGAAATTCGGGTGCGGATCGCCCGGGATGCCGATCACGTTGCAGCCCTCGGCCAGCTTCGCGACCTCCTCGCCGCGCCCGTGGTTGACGATGTAGCAGTTCTCGCGCCCCAGCGTCTCGCCGTAATGGCGCAGCCACGCCTTCAGGAAGAACGCGTCGTCCCGCACCATCGTCACCGCCGCCACGACCGATTGCATCCGCCCCATCCCTTTCTTGCCAGCTGCCCCGGCAATAGCCTATCGGCATGTCACTCTAAAGAGAATCGCCATTGCCAGCCCCGCCCGCCAGCGTTGCGGGCATATCACGCGAGGCCCGTCCGCATGATCCCCGACGACTTCCCCGAGACCGGCCTGCATTTTGCCCTGACCGGAGCGAAGATCACCCGCTACCAGGTCTTCGGCGAGCGGTCCTCTGGCACCAATTACGTCAAGCGCCTGATCGGGCGGAACACCGCGCTGGCCCCGAGCGACGATTTCGGCTGGAAGCACGGCTTCCCGCACATGACCGCGATCCCCGCCGATCTCGCGGTGATCTGCGTCATCCGCCACGCCGCCGAATGGGCGCTGTCGATGCACTCGAAACCCTGGCACTGCCCGTCCGAGATGCAGCGCCTGCCCTTTGCCGCGTTCCTCCGTGCCGAGTGGGCCACCATCGCCGACCGGCCGCGCTACTTCCCGCAGGTGCAGGCGCATGGCGGCAGCGGCGAGGCGCTGCAACTCGACCGCCATCCGCTGACAGGGGCGCCCTTCGCCAATCTCTTCGCCCTGCGCCGCGCCAAGCTCGAGGGGCTTCTGGGCTTTCTCAACCGCGGCTGCTCGGTCATCTTCTGCCGGCTGGAAACGGTACAAGGAGATCCCCAGAGCTTCCTGAAAACGCTGGAGAAACGGCTTACTCTGCCGCCCGCGCCGCAGCCCTACCGGCCGGTGGTCAAGCGCCTCGGCTCGCGTTTCCTGCCCTCGGTCGCAGAGCGCCCCTCGACGCCGGACCTACTCTCGCCGGAGGATCTCACCTTCCTGCAAAGCCAGCTCGATCTCGGGCGCGAGGCGGATCTCGGCTACCGCTATTCGTGAGCCTCGCCGCCCTCGACCTTGGCGCGGATGCGCCTGAGCCCGAGCCAGACCGCCAGCACCACCGGCGGCACCACCAGCGCCGTCATCATGCCCTTGCTGAGCCCCGCCATCCCCGCAAGCGGGTAAAGCAGGTAGGCCACCAGCGACACCGCGTAATAGCTGATCGCCACGACCGAAAGACCCTCGACCGTGTGCTGCAGCCGCAGCTGCAACCCGGCGCGCCGGTCCATGCTCTCGAGCAGGTCCTGGTTCTGTGCCGAGCGTTTGACCTCGACCCGCGTGCGCAGCAGATCGCCTGCCCGCATCGCCCGCGCCGACATCGCCTCGAGCCGTTTCTCGGCGCTCTTCACAGTGCGCATGGCCGGATCGAAGCGCCGCGCCATGAACTCGCGGAAGGTCTGACGCCCCTCGAAGCGCTCCTCCCGCAGCACGGCGATGCGCTGCGTCACCAGCGCTTCATAGGCGCCGGTTGCCGAGAGCCGGAACGCGGTCTGCGCCGAAAGGGTCTCGAGCTCGGAGGACACCCGCAGCAGTGCCTGCAGCGTCTCTTCCTCGGGCGCGTCGCTATGGGTCATGGCGGTCATCAGCCGGGTCAGCTCCTCGTCGATCTCGGTCATCCGCGGCTGGATTGCCCGCACCCGGGTGAACCCCAGCATCGACAGCGCCTTGTAGGTCTCGATCTCGCAGAGCCGCTGCACGATGCGCCCGACCCGGCGCACCCCGACATCGCTGCGCGGGAACACCGCAAAGCGCAGATGGCCGCCCTCGTCGATGCGGAAGTCGCCTGCCACCACGACGGCATCGTCGATCACCCGGCTCACCGCGAGGCTGTCGGCCACCATCCAGTCCCGCGTCATATCGTTGATCCGATCCTCGTCCTCGGGGCGCTCGCAGATCCGCAGCATCGCCGAGGTCACCCGCACGCCCGGCGCATCGCGCAGCCAGTCATCCGGAAACACCTCGAAATCCGCCGGATCGTAGGGCCGCTCGCCAAGCCCGTTGAGAAACACCGTGTAGGTGACGAACTCGGTATGCTGCTCCCATTTCAGCACGTGCTTGCCGATGGCGGCGGTGAAATGCGTCGCTCCGGGCTGCGGATGCTGGGTGCCGTAGCGGTCGAGCAGGTCGAGCAGGTGATCGAGATCCTCCGAGCGGTCGCGCGAGGCCGCGTCCTGCGCCTTCTTGATGGCAAGGTAGACCGCCCGCGCCGGCGCCTGCAGCGCGGGAAACGGGCGGGCGTGCAGCTCGTTGGCGAGCTGGTAGCGCAGCGGGTGGTCCTCGATCGGGGGCATGGGGCGTCCTCGGGCAGTCATCTGCCGAAACCTACAAGGCCCCCGCCCGAAGTAAAGAAAATTTCACCAACCGTTTCAGCGCCTTAGCGGGATACAAACGTATACCCGGGCACAAGCCACGGAAATCTCACTGCTTTGACGGCCCCACCGGCAGGTAGCGCGAGACCATGACATAGTCCTTGCGGGGCCCCCGCACCTGCCAGCGCGCCTGCCACTCCGGCCAGCGGCTGAAATCGTAATGCACGTCGTACTGGTCGGGATCGCACCAATGCGCCGCAGCGCCCCCCTCCTCGGGGACCTGGTGAAAGAACCGCCCGTCATCGAAGAACACCCGCAGGTCGCGGTCCCAGAGATAGCGCCGCTCGGCCGCGAAGCGCCCCTGCCCCATCACGAGCTCGCCACGCTCGACATAGACCGCGCCCTCGCCCTCGGGCCGCCATTCGGCCACCCCTTCGAAGCGCGCAGAGCTGCCATCGCCGTGCGAGATCTCCCGCTCAAGCTGCCATGTCCCGAGAAACCCCTCCAACCCGCGCATCGCCTTGCCCTTCTCTACGTCCAAAATACTCCGGGGGGGTCGCAGCTCCGCTGCGGCGGGGGCAGCGCCCCCTCTTGCCCCGGCGTCGCGGCTCGGGCGACCATCGGACAGCGCCCTCTTGCGCGCCCCGCCTGCCGCAAAGGCAGCCGACCCTTGCCGCCCAGCCCCTCACGCCCTATGACGCGCGCAATCCGCACGCAACCCCGAGGACAGCCGATGATCCCCCGTTATGCCCGCCCCGAGATGACCGCGATCTGGGAGCCCGCCACCAAGTTCCGCATCTGGTACGAGATCGAGGCCCATGCCTGCGACGCGCAGGCCAAGCTTGGCGTGATCCCGCAGGAAAACGCTGACGCCGTCTGGAAAGCCAAGGATGTCGAGTTCGACGTCGCCCGCATCGACGAGATCGAAGCCGTCACCAAGCATGACGTCATCGCCTTCCTGACCCACCTCGCCGAGCATGTGGGCTCCGACGAGGCGCGCTTCGTGCACCAAGGCATGACCAGCTCGGACGTGCTCGACACCTGCCTCAACGTGCAGCTGGTGCGCGCCGCCGACATCCTGCTCGAGGGCGTCGACAAGGTGCTCGCGGCGCTGAAGAAGCGTGCGCTCGAGCACAAGATGACCGTCCGCGTCGGCCGCAGCCACGGCATCCACGCCGAGCCCACCACCATGGGCCTGACCTTCGCCCGTTTCTACGCCGAGATGGACCGCAACAAGAACCGTCTCGAGAAGGCCAAGTGGGAGATCGCAACCGGCGCGATCTCGGGCGCCGTCGGCACCTTCGCCAACATCGACCCGGCAGTCGAAGAGCATGTCTGTGAAAAGCTCGGCCTGCGCGCCGAGCCGATCTCGACCCAGGTGATCCCGCGTGACCGTCACGCCATGTTCTTCGCCACGCTCGGCGTGATCGCCTCGTCGATCGAGAACATCGCCATCGAGATCCGCCACATGCAGCGCACCGAGGTGCTGGAAGGCGCCGAGTTCTTCTCGATGGGCCAGAAGGGCTCCTCGGCGATGCCGCACAAGAAGAACCCGGTGCTGACCGAGAACCTCACCGGCCTCGCCCGCCTCGTGCGGATGACGGTGATCCCGGCGATGGAGAACGTGGCGCTGTGGCACGAGCGCGACATCTCGCACAGCTCGGTCGAGCGCGGCATCGGCCCCGACGCCACCATCACCCTCGACTTCGCGCTGAACCGCCTCGCGGGCGTGGTCGACAAGATGATCATCTACCCGCAGAACATGCTCGACAACATGAACAAGTTCCCCGGGCTGGTGATGTCGCAGCGCGTGCTGCTGGCGCTGACCCAGGCCGGCGTGAGCCGCGAGGATGCTTATTCCATGGTCCAGCGCAACGCGCTCAAGGTCTGGGAAGAGCGCCTCGATTTCCGCGAGCTGCTGCTGGCGGACGAAGAGGTCGTGGCCGCCCTCGGTGTCGACGGCATCAACGAGAAATTCGACATGGGCTATCACACCAAGCACGTGGACACGATCTTCAAGCGCGTCTTCGGCGAATAAGCCGCGCCTTGCCCATAGCCTCCGGCCGCATTTGCAGCGCGCCCGGCCGGAGGCGCACCACCACGGTGGTGCATCGCCGGCGACAGCCGGCGTTTTGCCGAAGCTCTCCCCGTCACGGCGATGTGAAACCGACATCCGCGCGGTTTCTTTTTGCCGCCACGTCAACCCGTGCTAGCCTTCCCGTATTCCAACAGGAGGACGCAAGATGACGATCAAGACCCTACTGACCGCCGCTGCCCTCGCCGTGGCCCCCTTCGCCGTCACCGCAGCCTGCACCGGCCATAGCGAGGCCAAGGTGAGCTGCGCCGCCGGCACGGTGTTTGACGCCGCCACCGGCACCTGCAAGGTCATCTCCGGCTGACACATCGCTCACGGAGCTGGATCGAGGCGGCCCAACGGGTCGCCTTTTTTCGTCGCGGCCCGCAAGCCGGCATTTGATGAGGCTTCGTTAACCCCGACGCGCTACCTCTTCGGATGTCCCATCCCAAGCGGTGTCCGATGTCCCACGCTTCCTCTCTCGCCGCCCTTCCCGGCCCCTCCTCCGGACGCGGTCCGCTGACCCGGCGGGCCAAGGCCGCCATCGTGGTGCAGTTCCTGCTCAACGAGGGTGCCGACATTCCGCTCTCCGCCCTGCCTGACGATCTCCAGGCCGAACTCACCGCGCAGCTCGGCCGCATGCGCTATATCGACCGCGAAACGCTGAACAGCGTGATCGAGGAATTCACCAACGAGCTCGAACAGATCGGCATGTCCTTCCCCGGTGACATGGCCGGCGCGCTCTCGGCGCTCGACGGGCGCATCAGCCACCGCACCGCCGCACGCCTGCGCAAGGAGGCCGGGGTGCGACAGACCGGCGACCCGTGGGAACGGATCAACGGGCTCGAAGAAGAGCGGCTCGAGACGCTGGTTCTGGGCGAATCGACCGAGGTCGCGGCAGTCATGATGTCCAAGATCGAGACCGCGAAGGCCGCCAAAGTACTCGCCCGTTTGCCCGGCGATCGTGCCCGGCGCATCAGCTACGCCATCTCGATGACCGCCGGCGTCAGCCCCGAGGCGGTCGATCGCATCGGCCTCAGCATCGCCGCCCAGCTCGATGCCGAACCGCCCCGCGCCTTCGAGAAAAAGCCCAACGAACGGGTCGGCGCGATCCTCAACTATGCCGCCAGCGCCAAGCGCGATGAAGTGCTCGAAGGGCTGGAAGAGACCGACAGGGACTTCGCCGAGGCGGTGCGCAAGGCGATCTTCACCTTCGCCAACATCCCCGAGCGGTTGAAGCCCGAGGATGTGCCCAAGATCACGCGCGACGTGCCCGGCAATGTGCTGACCATGGCCATCGCCGCCTCTAGCAGCGAGGCCGATCTCAAGGCGGTCGAGTTCATCCTCGAGAACGTGTCCAAGCGCATGTCGGGCTCGCTGCGCGAGGATGCCGCCGGGATGAGCGTCAACGCCAAGAAGGGCGAGGCCGCGATGAACGAGGTGGTCTCGGCGATCCGCGACCTCGTCAATACCGGAGAGATCGAGCTGCGCGATCCCGACGGCGACGACGACTGAGCGTCGGCGGTGAAACACGATGGCCCAACCCGGCGCAAGGCCTCCGCGCGCAGCCCCCTTCCGGGACCCGGCGCTTGTGCCGCGCGGCCGCCCGGCCTATCTCTTCGCCCGCAACGACAGGAGCGGACGCTTGGGCAAGAGCAAGGACACACCGCGCGGCGGCTGGGCCGACTGGATGGCGGACCGCGCCCTGCGCGGCCTGATCGCGCTGGCGCTCACCCTGCCCCTGCGCAGCCGTCTGCGGATCATGGGCTGGGCCGTGCGCCGGGTCATCGCGCCGCTCGCCGGCTACCGGACCCGCGTGCTCGACAACCTCGCCCATGTCTGGCCCGACCTGCCCGAGCCCGAGCGCCAGCGCATCGCCGACGAGGTGACCGAGAATGCCGGCCGCACGATGATCGAGAATTACGACGTCGCCGGCCTGCTCGAGCGCATGAAGGATGCCCCGGTCTCCGGAGACGGCCTGCCCGAGATCGAGCGCGCCCGCGCCGAGGGCCGCCCCGTGCTCTTCGTCACCGGCCATTACGGCAATTTCGAAGCCCCGCGCGCGGCGTTGGTGGCGCGTGGCTGGCGCATCGGCGGGCTCTACCGTCCAATGGCCAACCCGTTCTTCAACGAGCATTACGCCGCCAACATGCACGCGCTGTCGGACCCGGTCTTCGAACAGGGCCGGCGCGGCACCATGGGGCTGCTGAAACACATCCGCGGCGGCGGCATGGGCGTGCTGCTCTTCGATGTCTACAGCAGCGACGGCACGCCGATCGATTTCCTCGGCCAGCCGGCCCCCACCCTGACCTCGAGCGCGGAGATCGCGGTCAAGACGGGCGCGCTCTTCGTGCCGTTCTTCGGCATCCGGCAGCCCGACGGCGTGTCCTTCGAGGCGGTGTTCGAGGCGCCGATCCCGCATGGTGATCCGGTCGAGATGATGCGCGCGGCGACCCACCGGCTCGAGGCGCGGATCGAGGCGGATCCCGGTCAGTGGTTCTGGATTCACCGCCGCTGGAAACCGAAGCGGCAGGCCAAGCGTCAGCGCAAGCGCGCGGCGGCGAGAATGGCGCCGTAATCCTTCTCCTGAAGCATCACGACCACCGGGTCGGATCCCTCGAGCGCCACGTTCATCTCGAGATCGGCATCGCCGTTCCAGACGCCCAGAACCTGCCAGCCATGCGCCACATGGGTATAGGTGATTTCACGTCCGGCGTTTTCGCCATCCAGGATCTCGACGCGCTCGCGCGGGGAATAGCGCACCATTTGCACCACGGTTTCCGGCAGCGCCGACAGCGGCTGAGCGATGATCTGAAGCGTGTCGCCGTCGCGGCTCAGGCTGACCCGCGCCTGCGCCGGCTTCTCGCTGGCGTGGCGGATCGCGTCAACCACCTTCATCGGGCGTGAGCCGACCACGTCGTAGACCCCGCCCACCATCATCTGGGGCGTATAGATCGACCGCCGCCCGGCGGACCGGGCATAGCCCTTCTGCCGCTTGGTGAAGACCGGATCGGCGAAATTGTCCTTCCAGCCGATGTAGTCCCAGTAATCGACATGCAGCGCCAGCGGGATCACGTTCTCCTGCTCGCCGAGCTCGGCCAGGATCGCATCCGCCGCCGGGCACGAGGCACAGCCCTGCGAGGTGAACAGTTCGACCACCACGGGATGCTCGTCCGCGCCGGCAACCGTCGCCGAAACGGCAAGACAGGCAGCGGCGATCCAGTGGCTCCATCGGCTTTGTCGAAGCATCGGTGGTCTTTTCCCTGTTTTTCCCCCGATCCGGGGTATCCAAACGCGCTTGAAATAACCAATCAAGGTTTTGCGAGAGCAGGTGAAGCGCGCCAGCCGTGGCACGAATGCAAAACATTTGGTATCCTACGGTATACAATTTGGCGCAAAGCCCTTGAAGACTAGATGTTCATGCGCCAGTTATTTGAGAAGCACACGCTTTTCTCCAGCCTTTATGCAAGGGAGCCAGACATGCCTATCACGGTCGGACACGACACATCCAAGACGCGCAAGACGCTTGAGGTGAACGGCAAAAGCTATGCCTATTATTCCATCCCCGCCGCCGAGGCGGCCGGGCTCGGCGATTTCTCCAAGCTGCCCGCGGCGCTGAAGGTCGTGCTCGAGAACATGCTCCGCTTCGAGGATGGCAAGACCGTCTCGGTGGATGACATCAAGGCGTTTTCCGACTGGGCCAAGGATGGCGGTAAGGGCAACCGCGAGCTTGCCTATCGCCCCGCCCGCGTGCTGATGCAGGATTTCACCGGCGTTCCGGCGGTGGTCGACCTTGCCGCGATGCGCGACGGCATCAAGGCGCTTGGCGGCGACGCCCAGAAGATCAACCCGCTGAACCCGGTCGATCTGGTGATCGACCACTCGGTGATGATCGACGAGTTCGGCAACCCGCGCGCCTTCCAGATGAACGTGGATCGTGAGTACGAGCGCAACATCGAGCGCTACGAGTTCCTCAAGTGGGGCCAGTCGGCCTTCAACAACTTCCGCGTCGTGCCCCCGGGCACCGGCATCTGCCACCAGGTCAACCTCGAATACCTCGCCCAGACGGTCTGGACCGACGAGGATCAGGATGGCCAAGAGGTCGCCTATCCCGACACGCTGGTCGGCACCGACAGCCACACCACCATGGTCAACGGCGCCGCCGTTCTGGGCTGGGGCGTGGGCGGCATCGAGGCCGAGGCCGCGATGCTCGGCCAGCCGATCTCGATGCTGATCCCCGAGGTGGTGGGCTTCAAACTCACCGGCGAGATGATGGAAGGCACCACCGGCACCGACCTCGTGCTCAAGGTGGTCGAGATGCTGCGCGAGAAGGGCGTGGTCGGCAAGTTCGTGGAATTCTACGGCTCCGGCCTCGACAACCTGCCGCTGGCGCAGCGTGCCACCATCGCCAACATGGCCCCCGAATACGGCGCCACCTGCGGCTTCTTCCCGATCGACGCCGAGACCATCCGCTATCTCGAGCAGACCGGTCGCGAGAAGGACCGCATCGCGCTGGTCGAGGCTTATGCCAAGGAAAACGGCTTCTGGCGCACCCCCGATTACGATCCGGTCTACACCGACACGCTCGAGCTCGACATGGGCACCATCGTGCCCGCGATCTCCGGGCCCAAACGCCCGCAGGATTACATCGCGCTTGACGGCGCGGCCCCGGCCTTTGCCAAGTTCGTCGAGGACCAGCGCGCCGGCAAGGATGCCTCCGAGAGCTCGGAAGCCCGCTGGGAAGCCGAGGGCGGCGCACCGGAGCCGGCGGACATCCCCGGCGATCAGGGCCACCACAGGAAGGGCTGGTACAAGACCGACGACGGCGCCTACCAGCTGCATGACGGCTCGATCGTGATCGCCTCGATCACGTCCTGCACCAACACCTCGAACCCCTACGTCATGATCGGCGCCGGCCTCGTCGCCCGCAAGGCGCGCGAGCTCGGCCTGAACCGCAAGCCGTGGGTCAAGACCTCGCTGGCCCCGGGCTCCAAGGTCGTCTCCGACTATCTCGAGGCCGCCGGCCTGCAGGAGGATCTCGACGCGGTGGGCTTCAACCTCGTGGGCTATGGCTGCACCACCTGCATCGGCAACTCCGGCCCGCTCGACGAGCCGATCTCGAAGGCGATCAACGACTATGACCTGATCGCCACCTCGGTGCTGTCGGGCAACCGCAACTTCGAGGGCCGGATCTCGCCCGACGTGCGTGCAAACTACCTCGCTTCGCCGCCGCTGGTGGTGGCCTATGCGCTGGTGGGAGACATGAACGTCAACATCGCCACCGATCCGATCG
The DNA here is from genome assembly GCF_017309175.1 of Salipiger bermudensis. Taxonomy (NCBI): domain Bacteria; kingdom Pseudomonadati; phylum Pseudomonadota; class Alphaproteobacteria; order Rhodobacterales; family Roseobacteraceae; genus Salipiger; species Salipiger bermudensis. The sequence goes on along the minus strand of NZ_JAEKJV010000005.1, from coordinate 125,069 downwards.
GCACCGACAAGGATGGCAACGATGTCTATCTCAAGGACATCTGGCCCTCGAATGCCGAGATCGCCGAGCTGGTCGAGAAGACCGTGACCCGCGAGTCGTTCCAGTCGAAATATGCCGACGTGTTCAAGGGCGACGAGAAGTGGCAGTCCGTGGAGGTGAACGGCGGCGAGACCTATGACTGGCCGGCAAGCTCGACCTACGTCCAGAACCCGCCCTACTTCCAGGGCATGTCCAAGGAGCCGGGCGAGATCACCAATATCGAAGGCGCCAAGGTGCTGGCCCTGCTGGGTGACATGATCACCACCGACCACATCTCGCCCGCCGGCTCGTTCAAGGAAAGCACCCCGGCCGGCCAGTACCTGATCGAGCGTCAGGTGCCAGTGCGCGAGTTCAACTCCTACGGCTCGCGGCGCGGCAACCACGAGGTGATGATGCGCGGCACCTTTGCCAACATCCGCATCAAGAACGAGATGCTGGACGGCGTCGAGGGCGGCTACACCAAGGGCCCCGACGGCGAGCAGACCTCGATCTACGATGCCTCGATGGCACATCAGGAGCAGGGCACTCCGCTGGTGATCTTCGGCGGCGAACAGTACGGCGCGGGCTCCTCGCGTGACTGGGCCGCCAAGGGCACGGCGCTGCTGGGCGTCAAGGCGGTGATCGCAGAGAGCTTCGAGCGCATCCACCGCTCGAACCTCGTGGGCATGGGCGTGATCCCGTTCGAGTTCACCGGCGGCGACACCCGCAAGACGCTGGAACTGACCGGCGAGGAGACTGTCTCGATCACTGGGCTCGACACCATCGCCCCGCTGGCCGAGGTGCCCTGCTCGATCACCTATGCGGATGGCTCCACCAAGGAGATCACCCTGAAGTGCCGCATCGATACGGCGATCGAGAAGGAATATGTCGAGCACGGCGGCGTGCTGCACTACGTGCTGCGCGACCTCGCCGCCGCTTGATATCTGATCGTGCCACCCGCGCGCTGGCGCGGGTGGCACGATCACAAGAACGTAGAAACCCGCCGGTCTGACCGGCGGTTTTTTTGAACGTTCCCATCGTCTCACCACGACGCGGAGCCTGCCGTGCCATCGCCGGTCCGCGGGATGGCGATCTCTCGATTTATCCCGACCAAATCCGAAGGACCTCGCAACTCAGCGCCCAGACCAGACAAATCGCCAGCCCGGGGGGCGGGCCATGCCAGAGGCATGCTTCCAGCATGACGATGGCGCGGCGGCCTTCAGCCTTGTTCCGCGCCGGGGAAGCGCTCACCCAAAGAGCCGCTTCGCCTCTTCCGCCGAGTACCGCCCGAGCCGCACGTCCTCGTCGACCAGCGCACGCTCACGAGTCGCTGGATCACCGTAGCCGCCGCCGCCGGGGGTCTTCACCCGCACCCGGTCGCCCGCGACCAGCGAGATGTCCTGCGCCTTCGACAGGTGCTCCGGCGTGAAGGTCTCGCCGCCGCGCGTCACCGCCACCTCGTTGACCGCGCCGTCGCCGCCGCCGAGCGCCCCCTGCGGGCCGAAGCGGCCGTGATCCATAACAAAGCTCGCCCGCGCCTGCCCCTTGAGGATCTCGACCTCGTAGTCGAGCCCGAACCCGCCGCGCTGCGCGCCCGCCCCGCCCGAGCCCTCGCGCAGCGCATAGCGGTGGTAGAGCACCGGGAATTGCTGCTCCATGATCTCCACCGGGGGGGCCTTGGAGATGCCGATGGTCGAGCAGCCGTTGGAGATGCCGTCGCCGCCCGCGTAGCCGCCATAGCCGCCGCCCGAGATCTGGTACATGACGTAGCTCTGCCCGGTCTCGGGCACCTCGCCGCCCAGCGCGAAATTGCCCGAGGAGCCCGCAGGGGCCGCGCTCACCTTGCCCGGCAGCGCCTCGACCAGAGCCGCGAACACCGCCTCGGCGATACGCTGGCTGACCTCCGCCGCGCAGCCCGAGACCGGGCGCGGGTATTGCGCGTCGAGGAAGGTGCCCTCCGGGCGCTTGACGGTGAGCGGCTCGAAGGCGCCGGCGCTGATCGGCACATCGGGAAAGATGTGCCGCATGGCAAGGTAGACCGAGCTCAGCGTGGTGGCGATGACCGAGTTCATCGGCCCCTGGCAGGGCGGGCTGGAGCCGGCGAAATCGAAGGACAGGCCTTCGCCATCGGCGGTCACCGCGAGCTTGATCTCGAGCGGCTCGTTCACCACGCCATCGCTGTCGATATAGGCGGTGGAGCGGTAGGTGCCCGGCGGGATCTGGGCGATCTGCGCCCGCATCTGCTCGGCGGCGCGGCTGCGCAGCTCGCCGATGGCCTCGCGCACGGTGTCGTCTCCGTAGCGGTCGAGCAGCCGGGTGAGCCGCGCTTCACCCACGTAGAGCGCCGCCGCCTGCGCCTTGACGTCGCCGATGCGCTGGTCCGCGACGCGAATGTTGGAGCAGATGATGGCGTAAATCTCTGGGTCGAGCTCGCCGTTCTTGAACAGGCGCACGGGTGGCAACCGCAGCCCCTCCTGCTCGACCGCCGTGGCCGAGGCCGAGAACCCGCCGGGCACCGCGCCGCCGGTATCGGGCCAGTGACCGGTGTTGGACAGCCAGCAGAAGATCTCGCCATTGCGCCAGACCGGCATTGCAAAACGCACGTCCATCAGGTGGGTGCCGCCGAGATAGGGATCGTTGACGATGTAGATGTCGCCGGGCTTCGGTGCCACGACCTTGCCCTCCGCGATCATCCTGATCAGCGTCGCAGTGGAATACTGCATCACGCCGACGAAGACCGGCAGGCCCTGGGAGCCTTGTGCGATCAGGCTGCCATCCTCGGCGGAATAGACCCCGTCCGAGCGGTCATTGGCCTCGGCGATCACCGGAGAGAAGGCGGCGCGGGAGAAGGACAGATCCATCTCGTCGCAGACCTGCTGCAAGCCGGACTGGATGACCGTGAGGGTGATGGGATCGAGCGTCATGTCAGACCTCCGAAGACAGCAAGGGCGGAAAGGGAGGATGCCTCCGGCGGGAGTATTCTTGACGAAGAGAAGACAGGGGCGCCGCTCCCGGCTTCTTTACGTTGCAAATACTCCACGGGGGGCGGATGGGCGTCCCGGAAAGCGTCCGGGGGACGGTTTCGCCCTGACGTGGGCGGAGCCCAGGGTGCGGGGTGTGCCCCCCAACTCCGGCGCCGGAGCTCTTGATGCCGCCGGTCATGTGCGTGGCCCCACGGTCACGATGAGATTGCCATCGGTATCCTGCGTGGCCACGTCGCCGGGCTCGAGCACCAGGGTGCAGTCCATCTGCTCGACGATGGCCGGCCCCGAAAGCGTGGTTTCCGCCGGCAGGTGGTCGCGCCAGTAGATCGGGGTGTCGATCCAGGCGTCAAAGAACACCGGGCGGGTGCCGGTGCGGGCCTCGTCCAGCGTCGCCTTGCGGCCCGCGGGGTCGATCAGCGCCGAGAGGTCAATCTCGGGGCGGCGGCCGATGACAGAGGTGTTCACGTTGACCAGCGCCGGGCGGATTTCCGGCAGCTTGACCTGGAAGCGCTTGAAATAGGCCTCCTCGAACAGCGCCTGAAGTGCCTCGCGCGTGGGCGTCGCCGAGGGCAGCGGCACGCGCAGCAAGTGGGTCTGGCCGATGAAGCGCATCTCGACCGAGAAGGAGATCTTCTCCTCGGCGATCTCGACCCGCTCGCGCCCGATGGCGGCGCGGCCCTCCTCGACCTGGCGGGCGAAGAGCGCGTGCACCTCCTCCATGTCGCAGGCATCCAGAGGCTGGTTCACCGTGGCCACGTAATCGTGGCGCAGGTCGGCCACCACGCAGCCCAGCGCGTTGGTGATGCCGGGCCGCGCCGGCACCAGCACCCGAGGCACGCCGAGCTCGCGCGCGATGGCGCAGGCGTGCAACGGCCCCGCCCCGCCGAAGGCGAAGAGCGCGAAGTCGCGCGGATCCTCGCCGAGCGAGATCGACACCATGCGCACCGCGTCGGCCATCTTGGCCGTGGCGATGCGCAGCACCGCCGCTGCCGCCTCGGTGGCGTCCAGCCCCAGCGCATCGCCGAGCCGGCTCTGGAAGGCGGCGCGGATGGTTTCGAGCGAGACATCGCCGGAGATGGTGTTGAGCTTGCCCGGATCCATCCGGCCCAGCGCCATGTTGGCATCCGAGATGGTGGGCTCAAGGCCGCCCTTGCCGTAGCAGATCGGCCCCGGCACCGAGCCGGCGCTGTCGGGCCCCACCTGCAAGAGCCCCGCCGCGTCAACCCGCGCGATGGAGCCGCCACCCGCCCCCACGGTGCGCACGTCGACCATCGGCACGTGGATCGGCATGGCATACTCGATCTCGATCTCGTGCGAGACCGCCGGATCGGCGCCGCGGATCATCGCCACATCCGTGGAGGTGCCGCCCATGTCATAGGTCAGAAGATCGGGGATGCCGGCGCGCCGCCCGGTATAGGCGGCGGCCATGACACCTGACGCCGGACCGGACATCACCGTCTTGGCGGCCTCCTCGGCCACCACACGGGCCGAGACCATGCCGCCATTGCCGTTCATCACCAAGAGGTCACGCTCATAGCCGCGCTCCGACAGCCGGTCGGCCAGCCGCTCGACATAGCGGCGCAACAGCGGCTGCACCGAGGCATTGACCGCCGCCGTGACACCACGCTCGAACTCGCGGCTTTCCGAGATCAGCGCGTGGCCGAGGGTGATGTTGCCGTTGGGCCAGATCTCGCGGGCGATCTCGCCGGCGCGGATCTCGTGGGCGGGGTTGGCATAGGCGTGCAGGAAGTGGATCACCAGCGCCTCGCAGCCCTTCTCGAGCAGCTCCGCAAGCGCGGCGCGCAGCGCGTCCTCGTCGAGGGCCGCGTATTCCGAGCCGTCCGCCAGCATGCGCTCGGGGATCTCGAGCCGCAAGTCGCGCGGGATGATCGGGCGGAACTGGCCGGTCATGCCATAGGCGTGCGGGCGCGTCCGGCGGCCAAGCTCGAGCACGTCGCGGAAGCCCAGTGTCGTCACCAGCCCGGTCTTGCAGAGCTGACGCTCGAGCACCGCGTTGGTGGTGGTGGTGGTGCCGTGCACGATGAGATCAAGCGCCGCGGCGTCCACCGCCGCCGCATCGAGCGCCGCAAGCACCCCCTTCGACTGGTTGTCGAGCGTGGTGGGCACCTTGGCAAGCTTCACCGCCCGCGCCTTGCTGTCGTAGAACACCAGGTCGGTGAAGGTGCCGCCCACGTCAATCCCGGCGAAGCGTCCGGTGAGGGTCTTGTCGGTCATCTCGGGGGCCTTTCCTGCGGCATCTGCCGGGGTCTTGTGGTCGAGCATCACGCGCCCTTGCCTGAGGCGAGGATCGCCGCGCGCACCGTGTCGGGCGTGGCGGGAAGGTGATGGACGCGGGCGCCGGTGGCGTGCGCGATGGCATTGAGCACCGCAGGCGCAGTGGGGATCAGGCAGTGCTCGCCGAGGCCCTTGGCGCCATAGGGGCCGTGAGCATCGCCACTCTCGATGATCAGGCTCTTGATCGGGGGCACGTCGCCGATGGTGGGAATGAGATAGTCGTGCAGGTTCTCGGTGCGTCCGGGAAGGAACTCTTCCATCAGCGCGAGGCCAATGCCCTGCGCCACGCCGCCCTCGATCTGGCCCTCGACCAGCAGCGGGTTGATCGCGCGGCCCACGTCATGCGCCGCCACGATGCGCAAGAGCTTGACCATGCCCAGCGCCATATCGACCTCGAGCTCGCAGATCTGCGCCGCGGTGCCGAAGACGGCGTAGGGATCGCCCTGCCCGTTCTCATCCAGCGGCGTGGTCGGTGGGTCGTAGCTCTCGACCGCCTCGATGGCGTAGCCCTCGGAGGGCTCGAGCTCGACACGCACCTTTGTGCCCGCGTCCGAAAGCGTGATGCCGCCATCCTCGAACGTGATCGTCGCTGCCTCGGAGACATTGCCCTGCCGCAGGATCTTGGCCCGGAGTGCCGCACCGCAGAGGCGGGCGGCGTTGCCCGAGATATAGGTCTGGCGGCTGGCAGACGTCTTGCCGGCATCAGGCGTAATGTCTGTGTCGGGGCCGAGGATGGTGATCTGGCCCACCGGCACGCCCAGCGCCTCGGCGAAGATCTGGGTGATGACGGTGTTGGCCCCCTGCCCGATATCGACCGCGCCCTGGTGCAGGCAGAGCGTGCCTTCGGGCGTGATGCCGGCGCGGATCGTCGAGGGGTTCGAGATCGAGGTGTTGCCGCAGCCATACCAGCCCGCCGCGATGCCGACGCCGCGTTTCTTCGTCTGGCTCGTGGCGTTGAATGCCTCGGCCTCGTCCAGCGCCTTGTCCCAATGGGGCTTGAGCGCATCGAAGCAGGCGTCGATGCCCATGCCGGTCTCGAAGACCTGCCCGGTCACGGTCGGATCGCCATTGCCGAGGCAGTTGAGGCGCCGGAATTCGAGCCGGTCCATGTTCAGCTTTTCGGCCAGCAGATCGTAGAGCTGCTCCTGCGCCACCGCCGATTGCGGTACGCCGAAGCCCCGGAAGGCCCCTGCGGGGGCGGTGTTGGTGTGGATGCCGGCGCTTTTCGCCTCGTAATTCGGGGTCTTGTAGGGGCCAGAGGCGTGGATCGGCACACGGTTGGCCACGGTGGGCCCCCAGCTGGCATAGGCGCCGGTGTTGAAGATCCCGTCGAAGCGCACCGCGCTGATCCGACCCTCCGCATCCGCGCCGACCTCCATGTGGACCTGGCTCGGATGCCGCTTGGTCGAGGTCGCGATGGATTCGGTCCGGGTGTAGGCGATGCGCACCGGGCGGTTCAGAACCCACGCCGCCAGCGCCACGTAGGGCTGCGCGGTGAGGTCGAGCTTGGAGCCGAAGCCGCCGCCCGTGGCCGTGGGCAGGATGCGCACCTGCTCCGGCGCCAGCCCCATGATCCCGGCGATGCCGTCGCGGTTCATGAACGGCGCCTGCGTGCAGCATTGCACCTCGATGCGGTCGCCCAAGCGCCGGGCCGAGGCGGCCTCGGGCTCGATATAGCCATGCTCGATGAAGCCGGTGGAGAAATCGCCCGAAACCACATGCGCGGCCTTGCTCATCGCCTCAGCGGCATCGCCGCGCGCGACATAGCCGCGGCACATGACGTTGTCGGTGCGGTCCCCATGCAGCAGCGCGGCGGTGTCGGCCCCCTCCGGGGTCAGCACCGACGCCAGCTCTTCCCATGCGACAGGAAACGGCTCCATCCCCCCCAGCGCCTCGGGCGTGCCGACCACGGCCGCCACCGCCTCCCCCTTGAAGCGGGTCTCACCTTCGGCAAAGACCGGCTGGTCCTCGAAGCCGGGGATCACGCCGAAACGGTTCTCGCCGGGCACGTCCTCCGCCGTGAGGATCAGCTCGAGGGCATTCTCCTCGCGGAAGGTCTCGAGATCGCCGAAGCTGAAGCTTGCCCGGTGGAACGGCGACCGGATCACCTGCACGGTAAGCGCATCCGCCGGCGCCACGTCATCGCCGAAGCGCTCGCTGCCATTGACCTTCGGCCAGCCGTCGAGCCGCGCAATGGGCGCGCCGACGCCGCCTTCCGCCAGGGGGGCCGCCGTCGAGGCGTCGAGCACGGCGGCGATGATCTTGCGATACCCGGTGCAGCGGCAGAGCACACCACCCAATGCGTCCGACACGCTCTCTTCGGTCAGGTCCTCGCCCGAGCGCAGCAGCGCGACGGCCGAGACCATCATGCCCGGGGTGCAGATGCCGCATTGCGCCGCCTGATGGCGCTGGAAGCTCTGCGCCAGACGCTCGGCGTCGCGGTCGCCCGCCACCAGCCCGGCCTGCGTCTCGATCTCGCAACCCTGCGCCTGCCCGGCGGCGATCATGCAGGCGCAGACCGGCGCGCCGTCGAGCAGCACCGTGCAGGCGCCGCAATCGCCGGCATTGCAGCCGACCTTGACGTCACGCGCCCCGGCACTCTCGCGCAGCACCTCCGAGAGACGCGCGGTGGGATCGGCGGGCACGGTGATCTCGGACCCGTTGAGGGTGAAGCCGATATGGCCCTGCGGCGCATCAAGCGACATGGGGCACCTCCTTGTCGGTGAGAGCGGCCTGCGAAAGCGCGCGGGCCACCAGCGTGGCAACGGCCTCCCGGCGGTAGCCGGCGCCGGCACGCACGTCGTCGATGGGGCTGAGCTCGGGGTAGCCGTAGTCCAGCGCGGCCTGCTCGGCCTGCGCTATGGTCTTGCCGGCGAGCGTCGCCTCCAGTGTCGGAAGCCGCCGCGCCACCGGGGAGCAGGCGCCCACGGCGAGGCGCGCGCTCTTGACGGTGTCGCACTCCATCTCAACCACCGCAGAGATCATGGCGATGGAGATCACCAGGTAGCGCCGCGCGCCGAGCTTGAGGAAGGCGCCCTGCCCCGTGGCCTCTGGGATGAAGAGCGCGGTGAGGATCTCGCCCGGCACCAGCTTCGTGGCGCGCGGGCCGGTGATGAAGTCGCTCAGCGGCATCCGTCGCATCCCCGAGGGCGCGGCCAGTTCGACCTGCGCATCGAGCGCCAGCAGCGCCGGCACGCCATCGGCCGCCGGAGAGGCGTTGCAGAGGTTGCCGGCCACAGTCCCGGCGTTCTGGATCTGCACCGAGCCGACCTCGCGCGCCGCGGCCTTCAGCCCATCGAAGAGCGGCGGCAGGTCGGCCTTCACCACCTGCGTCCACGTGGTTGCCCCCCCGATGCGCCAGCCATCCCCGCTGCGAGAGATGCCGCGCAGCCCGTCGATTCGCGTGAGGTCCACCATCTCCGGCGGCGGTGTGCCGTCGCGCAGCGCCGGGTAAAGGTCGGTGCCGCCGCCAAGGGCGACCGCCCTGCCGCCCTGCAGAAGCTCGAGCGCAGCGTCGAGCGATTCGGGGCGATGCAGTGGCATTGGGCTTTCTCCTTGCTGGTCGCTGGGTTGGTCGGTCTGCGCCGCCTTTTCCGCCGCACTTCATTCGTGTGCGAACGATTTGAGAGCGAGCGTAGGGGCGGTTTCCGATTTCTGTCAATCGCCTTCATCGCGCCCATCGCCCGCATCTGGCAGAATGCTGAAAAACGCGACACAGGTCCATCTCGCCCCGCGCCGTCACACCATGCCGCTTGACAGAGTGGCCGGGGCCATGCGTTCGTATACAAACGAATTACGACGCAATGACGCCACATGGCCAGCCAAGGAGCCCGCACGTGACCGTTGAGACGCCCCCGGTAAAACGCAAGCGAGCGGACAAGCCCGAAAAGATTCGCTGCGATGCCTGCCCGGTGATGTGCTATATCGCCGAGGGCCGCGCCGGGGCCTGCGACCGCTACGCCAACGAGGGCGGCGAACTGGTGCGTCTGGACCCGCTGACCATTCTGGAGAACCGCGAGGACGTGGCGCTGGTGCCCTTCCTCGACCGCGAGTGGGATGGCGACATCGTCTCGGGCGACGAAGCCTTCCTCACCGCCGTGGGCTCGGGCACCACCTATCCCGATTACAAGCCCGCGCCGTTCATCGTCGCATCAACGGCGGCGGATGCCGACATGATCACCGTTGTGACCGAGGGGATCTTTTCCTATTGCGGCGCCAAGGTGAAGATCGACACCGATCGCCACCTCGGCTCCGAATGCGCCTGGGTGCGCGCCGAGGGCGAGGTCATCGGCCACGTGACGACCTCGGAATACGGCTCGCAGATGCTGTCGTTGGGCGGGGTGAATCACCTTACCGGCGGATCCAAGAAAGAGGGTCGCGCCACCTGCTCTGCCCTGCTGGCGCTGTGCAACGGCGAGAGCGTGGCACTCACCATCGACAATGGCGCCGATCTCGAGATCACTGCCGGCAAGGCGCCCGTGGTCAACGGCCAGGCGGAAGAGCGCATGCGTGTCGGCTGCGGCTCGGCCACCGTCGGCATGTTCGCGGCGCAATGGCAGGGGCTGGTCGACGAGGTGGTGGTGGTCGACGACCACATCACCGGCGTCATGTCCGAGCACCAGGCCGGCAAGGTCATCGGCTGGAAGCCCACCGGCATCAAGATCAAGGGCCGCCGCTCGACCCCCGGGCGCTACTTTCAGGTCGCCGAGCCCGGCACCGGATGGGGCGGCACCGACCTCTCGGACCCGCTGGCGATTCTCGACAAATGGAAGCCCGAGGCCTGGCCGGGGCTGTCGATCCTCATGGTTTCGACCACCGGCGAGCACGCCGCCTATTACGAGCTCAACGACGACCTCGTGCCGGTGCAGAAGGAGATGCCCGCGCGGCTGTTGCCGTCGGTGCAGCGCATCGAGGAGAATTGCGAGCCCTCGATGGCCTCGGTGCTGTTCATGGCCGGAGCTGGCGGCTCATTGCGCTCTGGCGTGACCGAGAACCCGGTCTCGCTCACCCGGTCCGTACAGTCGCGGCTGACCCGCGTCACCTGCGGCGGCGCGCCGGTGATGATGTGGCCCGGCGGCGGCATCACCTTCATGTCGGACGTCACGCAGATGCCGAAGAATGCCTTCGGCTACGTGCCCACCCCGGCGCTGGTCGCTCCGATCGAGTTCACCATGTCGCGCGCCGACTACCAGGCGCTTGGCGGTCACATGGATTATGTCATGCCGCTCGAGGATGCGCTCAAGGGCGTGCATCCGCGGCAGAGCGATCACCGCCTGTCGGGCCAGCGCTCGGAGAGCCGCAAGAGCGGCGCGCCCTGGCCGGTTGGCAAGGAGCCTTTGAAATGAGCTTTCGCGAGGGCCCCGTGGTGCGCTTTGCCCGCGATGGGCGGATGCGGCTGACCCACGGCCCCATCGACCTGATCGTGACCGCGAAGGGCGTGCCCGAGGCCGCGAAATCCGCCCTGCGCCGCGCCCACGAAGCCTTCGAGCCGGTGCTGCCCACGCTCTGCCAGGAGCTGCCCCGCCTGCGCGCGCCACGCGGCGCCCAGCCGATGGGCCCGGTGGCAAACCGCATGGTGTCAGCCGCCGCCCCCTTCAGCGAAACCTTCGTCACGCCGATGGCGGCGGTGGCTGGCTCGGTGGCCGATCACGTGCTCGCCGCGATGCTGGTGCCCGGCCACGGGCTCGACAGTGCACATGTGAACAACGGCGGCGACATCGCGCTCTGGACCCGTCAGAGCCCGCTGCGGCTGGCGATCTGCGAAGACCCGATCATCCGTGCCCCCGGCGGCCGCGCCGTCATCGGCCCCGGCGACGGCATCGGCGGTGTCGCCACCAGCGGCTGGCGCGGGCGCTCGCAGTCGATGGGCATCGCCGACGCGGTCACCGTACTGGCCCGAGATGCTGCCACCGCCGATGTGGCCGCCACGCTGATTGCCAACGCCGTCGATCTGCCCGGCCATCCCGCCATCGCGCGCGTGCCCGCCAGAGACCTCGCCCCGGACAGCGATCTCGGCGCGCGGTACGTCACCACCAATGTCGGTCCGCTTGCCCCCGATGAGGCGCGACAGGCGCTGGACGCCGGGCACGCGCTGGCCCAAGACTACATCCGCCGCGGCCTGATCCGCGCCGCCTGCCTTGCCGCGGCAGGCCAGCGCACGGCCATCGGCGATGCCATTTCCCAGGAGGAGCCCGAATATGCCTGAGGTGAAGGTCCGCAAGACGCTGGTCCAGGTCGAAACCATCTTCCACGAGGGCGGCCCTGCCCCCGAGGCGCCGCAGAAGCGCGCCGCCGCCATCGCGGTGATCGAGAATCCCTACGCGGGCGGCTATGTCGAGGACATCCTGCCCTTCATGAAAGATCTCGAGCCCCTCGGCGCCGAGATGGCCAAGATGTGCATCGACGCGCTCGGCGGCGATGCCTCCTTGGTGGAAGGCTACGGCAAGGGGGCCATCGTCGGCGTCAATGGCGAGATCGAGCATGGCGCGCTCTGGCACGTGCCCGGCGGCTACGCCATGCGCGACGCCATCGCGGAGAGCATGGCCATCGTGCCCTCGACCAAGAAGGTCGGTGCCGCCGGCACCCGCCTCGACGTGCCGGTGACCCACACAAATGCCTCCTACGTGCGCACCCATTACGACGCGGTCGAGGTCGGCGTGCCCGACGCGCCGCGCCCCAACGAGATCGCGCTGGTTCTGGTGATGACCACCGCGGGCCGCATCCATGCCCGCATCGGCGGTCTCACCAAGGATCAGGTCAAGGGCGAGGACGGGCTCCGTTGAAGCTGCGCAAGATCATCACGCTGGTCGAGGAGACCCGCTCCGAGATGGGCCAGGCGGTGACGCCGCCCGCCCGCCGGGCACTCGCCGCCGCGGTGATCGAGAACCCTTTCGCCGGCACCTATGCCAAGGACCTCTCGGAGCTGATCGAGACCGGCGCAGAGCTCGGCACGCGCTTGGGCAACGAGGCGCTGGCCGCGCTCGGCTGCGCCCCGGATGACATCGAGGGCTACGGCAAGGCCGCGCTGGTGGGCGAGCTTGGCGAGCTGGAGCACGCCGCGGCGCTGCTGCACCCCAAGCTCGGCGCGCCGCTGCGCGCGGTGATCGGCGGCGGCAAGGCGCTGGTCCCCTCGTCAAAGGCCATCGGCCGCGCCGGCGAGATCCTCGACGTGCCGCTTGGCCACAAGGATGCCGCTTACGTGCGCAGCCATTTCGACGCCATGCGCCTGCGCCTGCCCGACGCGCCACGCCCGGGCGAGATCGTTGTCGCGGTGGTGCTGCAACAGACCGGACGACCGCTGCCCCGGGTGGGCGGCCTGAGACAGGACGAGATCGAGGGCGCCGACGGATTGCGCTGAACGGAACAGGACTTCGCTGACGAACCGAGCGAGATTGCAAGGGAGCAAGACGATGACGAATTTCGTGAAGAACGCCTGGTATGTCGCTGGCTGGTCGACGGAAATCGACGACGAGCTGCGCCGCTTCACCATCCTCGGCGACAATGTCGTGATGTTCCGCAAGTCCGATGGCGCGGTCGCGGCGCTCGAGGATCGTTGCCCGCACCGCCTGCTGCCGCTCTCCAAGGGCAAGCGCATCGGCGACACCGTGCAATGCGGCTATCATGGGCTGACCTTCGACTGCTCCGGCGCCTGCGTCCGGGTGCCCGGCCAGACCAACCTTCCGAAATCCGCCTACGTGATCTCCTACCCGATCGTCGAGAAACACGGCATCGTCTGGATCTGGATGGGCGACCCCGAAAAAGCCGACGAAGCGCAGGTCTTCGACATGCCCGAGTTCTCCGACCCGGCCTGGGCCGCGCATCACGGCGACGCGCTGCATCTCAAGTCGAACTACCTCAACGTGGCCGAGAACCTCGTCGACCCGGCGCATGTGAGCTTCGTGCACCCCACCACGCTGGGCAACGCGGCGTCCGAGAACGTGCCGGTGCATGTGCAGACCGAGGGCGAGGCCATCGTCGCGTGGCGCTGGATTCGCGACGCCGAACCGATCGGCTTCTTCAAGGCCTTCGGCGGCTTTTCCGGCAATGTCGACCGCTGGCATTACTACTACCTCTACACGCCTTGCACGGCGGTGATCGATTTCGGCTCCATCGAGACCGAGAAGAAATGCGCCGAGGAGGATCGCGGCGAGGGCGTGCGCATCTTCGCGCTGCATTTCATGACGCCGGTCACCGAGACCTACACCATCGACCGCTGGATGCATCTGCGCAACACCGCCACCGACGACGCGGAGGCGGCCGAGCGCATGGACACCATGTTCCGCAAGGCCTTTGACGAGGACAAGGAGATCCTCGAGGCGGTGCAGGAGGAGGAGATGCGCCCGCAGACGCGCCGCCCCATCCGCATCGCCATCGACAAGGGCCCCCTTGTCTATCGCAAGCGCATCAACGAACTTCTGGAACTGGAACGCACCGAGGACCTCGCCGCCGATCCCTCGCCGGCGTTTGTCTACCACGATTAACCGGCGTAAGACCGGGATACCAAAAGTTGCCGCCAGGGCAACGCCACCAACAGGAGAGTATATCCCCATGAACTTTCTGAGACGCACCGTGCTTGCCACGGCCGCCGCCATGGCGCTGGTGCCCGCAGCGGGCTTCGCGCAGGAGACCATCAAGGTCGGCGAGATCAACCACTACAAGCGCATGGCCGCCTTCGCCGAGCCCTACAAGCTGGGCATCGAGCTGGCGCTGTCCGAGATCAACGAGGCCGGCGGCGTGCTGGGCCAGGAGCTCGAGTTCATCTTCCGCGACGACCAGGGCGACCCGGCCGAAGCGGTGAAGATCGCCGAAGAGCTGATGACCCGCGACGGCGCCGTGATGCTGACCGGCACCATCCTCAGCCACGTGGGTCTCGCGCTGTCGAGCTTCGCCGCCGAGAAGGGCTATCTCTACCTCGCCTCCGAGCCGCTGGCTGACAGCCTGGTGTGGAAGTCGGGCAACCCCTACACCTTCCGCCTGCGCGCCTCGACCTGGGTTCAGGCCGCGATGCTGGCCGAGGAGGCCGCAAAGACCGACGCAATCAAGTATGCCACCATCGCGCCGAATTACGCCTACGGGCAGGACGCGGTCGAGGCCTTCAAGGCCAACCTCAAGCGCCTGAAGCCCGAGGTCGAGTTCGTCGCCGAGCAGTGGCCGGCGCTGTTCAAGATCGATGCCGGCGCCGAGGTGCAGGCCATCGAGCGCGCCAAGCCCGACGCGATCTACAACGTCACCTTCGGCACCGACCTCGCCAAGTTCGTGCGCGACGGCGGCGACCGCGGCCTGTTCGACGGCCGCAATGTCTACGGCCTTCTCACCGGCGAGCCGGAATATCTCGAGCCGCTCGGCGACGAGGCCCCCGAGGGCTGGTTCGTCACCGGCTTCCCCTGGTATGGCTTCGAGGACGGCACCCCCGGCAAGACCTTCGTCGACGCCTATACCGAAGCCACAGGCGAGACCCCGAAGATCGGCAGCCTCGTGGGCTACATGACCGCCCAGTCGATCGCCGCCGGCATCGAGGCCGCCGGTGCCACCGACACCGAGTCGCTGGTCGCGGCCTTCGAGGGCCTCACGGTCGAGAACACCCCCATCGGCGAGCTGACCTACCGCGAGATCGACAACCAGTCGACGCTCGGCGCCTGGGTCGGCACCACCGCGCTCGAGGATGGCAAGGGCGTGATGGTGGACTGGGAATACAAGGACCCGGCCCCCTACATGCCCTCCGACGAGGACATCACCGCCATGCGTCCGGCCGAGTGACCGAGCGGGGGCGCCGCCCGTGCCGCGCCCCCTGCTTCTCTACGTCGACAAATACTCCGGGGTGAATTGGCCCTACGGGCCAAGAGGGGCAGAGCCCCTCCCCCCTGCCTCATCCGCACCCGACCACGGGGCAGTGCGCAGCCGTCCTGCGCCCGCGACCCACTGCGCCCGAACGCCTGACAGGAAAGCACCACCCGGACCATGGCCTTCTTATTCGCCCAGTTCCTGACGGGGCTCGCCAATGCGGCGGCTCTGTTCCTCGTCGCCTCCGGGCTGTCGCTGATCTTCGGCGTCACCCGGATCGTCAACTTCGCGCATGGCTCGTTCTACATGCTCGGCGCCTTCATCGGCATCTACCTGATGGAGATCCTGCCCGGCGCGGTGGGCTTCTGGGGCGCCATCCTGCTCACCGGCATCGCGGTCGGGCTGATCGGCGCCTTTGTCGAGATGGTGGTGCTGCGCCCGATCTACCGCGCGCCCGAGCTGTTCCAGCTTGTCGCCACCTTCGGCGTGATCCTCGTGATCCAGGATCTCGCGCTGATGATCTGGGGCGCCGAGGACCGGCTCGGGCCGCGCGCCCCGGGCCTGCGCGGCGTCTGGCGGATCTTCGGCGAGCCGGTGCCCAAGTACGACATCATCCTGATCGCCATCACCCCCTTCATCCTCTTCGCGCTCTGGTATCTCATCACCAAGACCCGGCTCGGCGTGCTGGTGCGCGCCGCCACGCAGGACCGCGAGATGGTCGGCGCGCTCGGCGTCAACCAGGCCTGGCTCTTCACCGGCGTCTTCGCGCTCGGCTCGGCGCTTGCCGGCTGGGGCGGTGCGCTGCAACTGCCCAAGGGCGGCGCCGATCTGCTGATGGATTTCAACATCATCGGCGCGGTCTTCGTGGTGGTGGTGATCGGCGGCATGGGCTCCCTGCCCGGCGCCTTCATCGCCTCGGTGCTGATCTCGGTCCTGAACGTCTTCGGCGTCACCTACCTGCCGCAATCGACGCTGGTGCTGATGTTCGTGGTCATGGCCGTGGTGCTGATCATCCGCCCCTACGGGCTTCTGGGCCAAGAGGAAGTCGCCGGCGAGCACGGGCAGGTCGGCGCGCCGGAAACCCCGATCCGCCCCTATGGCCCAATGGGTCAGGCGCTGATCGCGGCGCTGCTGCTGGGCCTCGCGCTGCTGCCGCTCTTCGTCGACCAGTTCATGCTGATCCTGACCATCGACATGGTCATCTTCGCGCTCTTCGCCGCCTCGCTGCATTTCATCCTCGGCTCCGGCGGGCTGGTGAGCTTCGGCCATGCCGCCTTCTTCGGCGGCGGCGCCTATGCGGCGGCACTGCTGGTGTTCCACACCGACACGCCGATGGAGCTGGCCTTCTTGTTCGCGCCGCTGGCCGCAGGCCTGCTGGCGCTCGGCATCGGCTGGTTCTGCATCCGCCTCACCGGGGTCTATTTCGCCATGCTGACACTGGCCTTCAGCCAGCTGGTCTGGAGCCTTGCCTTCCAGTGGCGCGCGGTCACGCGCGGCGATGACGGCCTGGTCAACATCTGGCCCTCCGAGTGGCTCTCGGGCACCGAGACCTACTACTATTTTGCCCTGATCCTCGGCGTCGGCGGCATCCTGTTCCTGCGCCACGTCATTCACTCGCCCTTCGGCTACGCGCTGCGCGCCGGGCGCGACAGCCCGCGTCAGGCCGAGGCCACCGGCATCGACGTTAAGCGCGTGCAGTTCGTGGCCTTCGCCCTCGCCGGCGCCATGGCCGGTCTGGCGGGCGGCATCTTCGTCTTCGCCAAGGGCTCGGTCTTTCCCACCGAGCTGGAGATCGCCAAGAGCTTCGACGCGCTGATCGTGGTCTTCCTCGGCGGTGTGAAGACGCTGGCCGGCGGGGTCGTCGGCGCAGGATTCATGACCGTGGTCGAGGACTGGCTGACCCGCCTCGAATACTGGCGCCTGCTGCTGGGTCTGGTGATCATCGCCGTGGTGATCGTGATGCCCGAGGGCATCGTCGGCACCCTGCGCACGCTCTGGCGCCGCATCCGCAACACCGATGAGGAGACGGTCTGATGTCCGAGATCCTTAGAGTCGAGACCCTCAAGAAGAGCTATGACGGCTTTCTCGCGGTCAACGGCGTGTCCTTCAGCGTCGCCAAGGGCGAGCTGAAGGCGCTGATCGGCCCCAACGGCGCCGGCAAGTCGACCTGCTTCAACATGCTGATGGGGCAGCTCAAACCCACCGAAGGCGAGGTCTTCTTCGAGGGCGAGCGGATCACCGGCCACAAGCCCCGCGACATCTGGCGCCGGGGCGTGGGACGGACCTTCCAGATCACCGGCACCTACCAGTCGATGACGGTGATCGAGAACGTGCAGATGGCGCTGATGAGCCATCACCGCAAGATCTTCTCGTTCGGGTCCCGGGCGTGGAAGCTCTACCGCGAGGAGGCGTTCGAGTTCCTCGAGACCGTGTCGATGCAGGATCAGGCCGACCGACCCTGCTCGATCCTCGCCTATGGCGATCTCAAGCGGCTCGAGCTGGCCATCGCGCTCTGCCACCGGCCGCGCCTGCTGCTGATGGACGAGCCTACCGCCGGCATGGCCCCGAGCGCCCGCGTCGAGCTGATGCAGCTCGTCGCCGACATCGTCCGCGACCAGGGCGTCTCGGTGCTGTTTACCGAGCACGACATGGACGTGGTCTTTGCCCATTCCCATCACATCATGGTGCTGAACCGCGGCGAGCTGATCGCCGATGGCGACGCCACCGCCGTGCGCAACAACCCGCAGGTCCAGGAGGTCTATCTGGGCGGCGGGACGCTCTTCAAGGAGGAGTCCCATGCTTAGCGTCGAGCGCATCCACAGCTATTACGGCAAGGCCCACATCCTCAACGACCTGAGCTTCGAGGTGCGTCGCGGCGAGGTGGTGGCACTTCTGGGCCGCAACGGCGCGGGCAAATCCACCACGATGAAATCGGTGATGCAGCTTGTCCGCCCGAAGCAGGGACAGGTGGTGTTTCAGGGCGAAAACCTCATCGGCCAACCGGCCTTCCGGGTCGCCAAGGACGGCATCGGCTACGTCCCCGAGGACCGGCGCATCTTCACCGACCTGACGGTGGTCGAGAACCTCGAGGTCGGGCGCCAGCCGCGGCGCCAGGACGCGCCGCAATGGACCGTCGAGCAGCTCTTCGAGATCTTTCCCAACCTCTCCGAGCGCCGCGCCAATCGCGGCAAGCACATGTCGGGCGGCGAGCAGCAGATGCTGACCATCGCGCGCACGCTGATGGGCAACCCCTCGCTGCTGCTGCTCGACGAGCCCTCCGAGGGCATCGCGCCGGTGATCGTCGAGCAGATGGCGGCGACGATCCTGAAGCTCAAGGCCGAAGGGCTGACGGTGATGATCTCCGAGCAGAACCTGCATTTCGCCCGCGCCGTGGCCGACCGGGCCATCATCATCGAGGGCGGCGAGAAGAAGTTCGATGGCAGTTTCAAGGAGTTGGAGGCACATCCCGAGATCCGCGACGCCTATCTTTCCGTCTGAGCCACAAGCGCCTATACTGCACTGCAGCATAATCGCCAAAGGGGCGCTCTTTTTGCAAGGATGGAGCGCCAGACAGGAGGTCCGATTTCTTGGAAGACACGCCGAAAGCCCGCACCAGCGCCGAACATGGCTACGTGCTCGACGAACAGATCGGGTTCCTGCTCCGCAAGGCCTACCAGCGCAACTCGAACATCTTCGCTGAAAGCGTGCCGGGAAAACTGACGCCCACGCAGTTCTCGGTGATGCACCGGCTGGCCGAGGACGGTCCGACCTCGCAGAACCTGCTGGGCCGCTCGGTGGCCATGGACGGGGCGACGACCAAGGGCGTGGTCGACCGGCTGATCGCGCGCGGCCTGCTGAAGACCGAAGCCGACCCGGTGGACCGCCGCCGCCATCTCGTCTCGCTCACCGCGGATGGCGTGGCGCTGATCGACGCGGCGGTGGATGCCGCCATCGCGGTGAGCGCCGAGACGCTGTCCCCCCTGCGCGAGCGCGAGAAGGAGACGCTGCTGCGCTTGCTCAAGAAGCTCGGCGGGGAGTGACGGGCAAGGACCGCTTCAAAAGGCGCCGCCCGCCCTCTCAGGCGCCGAAACCCGGGACATCTTACGCCCTCAGCGCCAGTCCAGCACCACCTTCCCCGAGAGCCCGCTGCGCATGATCTCGAACCCCTCGCGAAAGTCCGTTGCCGCGAAGCGGTGTGTGATCACCCGGCGCACGTCGAGCCCGTTCTCCAGCATCGCGATCATCTTGTACCAGGTCTCGAAGATCTCGCGGCCATAGATGCCCTTGAGCGTGATCGCCTTGAACACGATGCGCGACCAGTCAACCGGGCTCTTGCCCGGCGGAATGCCCAGCAGCGCGATGCGCCCGCCCATCACGAGGCTTTCGACCATCTGGTCGAGCGCCGCCTGATTGCCCGACATCTCGAGGCCGACGTCGAAGCCCTGCTTCATCTTCAGCCGCGCCGCCACGTCGCGCAGATCCTCCTGCGCCACGTTGACCGGCACCACGTCCGTCACCTGCGCCGCAAGCTCGAGCCGCGCTGGATTCACGTCGGTGATGACCACGTGCCGCGCGCCCACATGCCTGGCCACCGCCGCCGCCATGATGCCGATGGGGCCGGCGCCGGTGATCAGCACGTCCTCGCCCACCAGATCATAGCTCAGCGCCGTGTGCACCGCGTTGCCCAGCGGATCTAGGATCGCGCCGATCTCGTCGTCGACGGCATCGGGCAGCGGCACCACGTTGAAGGCCGGCAGGCGCAGAAACTCCGCGAAAGCGCCCTGCTCGTTGACGCCGATGCCGCGGGTCTCTGGATCGAGATGAAAGCGCCCGGCGCGGCTCTGCCGGCTCTGACGCCCGATGAGATGCCCCTCGCCCGAGCAGCGCTGGCCAATCTCGAGACCGGTCACGTCGCGGCCCAGCTCGACGATCTCGCCGGCGAATTCGTGGCCGGTGATCAGCGGCACCGGCACGGTGCGCTGCGCCCACTCGTCCCAGTTCCAGATATGGATGTCGGTGCCGCAGATGCCGGTCTTGTTGATCCGGATCAGCACATCCTCGGGGCCGATCTCGGGCACCGGCGCCTCGACCTGCCAGAGACCCGGCTCCGGCTTCGACTTCTCCAATGCGATCATCTGGTTGGTCATGTCAGCACCCCTGTGTCGCGGCCGGCCCGGTCAAAGGCGGCGAGGGCCTCGTCAAGATCCGCGCGGGTCAGCGCGGCGTTCATCTGGGTGCGAATGCGGGCGCGGCCCTTGGGCACCACCGGGAAGAAGAACCCCGACACGTAGACGCCAAGCTCGTAGAGCCGCTGCGCCATCGCCTGCGCCTTGCGGGCATCATACAGCATCACCGGGATGATCGGGTGCTCACCCTCGAGAAGGTCGAACCCGATCTCGGTCAGCCCGTCGCGCCAGTAGCGGGAATTCTCGAAGAGCTGCGCGCGCAGGTCGTCGCCCTGCTCGACCAGATCGAGCGCCTTGAGCCCCGCGGCCACCACCGCAGGCGGCAGCGCATTGGAGAAGAGATAGGGCCGCGCGCGCTGGCGCAGCAGGTCGATCACCGGCTGCGGGCCGGCGATATAGCCGCCAAGCGCGCCGCCTAGCGCCTTGCCCAGCGTCCCGGTGAGGATGTCTGCGCTGACCCCGCAATGGGCTGGCGTGCCCGCGCCCTTCGGCCCCATGAAGCCGGTCGCATGGCAATCGTCGACCATCAGCAGCGCATCGTATTGATCGGCCAGCGCGCGGATCTCGGGCAGCTTGGCAAGGTAGCCATCCATCGAGAACACCCCGTCGGTGGCGATCATGATATGGCGCGCGCCATCCGCCCGCGCCGCCTGCAGCTGCGCCTCGAGATCCGCCATGTCGGAATTGGCGTAGCGGTAGCGCTTGGCCTTGCAGAGCCGGATGCCGTCGATGATCGAGGCGTGGTTCAGCGCATCCGAGATCACCGCATCCTCCGGCCCCAGAAGCGGCTCGAAGAGCGCGCCGTTGGCATCGAAACAGGCAGCGAAAAGGATGCTGTCCTCGGTTCCGAGGAAGGCTGCCAACCGCTGCTCCAGCTCACGGTGCAGATCCTGCGTGCCGCAGATGAAGCGCACCGAGGCCATGCCATAGCCGTGATCGCGCATCGCTTCCGTCGCCGCCTCGACCAGCGCCGGGTGATCGGCGAGCCCGAGGTAGTTGTTGGCGCAGAGATTGATCAGCTCGCGCCCATCGACGCCGACGCGGGTGCCCTGCGGCGAGGTGATCAGCCGCTCGGTCTTCATCAGGCCGTCGGCCTCGATCCCCGCGAGCGTGTCGCGCATGTGGCTGAGAAAAGCATCGGACATGAGGGCACTCCTTCCGTTGGATTGCGCCCCTTTTCCGACATTACGGATTTCAGGTCAATGTAAAAGATACGTTATCGCGGATTCACATCCGCTATGACGTCACACACCACACCCTCATGGCGTCTCCACGATCAGGAAGCAGCGGGCGCCCCGCTCGCCGGCGCGGATCGCATGTGCGACATCGGCAGCGTAGCGCGCCGTGTCGCCCGGCGCGAGTGTCTCCTGCGCGTCGCCCGAAACCACGCTGAGACCGCCCTCGAGCACCGTCAGATGCTCGCGTGCGCCCTGCCCGTGCGGCCCGCTCTCGAGCGCACCGCCGGGATCGAAGCGGATGTCGTAGATCTCGTAGATGCCCACTTTCTCGGGCTCCGAGAGGATGGTGATGTGGCAGCCCTGCCCGTGGCCGGTGATCGTCGGCGCCTGCGCGGCGCGGATCACCTCGATGCCGCGCTCGGGCTGGCCGAGCTCCAGCAGCCCGGCGAAATCCACCTGCAGAGCGCGGGTGAGGTTCCACAGCGTCGCCACCGTCGGGTTGCTTTCGCCGCGCTCGATCTGGCTGACCATCGAGCGGCTGACGCCCGACAGTTTCGCCACCGCGTCGAGCGACAGGCCACGGGCCTGCCGCGCCTCTTTCAGGCGTCCGGGAATGCGGCCGAGCACCGCCTCTGCGTCATGATCCGTCATGACGGATGGCATGGCGCAAGGCGGCGACCGCGTCAACGGTGTCGGCCGCCTCAGGACAGGCGGCTGACCACGATGGTGACTTCCGGCTTCTTGCCGATTTCGTTCTGGGCGGTGTTGCGCACGATGCGGCGCATGCCCTCCTCGATCTTGTCGTCATCGGTGAGGGTCTTCTCGCCGGCACGGCCGAGGAACTGGCTCAGGTCCTCTTCCAGCACCTCGACCAGCGAGGCGTTGGAGCGCCCGGTCTCGGGCAGGCCCTTCAGCTCGCACCACGGCTCGCCCAGCGGCTCGTCATCCTCGTCGAGGATCACCGTCACGATGACATGGCCGTTCAGCGCCATGCGGATGCGGTCGCGCACGATGCCGTCAAGCGCACCGATCTGCACCGAGCCGTCGAGATAGGTGCGGCCCGCGTCGATCCACTCGGCCACGGTGGGCTCGTTGCCGCTCAGGTCCATCATCATGCCGTTGACCGCCAGCACGCCGGCACGGCCCTTGGCCTTGGCAAGCTTGACGTGCTCGCGCAGGTGACGGTGTTCGCCATGCATCGGGATCACCAGCTGCGGCGACACGATCTCGTGCAGCCGCTCGAGATCGGGCCCATTGGCATGGCCCGACACGTGATACTTGCCGGCGCTGTCATCGACCACGTCGACGCCCTTCTCCGACAGGTTGTTCATGATCCGGATCACATCCTTCTCGTTGCCCGGGATGGTCTTGGAGGAGAACAGGAACATATCGCCCTCCTTCAACTCGATGCCGTTGTACTTGCCCCGCGACAGCTGCGCGCTGGCGGCGCGGCGCTCGCCCTGGCTGCCGGTGACGATCAGCATGACGTTCTCGCGCGGGATCTGCACCGCGTCCTCGGGCCCGATCACCGGCGGGAAATCGGTCAGCACGCCGGTCTCGATGGCGGCCTCGATCATCCGGCGCATGGCGCGGCCCAGAAGGCAGATCGAGCGGCCCGCCTTGGAGCCCGCCTCGGCCAGCGTCTTAACCCGCGCCACGTTGGAGGCGAAGGTGGTGGCGACCACCATGTTGGGCGCGCCGGCGACCAGTTCCTCGATATTCGGCCCGACCTCGACCTCCGAGCGCCCCGGGTTGGGCGAGAACACATTGGTCGAGTCGCAGATCAGCGCCTTGACGCCGCCCGCCGAGACCTCGGCGAAGAGCTCGGGATCGAAGGCTTCGCCAACGATCGGGGTCGGGTCGAGCTTGAAGTCGCCCGAGTGGATCAGCCGCCCGCCGGGCGTGTCGATGACCAGCGCCGAGCTTTCCGGGATCGAGTGCGAGATCGGCAGGAAGCCGACCTTGAACGGCCCCGCCTCGACGGTCTCGGGCCATTTCGAGCAGGTCTGCACCGTGTCCTCGGAATAGCCGTACTCGGCCAGCTTCTGGCGCGCCAGGTTGGCGGTGAAGGCGCGGGCGTGGATCCGGACGCCGAGCCGCTCGAAGCAATGGCCCACGGCGCCGATATGGTCCTCGTGGGCGTGGGTGATGAACACCGCCTCGATGCGGTCGCGGTTCTGCTCCAGCCAGGCGATGTCGGCGAAGATGATGTCGACGCCGGGGCTGCTGTCCATGTCGGGGAAGGCGACGCCCAGATCGACGACGATCAGACGCTCCTTGCCCGGTTCGCCATATCCGTAGACATAGCAGTTCATGCCGATCTCGCCGGCGCCCCCCAGCGGGAGGTAGATGATACGCTCGTTACTCATGCAGTTTCCTGCCTCTTGTTGTAGCTGTGTATGACGGTCAGACCATGCATGGTGAGTTCATCCACCCACTCGTCGAACAGGTCCTCGGATTGCTGGAAAAGAGGCGCCAGCCCGCCTGTTGAGATGACCCTCATCGGCCGATCACGTTCGGCCTTGATGCGGTCGCAAATTTCACGGACGAGGCCGACATAGCCCCAGAACACGCCGGATTGCATGCAGGCCACGGTGTTTGTGCCCACCACGCGCTGCGGCTTGGTGATGTCCACATGCGGCAACGCGGCGGCGGCCTGGTGCAGCGCCTCGAGGCTGAGGTTCACGCCCGGCGCGATCACGCCGCCGACGTAAGCCCCGTCCCCTGCCACCACGTCGAAGGTGGTGGCGGTGCCGAAGTCCACCACGATCAGGTCGCCGCCATATAGATCGTAACCCGCCACCGTGTTTACAAGACGGTCCGGCCCCACCGCGGTGCCCGCATCGACGCGCACATCCACCGGCAGCCGGCAATCGGGCTTGCCGACCACATAGGGTCGCGTGTTGAAATAGCGGTCGGCCAGGACGCGCAGGTTGAACACCACCCGCGGCACGGTCGACGAGATGATCATGTCGGTGATGTCGGCCTCGATGCCCTGGAACTCCATCAGGGTCGAGAGCCAGACGTAATACTGGTCGGCGGTGCGCTGATGCTCGGTCGAGGTCCGCCAGGTGGCGAGGAAGCGCTCGCCATCCCAGATCGAGAAGACCGTGTTGGTGTTGCCGCAGTCGATGGCGAGAAGCATCAGTGCCTCCTCCCTCAGAAAAACACGTCCGCCGCGGCGATCGCCTGCCGCCCGGCGCTGCTCTTCAACACCAGATTTCCGCCGGCGTCCACGGTCTCGAAGGTGCCTGTGATCTCGGCCGTGCCGGTGCGCGCGGTGATCACCTCGCCCAGCCGCGCGGCGCGCGCCAGCCAGGCCTCGCGCAGCGGCGCGAAGCCATAGGTCACGAACCGGGCCTCGTGCTCGGCATAGGCGCTGGCCAGCAGCTCGAGAAGCGCCTCGGGCTCCACGTGCACCCCGGTCTCCGACAAGAGCGACACCGGACGCAGCGCACCGGGCTCGACCTCGTCGGCGCCGGGCGCGGCCACGAGGTTGACCCCGATGCCGATCGCCAGATGCGCCACGCCGCGGCGCTGGCCGAGGCTCTCGAGCAGGATGCCCGCCACCTTGCCGCCATTGAGCAGCACGTCGTTGGGCCATTTCAGCGCCAGCCCGTCGACCCGGCCGGTGGCCGCGGAGAAGGCATCGAACAGCGCCAGAGAGGCCACGAAGCTGCGCAGCGCCACGAGTTGCGGCGCCTCTCGCGGCATGGTCAGCAGCGTGGCGGCGAAATTGCCCTCGGGGTTGGCCCAGGCCCGCCCGCGCCGCCCGCGCCCGGCGGTCTGACGCAGGGCGCAGATCCATTCGGGCCCCGCCAGCGTCCCCGCCAACCGCGCGGCTTCGGCATTGGTGCTGTCGATCTCCGCCAGCACCCGGCGGCCATATCCCGCGGGCCAGCTCACGCCCGCGCCCCGTTGTGTTTCTTCTGGCTCAAAATATCCCCGCCGGAGGCAAACCCGCCGCAGGCGGCACGAAAAAAGCGACGCGCCAGAGGCGCGTCACCGTTTGCAAGCATCTGGCGGTGCGGCTCAGTTGACAAGCGTCGCCGCCGCCGCGGCCGCGGCGCCCTCGACGCCGAAGAGGTTCACCACCCCCGCCACCATCAGGAAGGCCGAGACCATCAGGAAGCCCCAGAGCACCGGGGACCCGCCGGTATCCAGCGCGTCCTCGCGCTCCTCACCGAAATACATGAAGTAGACGATGCGCAGGTAGTAGAAGGCGCTGATCACCGAGGCGATCACACCGGCCACCGCCAGCCATGCCAGCCCGCCGCCATAGGCCGCTTGCAGCACGTAGAGCTTGCCGAAGAAGCCCACCAGCGGTGGCACGCCCGCGAGGGAGAACAGCAGCACCAGCATCGCCAGCGCCTTGCCCGGTTCGCGCTTGGAATACATCCCCAGCGCGCCGATATCGGTCACCGGCTGGCCCTCGCGGCTCAGCGACAGGATGAAGGCGAAGGTACCGACATTCATCGTGACGTAGATTGCCATGTAGACCAGCATCGCCTGCACGCCGAACTCGGTGCCCGCGGCCAGCCCCATCAGGGCAAAGCCCATATGGGTGATCGAGGAATAGGCCATCAGGCGCTTGATGTTGCGCTGGCCGATGGCGGCGATGGCGCCGAGGAACATCGACAGCAGCGACAGCAGCGCCACGACCTGGCTCCAGTCGGCAATGGCACCGCCGAAGGCGTCGAAGAGCAGCCGTGCGAAGAGACCCATCGCGGCAACCTTCGGCGCGGTGGCAAAGAACGCGGTGACCGGGGTCGGCGAACCTTCGTAGACGTCAGGCGTCCACATGTGGAACGGCACTGCCGAGACCTTGAACGCCAGGCCCGAGATCATCAGCACCAGGCCGATCAGAAGGCCGATCGACATGTGCCCCTCGGTGGCCGCCGCGATGACGCCGGAGAACAGCGTGGTGCCGGCGAAGCCGTAAACCAGCGAGGCGCCGTAGAGCAGCAGGCCCGAGCTCAGCGCGCCGAGCACGAAGTATTTCAGGCCGGCCTCGGTCGAACGCTCGCTGTCGCGGCGCAGCGAGGCCACGACGTAGAGCGCCAGCGATTGCAGCTCGAGCCCCATGTAGAGCGTCATCAGGTCACCGGCCGAAACCATGACCATCATGCCCACGACCGAGAGCAGCACCAGCACCGGGTACTCGAAGCGCAGGAGCCCGTGGCGCGACATGTAGCCCTCGGACATCAGCAGAACGACCGCCGCCGAGAGCAGGATCGCCACCTTGGCGAAGCGCGAGAAGGCATCGTCGATGAACATGCCCCAGAACGCCGTCTGGTCCTGCCCGCCGGTGGTGCCGATCCAGAGCGCCATGACCAGCATCACCGCAGCGCTGGCCCAGACCAGCACCGGGGCAAGCTTGTCCTTGCCGGTATAGACCGCGCCGATCAGTGCCAGCGTGGCAAAGACCGCCAGAACGATCTCCGGGAGGATGATGTTGAGATCAGCCGAGATCATGCCCCGCCCCCTTAGTGGTTCGCTTCGGCCACGGTCGGTCCGCCAAGATCGGCGGCCGCGACGGCCGTGTCATAATTGCCCACGAGCGCCTCGACCGAGGGCCCGATGATGTCCAGCGCCGCCGCC
This sequence comes from Salipiger bermudensis, assembly GCF_017309175.1. Classification (NCBI taxonomy): domain Bacteria; kingdom Pseudomonadati; phylum Pseudomonadota; class Alphaproteobacteria; order Rhodobacterales; family Roseobacteraceae; genus Salipiger; species Salipiger bermudensis. Next base: position 98,027 of record NZ_JAEKJV010000005.1, on the reverse strand, counting down.
GGGTAGACCCCGAGCCAGAGCGTCATGACCACCAACGGCGCGAAGATCCACTTCTCGCGCGCGGTCATGTCCTGGATGGTGCGCAGGCTCTCCTTGATCAGGTCGCCCAGCACCACGCGGCGGTAGAGCCAGAGCGCGTAGGCCGCCGAGAAGATCACCCCCGAGGCGGCCACGGCGGCGACCCAGGTGTTGACCTGGAAGATGCCCATCAGCGTCAGGAATTCGCCGATGAAGCCAGAGGTGCCCGGCAGGCCGACATTGGCCATGGTGAAGAGCATGAAGATCAGCGCGTAGGCCGGCATCCGGTTCACCAGGCCGCCATAGGCGTCGATCTCGCGGGTGTGCATCCGGTCGTAGATCACGCCGACGCAGAGGAACAGCGCGCCCGAGATGAAGCCGTGGCTGATCATTTGGAAGATGGCGCCGTCGATGCCCTGCTGGTTGGCGGCGAAGATGCCCATGGTCACGTAGCCCATGTGAGCGACCGACGAATAGGCGATGAGCTTCTTCATGTCCTCCTGCACCAGCGCAACGAGCGAGGTGTAGACGATGGCGATGGCCGACATCCAGAACACCAGCGGTGCCATGACCTCGGAGCCCACCGGGAACATCGGCAGGGAGAAGCGCAGGAAGCCGTAGCCGCCCATCTTCAGCAGGATCGCCGCCAGCACGACCGAGCCGGCCGTGGGCGCCTGAACGTGCGCGTCGGGCAGCCAGGTGTGCACCGGCCACATCGGCATCTTCACCGCGAAGCTGGCGAAGAAGGCGAGCCAGAGCATGGTCTGCAGGCCACCGACGATGTGGATGCCCAGCACCTCGAAATCGGCGAAGGCGAACTCGTGCGCCAGCAGCGTCGGGATGTCGGTGGTGCCGGCATCGGCATACATCGCCACCATCGCCACCAGCATCAGGACCGAGCCGAGGAAGGTGTAGAGGAAGAACTTGAAGCTGGCATAGATGCGGTTCTTGCCGCCCCAGATGCCGATGATCAGGAACATCGGGATCAGGCCTGCCTCGAAGAACAGGTAGAACAGCACCAGGTCGAGCGCCATGAACACGCCGAGCATCAACGTCTCGAGCAGCAGGAAGGCGATCATGTATTCCTTCACCCGCAGCTTGACGTCCCAGCTCGCGAGGATGGTCAGCGGCATCATGAAGGTGGTGAGCATGACGAACAGCACCGAGATACCGTCCACGCCCATCTTGTAGTTCATCCCCATGATCCAAGTCCCCTCTTCCACCATCTGGAAGCCGGTGTTCGAGGCATCGAACTGGAACAGGATGAACAGCGAGATCACGAAGGTCGCCGAGGTGGCGATCATCGCCAGCCACTTGGCGTTGCGGTCGGCGGCAGCATCCCCGCCGCGCAGGAACAGCGCCAGGATCAGCGCCGCCAGCGCGGGCAGGAAGGTGACGATGGACAGCAGGTTATCCATTAGTGGGCCCCTCCGAGGATCGACATCCAGGTCACCAGGATCGCGATCCCGATCACCATGGCGAAGGCGTAGGTGAAGATGTAGCCGGACTGCGCGCGTCCTGCGAGCTTGGTCAGGAAGGGGATGATCCCCATCGCGACGCCGTTGATGGTGCCATCGATAACGTTGCCGTCACCGCGCTTCCAGAAGAACCGGCCCACCGCCTTGGCGGGGCGGACGAAGAGGAAGTCATAGGCCTCGTCGAAATACCACTTGTTCAGCAGGAACAGGTACAGCGGACGCTGGTTCTCGGCGAGTTTGCGCGGCAGCGTCGGGTTCACGATATAGAACCAGTAGGCCACCACGAAGCCCAGCACCATGGCGATGAAGGGCGAGAGCTTCACCCAGACCGGCGCGTGGTGCGCGTCGTCCATCACCGTGTTGTCCGGCGCCATGTAGATCGCGCCATAGTCGAGCCCGGTGGCGGCGTGGGTCTCTGCGCCCTCCTCGCCATGCGTCGCGTCGGCGGCTGCGGTCTCTTCCGCGGGGGCCTCTTCGGCTGCGGGCGCAGCCTCCTCGCCGTGGCCGGCTTCCGCGGTCTCGGTGCCAGTCTCGCTGCCATGGCCGCCTTCGGAGGCCTCGGCGTGATGCGCGGGCATTCCGAAGAAGCTCAGCACCTTGTCATGGTCGCCAAAGAAGGACTTGTAGAACACCATGCCCGAGAACACCGCGCCGATGGCAAGAACGCCGAGCGGGATCAGCATCACCTTGGGGCTTTCATGTGCGTGCTCGTGGGTGTGCTTGTCGCCCCGCGCCTTGCCGAAGAAGGTCAGGAAGATCAGGCGCCAGCTGTAGAAGCTGGTGAACAGCGCCGCGATGACCAGCATCCAGAAGGCATAGCCCCCGGCGGTGCCGGCCCAGGCGCTCTCGATGATCGCGTCCTTGGAGACGAAGCCCGCGAAGCCGAACCAGCCGGTGAGCGGGATGCCGACGCCGGTGATCGCCAGCGTGCCGATCATCATCGCCCAGAAGGTCATCGGGATCTTGTTCTTGAGCGCGCCGTAATTGCGCATGTCCTGCTCGTGATGCATGGCGTGGATCACTGAGCCCGCGCCGAGGAACAGCATCGCCTTGAAGAAGGCGTGGGTCAGCAGGTGGAACATCGCCACCGAGTAGACGCCGACGCCGGCGGCCACGAACATGTAGCCGAGCTGCGAACAGGTCGAATAGGCGATGACGCGCTTGATGTCGTTCTGCACGAGGCCGACGGTGGCGGCGAAGAACGCCGTGGTCGCGCCGAGGAAGGTGATGAAGGCGGTGGCCTCAGGCGCGAACTCCATCAGCGGCGACATGCGGCAGACGAGGAACACGCCCGCGGTCACCATGGTGGCGGCGTGGATCAGCGCCGAAACCGGCGTCGGGCCTTCCATCGCGTCGGGCAGCCAGGTGTGCAGCAGAAGCTGCGCCGATTTACCCATCGCGCCGATGAACAGCAGGAAGGCGATCAGGTTTGCCGCGTTCCACTCGCGCCACAGGAAGTGGAGCTGGGTCTCGGCGATGTTCGGCACTTCGTTGAAGATGATGTCGAACTGGATGCTGTCGGTCAGGTAGAACAGCCCGAAGATCCCGAGCGCAAAGCCGAAATCGCCAACCCGGTTGACCACGAAGGCCTTCATCGCGGCGGCGTTGGCCGAGGGCTTCTTGTAGTAGAAGCCAATCAGCAGGTACGACGCCAGGCCCACGCCCTCCCAGCCGAAGAACATCTGCACGAGGTTGTCGGCGGTCACCAGCGACAGCATCGCGAAGGTAAAGAGCGAGAGATAGGCGAAGAAGCGCGCCTTGTAGGGCGTGTGCTCGAACTGAGGGTCATGCGCCATGTAGCCGAAGCTGTAGAGGTGCACGAGCGCCGAGACCGTGGTCACCACGATCAGCATGATCGCGGTCAGCCGGTCGACGCGGATCGCCCACTCGGTCGAGAGCGTGCCGCTCTCGATGAAGCGGAACAGCGATACCGTGTGCGCCTCGCCCAGCGTCAGGAACACGATCCACGACAGCAGGCAGGCCAGGAACAGCAGGCCGGTGGTGGTCCACATCGCGGCGGTCTCGCCGATGATCTTCCAGCCGAAGCCACCGATGATGGCGCCCACGAGCGGCGCGAAGAGGATGATCGTCTCCATCTCGCTTTAGCCTTTCATCACGTTGACGTCTTCCACGGCGATCGAGCCGCGGTTGCGGAAGAAGCAGACGAGGATCGCGAGGCCGATCGCCGCCTCGGCTGCGGCCACGGTGAGCACGAAGAGCGTGAAGACCTGCCCCGCGAGATCGCCGAGATGCGCCGAGAAGGCCACGAAGTTGATGTTCACCGAGAGCAGGATGAGCTCGATGCTCATCAGCAGGATGATGACGTTCTTCCGGTTCAGGAAGATCCCGAAGATGCCGGTGACGAACAGCACCGCCGCCACTGTGAGGTAATGCTCGACTCCGATCATGTGCGCTCTCCGTTCCGGCGCCGCGACTGGCGCACCCCGAGGACGACGGGAACGAAGATCCCCGCGAAAAAGATGGCTATCCAACTGGCTACGCTCATCGCTGTCCCTCTTCCGCCCCTGTTGCGGAGCATTTGTCTTGCGTCGGGCCCGCGGGCCCCGTTCTGGTCGCTCGCCCGGGCGGGCGAGCCGGGCGGCGGCCTTAGAGCCCCTGCCCCGGTTTCACATCCCGAAGTTCCATCGCCTTCTTCGGATCGCGGTACATCTGCGCCAGCACGTTCTGGCGCTTGACGTCCTGGCGGTGGCGCAGCGTCAGCACGATGGCCCCGATCATCGCCACCAGCAGGATCAGGCCGGCGAGCTGGAACAGCAGGAAATAACGGTCATAAAGCAGCAGGCCGAGCGCCGCGGTGTTCTGGGTCTCGGTGGCGAGCGGCGTCGGGGCCGAGAGCTGCGACGCGGCGATCTCGGAGACCTCCCACACGCCGAAGGCCATGCCGAGCTGCATCAGGAGGATCACCCCGATCAGCAGCGCCAGCGGCATGTACTTCGCCATCCCGGCCCGAAGCTCGGCGAAATCGACATCGAGCATCATCACCACGAAGAGGAACAGCACCGCCACCGCGCCCACGTAGACGATGATCAGCAGCATCGCCACGAACTCCGCCCCCAGCAGCACGAACAGCCCGGCCGAGCTGAGGAAGGCCAGGATCAGCCAGAGCACCGAGTGCACCGGGTTTCGGCTGATCACGGTGAACAGCCCGCCGACGATGGTGCAGAGCGCGAACAGGTAGAAGGCGAACACGGTCATTCTTCGTCATCCTTGTTGTCTTCCATCACCTCGCGCGCAAGCTCCATGGCGCGGGTCATGGCGGGTATGCCGGCGAACATCGACATGTGGGCGATGGTCTCGGCGATCTCGTCCTTGGTGGCGCCGGCCTCGATCAGGTGGCGCACGGTCATCCTGACCGGCGTATCGGCCTGCGCGCCCTGCATCGTCAACCCCGCCAGCGTCAGCAGAAGCCGGGTCTTGCTGTCGAGACCCTCCTTCGACATGCCGCGGCCGAACCAGAACTCCATGAAATCCTTGGGCATGGTCGGCCAGAGCTTTTCGTACTCGCGCGGCGAGAAGCTCTCGAGCGCGGGGTTGAAGGCCTTCGCCATCTCCTGCGCCTGCTGCATCATCAGCTCGAACGGGGTCTTTTCGGTCATGCCGTCGATCCTTGGTCAAGCGCACCGCCACACCGCCGCGCGGGGCGGCAGCGGCTTGCGGAAAGGGCGGTGCGGGTGGCGGTCATGGCGATCTCTCTCGGCTCAGCGGTAGGGCGCGTCCAGTTCGAGGTTGCGGGCGATCTCGGCTTCCCAGCGCTCGCCGTTCTCGAGCAGCTTCTGCTTGTCGTAGAACAGCTCTTCGCGGGTCTCGGTGGCAAACTCGAAGTTCGGCCCCTCGACGATGGCGTCGACCGGGCAGGCCTCCTGGCAGAAGCCGCAATAGATGCACTTGGTCATGTCGATGTCGTAGCGCGTGGTGCGGCGGCTGCCGTCATCGCGCGGCTCGGCATCGATGGTGATGGCCTGCGCCGGGCAGATCGCCTCGCACAGTTTGCAGGCGATGCAGCGCTCTTCGCCATTGGGATAGCGTCGCAGCGCGTGCTCGCCGCGGAAGCGCGGCGACAGAGGGCCCTTCTCGTGCGGGTAGTTGAGCGTGGGCTTCGGCGCGAAGAAGTATTTCAGGCCCAGGGCGAAGCCCTTGATGAAGTCGGTGAGCAGGAAATACTTGGCCGCGCGGCCGTAATCGATCTGAGTCATGAGCTAGCTTAACCTCCCGTGGTCCAGCGGGCGAAGATGCCCCAGAACCAGCCGAACTTGGCGGCAAAGGACACGAAGACCACCCACACGAGGCTGAACGGAAGGAACACCTTCCAGCCAAGACGCATGAGCTGGTCGTAGCGATAGCGGGGCGTGATCGCCTTCACCATCGCGAAGATGAAGAAGAAGAAGGCCATCTTGCCGACCATCCACAGCGCGCCGTCCGGCAGACCCGGGATCGGCGACAGCCAGCCGCCGAAGAAGAGCAGCGAGGTCAGCGCGCACATCAGGAAGATGGCGATGTATTCACCGGCCATGAAGAGCAGGAACGGCGTGGCCGAGTACTCCACCTGGTAGCCGGCGACGAGCTCGGATTCCGCTTCCGGCAGGTCGAAGGGCGGGCGGTTGGTCTCGGCCAGCGCCGAGATGAAGAACAGGAAGACCATCGGGAAATGCGGCAGCCAGTACCAGCCGAAGAAGCCCCAGCCGGTGTCCTGCGCCTGCACGATGTTGCCGAAGTTCATCGAGCCGGTCGAGATGATCACGCCGATGATGATCAGGCCGATCGACACCTCGTAAGAGATCATCTGCGCGGCAGAGCGCAGCGAGCCGAGGAACGGGTATTTCGAGTTCGACGCCCAGCCGCCCATGATCACGCCGTAGACCTCGAGCGAGGAGATCGCGAAGACGTAGAGGATGGCCACGTTGATGTCCGAGAGCACCCAGCCGTCCGAGAACGGGATCACCGCCCAGGCGATCATCGACATGACGAACGAGATCATGGGCGCGAGGATGAACACCGCCTTGTCGGAACCGGCGGGGATCACCACCTCCTTGAGCACGTATTTCAGCGCGTCGGCCACCGATTGCAGGATGCCGAAGGTGCCCACGACGTTCGGCCCGCGCCGCATTTGGACCGCGGCCCAGATCTTGCGGTCACCGTAGACCAGGAACAGCAGCGAGATCATCACGAAGCCGAGCACGGCCAGGCACTGGGCCAGGATGATCACGAAGGTTCCGAGTGGGGTTGAGAAGAAGTCTGCCATCAAGTGTCCCTCACACCATCGGTATTTCGTTCTCGGCGCAGGCTGACGCGACGACTTCCGCGTCGATCGTCTTCAGCCCCGCGGGCAACGCCGCCGAGATCGTGTAAACAGCATCTCCGCGCCAGAGGCCACCCTCTTGCGCGACATTCGTGCGCAGATGCCGCGCGAATCCGTAGCCGCGGATCAGCGCGTACTGCGCCGCGGCGCAACGGGCGTAATCCTCGACATCCGCCGCATCGCGGGCGCCGCGCATCTGCACGAAGAAATTCACCAGATCGCCATCGAGCAGCCGAGTCTCCACCCCCTCGTAGACCGGCACGAACGGCGCATCGGGCTCCTGTGCCGTCTCGGCGCAGGAGGCCAGCGCCGTCAACGCGAGGCAGGAGAGGGAGAGGCGCGTCCGCATGGTCATTCGGCGGCGAGCGGCTGGTCGCGGCGGGCCTTGGCGTTGGCCGACAGCTCGGCCATCAGCACGCTCGACCGCGCGATCGGGTTGCTCAGGTAGAAATCCTTGATCGCGTAGCGGAACGACGCCTTGCCCAGCGAGCCCGGCTCGGTGCTGGCCCAGGTGTTGCCCGGCACCTCGTCGATCCGCGCCAGATGCGGCACCTCGGCGACCAGCTTCTGACGCAGCTGCGGCAGGCTGTCCCAAGGCAGCGTCGCGCCAAGCTCGGCCGACAGGGCGCGCAAAATGGCCCAGTTCTCTTTGGCCTCACCCGGCGGGAAGCAGGCGCGCATGGCAAGCTGCGGACGGCCCTCGGTGTTAACGAAGAGCCCGTTCTCTTCCGTGTAGGCGGCGCCCGGCAGGATCACGTCGGCGCGGTGCGCGCCACGGTCGCCGTGGCTGCCCTGATAGATCACGAAGGGCCCCTCGGCGATCTCGAGCTCGTCGGCGCCGAGGTTCCAGATCACGTCGGCCCCGTCGATGGCGGCATCCATGCCGCCCTCGGTCACCGCGTTCACGTCGAGCGCGCCGACGCGGGCGGCGGCGGTGTGCAGCACCATGAACTTGGCAGAGGCGGCCTCGGCCAGCTTCATCGCGGTGGAGAGCACCGCGGCGCCGTCGGCCTCCTGCAGCGCGCCCTGCCCGACGATGACCACAGCACCCTCGCCCGCCTCGGCGGCGGAGAGAGCGGCGCGGTCGGCGCCGAGATGCTCGTAATCATAGGTCAGGTCCACCTGCTCGCCGATCAGCTTCACGGTGGCACCGTGCAGCCAGGCCTTGCGGATGCGGGCGTTGAGCACCGGCGCTTCCTGCGCCGGGTTTGCGCCCACGAGGATGACCTCGCTTGCGACGTCGAGGTCCTCGATCAGCGCGTTGCCGACGTAGGCCGAGCGGTTGCCGGCGGGCAGCTTGGTGTTGTCGGTGCGGCACTCGACCGAACCGCCCTGCCCCTCGATCAGGGTCTTGAGCGAGAACGCCGACTCGACGGAGGCGAGATCGCCGACGAGGCCGACGGGCTTCTTGGCGCCCTTCAGCACCTCGGCGACCTTGGTCAGCGCCTCGGGCCAGGTGGCCGGGCGCAGCTTGCCGTTGTCGCGGATATAGGGCCTGTCGAGGCGCTGGCGGCGCAGGCCGTCCCAGACGAAGCGGGTCTTGTCCGAGATCCACTCCTCGTTCACGCCGTCATGGTTGCGCGGCAGGAAGCGCATCACTTCGCGGCCCTTGGTGTCGACCCGGATGTTGGAGCCGAGCGCATCCATCACGTCGATGCTCTCGGTCTTGGTCAGCTCCCACGGGCGGGCGGTAAAGGCGTAGGGCTTGGACACCAGCGCGCCCACCGGGCACAGGTCGATGATGTTGCCTTGCAGGTTCGAATCCAGCGTCTGGTTCAGGTAGCTGGTGATCTCCGCATCCTCGCCGCGGCCGGTCTGGCCCATCTGCGCGATGCCCGCCACCTCGGTGGTGAAGCGCACGCAGCGGGTGCAGGAGATGCAGCGGGTCATGTGGGTCTCGACCAGCGGGCCGAGATCGAGATCGTCGACGGCGCGCTTGGGCTCGCGGAAGCGCGAGAAGTCGACACCATAGGCCATTGCCTGGTCCTGCAGGTCGCATTCGCCGCCCTGGTCGCAGATCGGGCAATCGAGCGGGTGGTTGATGAGCAGGAACTCCATCACCCCCTCGCGCGCCTTCTTGACCATCGGCGAGTTGGTCTTGACCACCGGCGGCTGGCCCTCGGGCCCGGGGCGCAGGTCACGCACCTGCATGGCGCAGGAGGCCGCGGGCTTGGGCGGGCCGCCCACCACCTCGACAAGGCACATGCGGCAGTTGCCAGCGATCGACAGGCGCTCGTGGTAGCAGAAGCGCGGGATCTCGATCCCGGCCTGCTCACAGGCCTGGATCAGCGTCATGGCCGGATCGACCTCCAGCTCTTTCCCGTCGATGATGATCTTGCGCAGGTCACTCATTGGCATCTTCCCAGACAGAATTTGTGCTCGGCGCGGCGCAGAGGCCGTCCGCGGCTCCGGCAAGGAGCGTCGTGGCGTTCTCTGCGCCGCGCCGCATCACCGGGCCCTCAGGAGCGCGCCGATCTGCGAGCCCCTGCTGATTTCTTCGCGGCCGACGCGGCAGTAGCCGGCTTCCTGGCCCAGCGTCACGCCTCGGGCCTCGAGCCATGCCTCGCCCTTGGCGCGCATTTTCTTCTTCTCGTCCTTCGAGGTCACGTAGTCCTCGATCTCGTCCTCGCTGTAGCCCAGCGAACGCGCCCGCGACTTCAGCTTCGCGAGATAGGCGTAGGCAGTGATCATGCGGGCATCGATATCGCCGCACGTCTTGCGGATCTCGTCGGCGATGCCCACCGCCAGAAGGCCGTCGTTGATCTCCTTGACCTGACCCAGCGGCGCCTTGGCGGTGGCGGCGGCGGGCAGGCTCGCGACCGTGGTCGCGCAGGCCAGCAGAAGCGTCTTGATGATGCGCATGTCAGTCCTCCGATGCGGGGTTGCGAAGCGCGCGCGCGGGCGCACGTCTCCACATCCCGAGGTGGGGACCGCACGTTGCGTTATGCAATAACATGCGCGGCAGGCCGCTGATATGACGGCGAAACCTCTCACTCGACGCAGCGCCCCCGGAAGGTCACGCGGTTGTCGCTCAGATCAAGCTGCTGGCGCGGCGTGTCGGGGCCGACCTGCCACTCGATATCGGAGGTGCCGAGATAGTCGATGCAGTACTTGATGCCCTCGTAGTTCGCGCCGCCGATGGCACCGTCGAGCGAGGCACTGGCGGGACCTGCGGTCGAGACAAAGCTCGTCCGGTCGCCCTTCACCGGCTTGGCCTTGCCGGTAAAGGTGACGCCACCGTAATTGTAGTCGTTCTCGACGCCGCCACATCCCGCGAGGGCCAGCGCCGTCAGCGCCAGCGCCGCCCAAGTCCCGATGCCGTTTCGCTTGCTCACCTTGCCCATCCCGTCCTTCATAGTCTCGTCAGCACCCGACCCACCTCGGAGCCTTCGGCGATCTCGGCCTCACCCACGGCGCAGAGGCTGGCCGGCGCCTCCACCGACCCGCCGCGCGAGGCGAGATAGCTCTCGACCGCGGTCGTGGTGGTGTTGAAATCATGTCCCGCAAACACCGCGTCGAGCGCGGCGCGATCCTCGCCCGCGGCGACCATCTCCTCGGTGGCACGATGCACCGCACCGCCATAGGGCGACGGCGCGAGGTAGATCCCCTCCCCGTAGCAGGCATCGGCGATACGCTCGGCCACCAGAAGCGTGACCACGCGCCGCTCCCAGCGCGCCTCGAGCGAACTTCCCGAGGGCAGCGCCGCTCCGCCGGTCGCGCCCGTGCCAACGCCCGTGCCGGGGGCACAGCCCGCGAGCAGCAGCGCCACGGCCGGCGCGAGGAGATATGCGGCGCGCAACGTCATGCTCACTCTGCCGCCATCGCGCCCATGCGGCCGGTCTTCTTGGCCTTGATGCGGTCCTCGATCTCTTCGCGGAAATGCCGGATCAGGCCCTGGATCGGCCAGGCCGCCGCGTCGCCTAGGGCGCAGATGGTGTGGCCCTCGACCTGCTTGGTCACGTCGAGCAGCATGTCGATCTCTTCGACTTCGGCCTCGCCGCGCACCAGCCGGTCCATCACGCGCATCATCCAGCCGGTGCCCTCGCGGCACGGGGTGCACTGGCCGCAGCTCTCGTGTTTGAAGAACTTAGACAGCCGCCAGACAGCCTTCACCACGTCGGTGTTCTGATCCATCACGATCATGCAGCCGGTGCCGAAGCTCGACTTGTTCTCGCGCATCCAGTCGAAATCGAAGATCGCATCCTCGAGCTTGTCCTTGGGCAGGATCGGACAGGAGGCGCCGCCGGGGATGATGGCCTTCAGGTTGTCCCAGCCGCCCCGGATGCCGCCGCCGTGCTTCTCGATGATCTCGCGCACCGAGAGCGACATCTCTTCCTCGAAGACCGAGGGCGTGTTGACGTGGCCGGTGAGGCCCATGAGCTTGGTGCCGGAGTTGTTCTTGCGACCGAAGCCCGAGAACCAGCTCGCGCCGCGGCGCAGGATGGTCGGCACGACGGCGATGCTCTCGACGTTGTTGACCGTGGTCGGGCAGCCGTAGAGGCCCGCGCCCGCCGGGAACGGCGGCTTCATGCGCGGCATGCCCTTCTTGCCCTCGAGGCTTTCCAACAGCGAGGTTTCCTCGCCGCAGATATAGGCGCCGGCGCCGTGGTGCAGGTAGAGGTCGAAATCCCAGCCCGAGCCGCAGGCGTTCTTGCCGATCATGCCGGCGTCATAAGCCTCGTCGATGGCCGCCTGAAGCGCCTCGCGCTCGCGGATATATTCGCCGCGGATGTAGATATAGGAGGTGTGCGCTCCCATGGCGAAGCTGGCGATCAGCGCGCCTTCGATCAGCGTGTGCGGATCGTGGCGCATGATCTCGCGGTCCTTGCAGGTCGCGGGCTCGGATTCGTCGGCGTTGATCACCAGATAGGCCGGGCGACCGTCGCTCTCCTTGGGCATGAAGGACCACTTGAGGCCGGTCGGGAAGCCCGCCCCGCCGCGGCCGCGCAGCCCCGAGGCCTTCATCTCGTCGATGATCCAGTCGCGGCCCTTGCCGAGGATCCCGGCGGTTCCGTCCCAGTGGCCACGCTTCTTCGCACCCTGCAGCGTGCGGTCATGCATGCCGTAGAGATTGGTGAAAATGCGGTCCTCGTCCTTCAGCATCGCATCAGTCCTTGTTCTGCTGGCGCGCGCGCCAGAGCCCGTAAATCATCCAGATCGCCGTCCCGAACCCGGCGATCGCCGCTAGGTCGAAGAAGGCGCGTGTGCGCTGGGACCATCCCAGCGCCTCGCCGGCCAGCATGGCGGCGATCCAGGCCAGCCCGGTGCCGGCGATCACGAGCGCGATGATGCGCCCCTGCCGGTTGTGGCGGTCCCGGTCGGTCATGCTCTGGCCCTTTCCTTGGCCTTGGGGCCCCTGCGGCGCGCCCATCGCGCCACGCCCCTTTGTGTGATCTTCCGCCCCGACACTTGTCCGGAGCGGGTCTTGATTGCCGGCCTCAGTAGACCTCGCCCTTGTCGACGCGGGTCGAGAAATCGGTCTCGCCCCCGGCCGCAAGGATCTTGGCCTGGCCGATCCAGTCGTCGCGCGACACGCGGCCGCGGAAGCCCTTGAGGTTGGCGTCCATCCACGCGACCTCGGCGGCGCTCCAACCGGCGATCTGGTCGAAATGGTAGATCCCCAACTCATGCAGCAAGGTCTCGAGCTTTGGACCGACGCCCTTGATCTCCTTCAGGTCGTCGGCGCCGCTCTCGCGCGGGCCGGAGAGGGCCTCGGGCTGGGTGCCCTCGCCTTCGGAGACCGGCGCGGCCTCGGCCTCGTATTTCCAGTCACCCTTGCGCGACGCCAGCTCGGCCTGACCGGCGAGCGGCTTGCTCGGCTTGATCAGCGGCTCATCACGCGCGGGCTCGGCGACAGCCTCCTCGGATGCGGTCGGATCCTCCTCGACCTTGGCAGGCTTTGGCTCTGCCGCGGGGGCTGCCGGCTTCGGCGTCGCCGGTTGTGCCGGGGCGCTGGCCTTGCGGGCGCCGAGCTTCGGCACCGGGGCGCAGGTCAGCCAGACGAACAGGCTTCCGAGCAGCGCCGCCGCCAGGATCCCGAGCAGGATCGCCGCGACGAGCCCCCTGTGACCCCCGAGCGCAAACAGCGCCACGAGCACACCGATCACCGACGCTGCAATCCAGCAGTTGCGCTTGCAGGTCCCGTTCGTTGCCATGTCCGTCATTCCAATCCTCCCCTAAAAGGTCGTGTGGGTCCGCGTCAGTCTTCGCTGACGTCCCCCTTCTTAGCACGACCGGAGAATTCCGTCTCTCCACCGGAGGATAGGACTTTCGCCTGATCCACCCAGCCATCCCGGGTGACCCGGCCCTTGAAGCCTTGAAGGTTCGCATCGACCCAGGCGACCTCGTCCTCGGACCAGTTTGCGATCTGATCGAAATGAAAGAAGCCGAGGCTGTGGCACAGCTCCTCGAGCTTGGGCCCGACGCCCTTGATCTGCTTGAGATCGTCCGCCCCGCCTTCGCGCGGCCCCTCGAGCGCCTCGGGGCGGGTGCCCACCTCCTCGTCCTCGGCCGGGCTTTCGACCTTGGCGGCAGGCTCGACCGGCGCCTCGCGCTTGTCGACGCCGGTGTCGTCCGCCGGAACGTCCTCGGCGAGCTTCGGAGCATGGGTTTCGGGCTCGGCATCGCCCTTTTCATCCGAGCGGTCGCGCCACGGGGTGCGCAGCGGCACCTCGGTGCCATCGATGCGCTTGACCGTGTCGCCGATGGTCGTGGCAAGCTCGACCGAGGCGTTGTATTCCGCCCGGCCCTCGACATGCTCGGTCAGCACCACCGGGCCGCCCTTGGGCTCGGAGGAATAGCGGCCGTTCTGCGGCCCCGGCACCGGCACCTTGCCGGCGGCGAGCTCGTCGAGGATCTCGGAAAGGCGCTCTGCGGTGAGATCCTCGTAGTAATCCTTGCCGATCTGGGCCATCGGCGCGTTGGCGCAGGACCCGAGACACTCGACCTCTTCCCACGAGAACTTGCCATCGGCGGAGACCTCATGCGCCTTGGGCGCGATCTTGTCCTTGCAGACCGCCATCAGATCCTCGGCATCGCAGATCATGCAGGTCGTGGTGCCGCAGATCTGCACATGTGCCACCGAGCCCACCGGCTGCAGCTGGAACATGAAGTAGAAGGTCGCGACCTCGAGCACCCGGATATAGGCCATGTCGAGCATCTCGGCCACGGCCTCGATCGCCGGACGGCTGAGCCAGCCCTCCTGCTCCTGCGCCCGCCACAGCAGCGGGATCACCGCGCTGGCCTGGCGACCGGCGGGATACTTGCTGATCTGCCCCTCGGCCCACGCCATGTTGGCTTGGGTGAAGGCGAAACTCTCGGGCTGGTCGGGATGAAGGCGGCGAAGCATCAGTCGGATGGCCTCTTGTTGAGGGTGTCTCTACCGGCGCCGGGCGCTCGGGACGGATATGGCGGCAAAGCCGGGCATTGGGCTCAGCCGGCGCCCATCGGCGCGGGCGCGGCTTCGGCCACCGGTGCCTCGGCGCTCGGCGTGCAGCTGCCGGTGGTCAGGCGGAAGCCGCCGACCTCGGTCGACTCGCCCGCGCCCGCCGCGATGCGGTAGTTGGCGACCTGCTGGACCTGTTCGCGGGTCAGGCCGGTCTGCAGTTCGACCGGCAGGTAATCCGCCTCGTAGTCGAGGCTGCAGCCGATCGAGGCGACCGCCTCGTCAAAGGCCCGCAGCTGCGCGTCCTCGATGCCCTGGGGGGGCAGCGCAAGGCAGCCGGCGGTTGCGATGAGCGGCAGCAGCACCCAGCTTTTCTTCAGCATGTCGTTCCCTCGTTCTCTTGTCTTTGGCGCGGCCCCCGAAGTCCTCCGAGAAACGCCGCTCGGCCGGGCACGCGCCGGTGCCCCGCCCGTCATCAGAAGTGCCGCCTCAGCGGTCGACCTCGCCGAACACGATGTCGAGCGAGCCGAGGATCGCCGCCACGTCGGCCAGCTGGTGACCCTTGCAGATGTAATCCATCGCCTGCAGGTGCAGGAAGCCCGGCGCACGCAGTTTGGCGCGGTAAGGCTTGTTGCTGCCGTCGGCCACCAGATAGACGCCGAACTCGCCCTTGGGCGCCTCGACGCAGGCATAGACCTCGCCCTCGGGCACGTGGAAGCCCTCGGTATAGAGCTTGAAGTGGTGGATGAGCGCCTCCATCGAGGTTTTCATCTCGGAGCGCTTCGGAGGCGTCACCTTGCCGCGCGCCAGCACATCGCCCTGGTTTTCCGGCAGGCGCAGCTTCTCGAGCGCCTGCTTCATGATCTTCACGCTCTCGCGCATCTCGGCCATGCGGCAGAGGTAGCGATCATAGCAATCGCCGTTCTTGCCGACGGGAATCTGGAACTCGAACTCGTCGTAGCACTCGTAGGGCTGCGCGCGGCGCAGGTCCCATGCGAGGCCCGAGCCGCGTACGAGCACGCCGGAGAAGCCGTATTTCTGGATATCGTCCTCGGTCACGACGCCGATATCGGCGTTGCGCTGCTTGAAGATCCGGTTCTCGGTCAGCAGGTCATCAATGTCCTGCAGCCGGGCCGGGAATTCGTCGCACCAGGTATCGAGGTCGTCGATCAGCTCGGGCGGAAGATCCTGATGCACACCACCGGGGCGGAAATAGGCCGCGTGCAGGCGCGCCCCGCAGGCGCGCTCGTAGAAGATCATCAGCTTCTCGCGCTCTTCGAAGCCCCAGAGCGGCGGCGTCAGCGCGCCCACGTCCATGGCCTGCGTGGTCACGTTCAGCAAGTGGTTCAGGATGCGCCCGATCTCGCAGTAAAGCACGCGGATGAGCTGCGCCCGGCGCGGCACCTCGACGCCGGTCAGGCGCTCGATTGCCAAGCACCAGGCATGTTCCTGGTTCATCGTGCCGACATAGTCGAGCCGGTCGAAATAGGGCAGGTTCTGCAGGTAGGTGCGGCTCTCCATCAGCTTCTCGGTGCCGCGGTGCAGCAGGCCGATATGCGGATCGCAGCGCTCGACGATTTCGCCGTCGAGTTCGAGCACGAGGCGCAGCACGCCGTGCGCCGCCGGGTGCTGCGGCCCGAAGTTGATGTTGAAGTTGCGGATCTGCTGCTCGCCCGACAGCGCGTCGGTGCTGCCGTCGTCGAATTTCGAGCCGTCCATCATGTCAACAGTCCTCTCATCGCGGGGGCGCGAAGATCTTTAATCCTAAAAATCTTGGCCTCTGACGTTGCGCGCATCACTTCGCCTCTGCCTTCTCGTCGCCGGGCAGCACGTATTGCGCCCCTTCCCAGGGCGACATGAAGTCGAACTGGCGATACTCCTGCACCAGGCTCACCGGCTCGTAGACCACGCGCTTGAGCTCTTCGTCGTAGCGCACCTCGACATAGCCGGTGGTCGGGAAGTCCTTGCGCAGCGGGTGGCCGCGGAAGCCGTAATCGGTGAGAATACGGCGCAAGTCCGGGTGGCCCGAGAAGATGATGCCGAACATGTCGAACACCTCGCGCTCGAACCAGTCGGCGCTCGGGTGGGTGCCGGTGACCGACGGCACGACGTCATCCTCCCGCACCGCCACGCGCAGCCGGATACGCTGGTTCTGGTACATCGACAGGAAGTGGTAGACCACGTCGAAGCGCTTGGGCCGCTCGGGGTGATCGACCGCGGTGATATCGACCAGGGTCGAGAACCGGCAGGACGGATCGGTCTTCAGAAACTCAACGAAGCCCGGGATGTTGGCCGGGGTCACGTCGACGGTCAGCTCGTCAAAGGCCACGGACCAGCCGAGCACGCAGTCGGGGCGCCGGATCTCGAGATGGCCGCCGAGTTCTTTCATTGCTTGCGTCATAGCTCTCTCCCCGCCTCGCCTATCGCACGATCGTGCCGGTGCGGCGGATCTTCTTCTGAAGCGCCATCAGGCCGTAAAGCAGCGCCTCCGCGGTCGGCGGGCAGCCGGGCACGTAGACATCCACGGGCACGATGCGGTCGCAGCCGCGCACAACCGAGTAGCTGTAGTGGTAATACCCGCCGCCATTGGCGCAGGAGCCCATGGAGATCACGTAGCGCGGCTCGGGCATCTGGTCGTAGACCTTGCGCAGCGCCGGGGCCATCTTGTTGGTCAGGGTGCCGGCGACGATCATCAGGTCAGACTGTCGCGGGCTGGCGCGCGGGGCGCTGCCGAACCGCTCGAGATCGTAGCGCGGCATCGAGGTGTGCATCATCTCGATGGCACAGCACGCCAGGCCGAAGGTCATCCAGTGCAGGCTGCCGGTGCGGGCCCAGTTGATCACGTCATCGACCGAGGTCAGCAGGAAGCCCTTGTCCGAGAGCTCGCGGTTCAGCGCCTGCGTGGCGACCTCCTGGTCGCCGCCGGCGCGGTAGGTGCCGTAGGCGACCGGGGAGGACGGGCCCGACTTGACCCTCGGACCCTGGCGTCCGTCGCCCTGTACGTCGGTCACCAGCGGTGTTTGCTCGTCGCTCACTCCCATTCCAGCGCCCCTTTCTTCCATTCATAGGCAAAGCCAGCGGTCAGCACGCCGAGGAACACCATCATCGACCAGAACCCCACCATGCTCACGTCCTTGAAGGCCACGGCCCAGGGGAACAGGAAGGCGATCTCGAGATCGAAGATGATGAACAGGATCGAGACCAGGTAGAACCGGACATCGAATTTCATGCGCGCGTCGTCGAACGCGTTGAAGCCGCATTCATACGCCGAGACCTTCTCGGGATCGGGATGACGAACGGCGAGCACGACGGCGGCGAGGATCAGGATGGCGCCGAGCGCGACCGCGATGCCCAGGAAAACGAGAATAGGGAGATACTCCCTCAGCATCTCTTCCACTTGCTGGCTCCTTTGCGAGGCGCGCCGAGCGACCGGCGCGGAGACCATGGCGATGTTGCCTTGCTATGAGTGACTTATCGCTCACACCCGGCGGGGTCAACAAGCCGCTCAAATATTCAGAATTGGTTAAAACACTGATTTTCTAGAAGGATAGCTTGTATTTTGTGCCCTCACCGCAAGGTCGCGACATTTTTATCGTCGACTCCTGCATACAATTGCCGCGCCGCCGGAGGCGCTCAGGCGGTAACGACAACCAGCGCCAGTCCCGCCAGCACCGCCTGGACCGGCGCCCAGCCGGCGCGCTCGGCGGGCTTTCGCGACAAAAGGCTCAGCCCGGCAGAGGCGGCGTGCAGTGCCACCGTGATCCAGCCGGTCCAGTGCGGCCAGACCAGTCCCGGAAACCCCGCCGCCGAGATGATCGACAGCGCGGCGAACAGCATCAGGAAGGCGGTGAGTCCGGCGAAGAGCCGGCCGCGATAGGGCAAGGCGCCCGCCTCGGTCGACCCCGGCGCGACCGCTGCCAGCGGCGCGCCAAAGATCAGCGCGATCTGGAAGAAGATCACGGCAAGGCAAAGCGTTGCATGGAAATGGGCGATCTGGATCAGGGCGCGGTCTCCTTGCGACAGGTCTCAGCCTGCCGCCCCCTTCGCCACGATGCAAGCGGCGGGGCCGGGATCACACACCCCCTGCCCGCGGGTCAGCCCCAGGGCGCCTTGCGCTTGTCGAGAAACGCGCCGATGCCCTCGCGCGCCTCCTCGGTTTCCCAGCGCTTCGCCAGCGCCTCGATGGCAAAATCGAGATCGGCCTCGCTCACCTGCCCCGCCAGGGCGTTGAGCAGCGCCTTCGCGTCGCGCACCGCGAAGGGCGCGCAGCCGAGGTAGGGCGCGATCTCGGCCTCGACCGCCGCGTCGAGCGCCTCCGGAGCGACCACCTTCGCGAGCAGGTTGAGTCGCATGGCCTCCGCGGCGTCGAACACTCGGCCCGACATGAACACCTCGCGCGCCCGCGTCGCGCCCATGCGCGCGATGGCATAGGGGCCGATATTGGCCGGGATCAGCCCGAGCCGTGTCTCGGTGAAGCCCATCTTCACCGCCTCCGTGCCGATCGCCACGTCGCAGACCGAGACCAGCCCGACGCCGCCGCCCAGCGCATTGCCCTGCACCCTGCCGATGAGCGGCTGCGGCAGCGCCGCCAGCGCCGCCAGTGCCGTGGCGATGCGCCGCGACTCGGCCTTGCGGGTCGCGGCGTCCATGCCGAACTGCGCGCGCATCCAGGCCAGGTCGCCCCCGGCGCAGAACGAGCGTCCCTCGGCGGCCAGCACCACCACGCGCACGTCGTCCTCGCGGGCCAGCCCCTTCGCCGCCGCCTCGAGCTCGGTCATCATCTGCGCTGAGAGCGCGTTGTGCTTCTCGGCCCGCGCCAGCGTCAGCACTGCCACCCCGCGCCCATCGCGCGTCACCTTGATCAACTCCATCGCCAGTCCTCCCTGTCCCGTTGTCCGTCACGGCGATCAGCCGCGCATTGCCCGCGCCATCCCGGCGGCCTCTTCAAGAACGCCCATGTCGAGCCCGTGCTCGTAACCCAGCGCCGAAAGCCGCGCCGCCACCGCCTCGGTGGCCACGTTGCCGGCCGCGCCCGGCGCATAGGGGCAGCCGCCCAGGCCCCCGACCGCAGCGTCAAAGACCCGCAGCCCGCGCCCCAGCGCCACCTCGATATTGTCGAGCGCCTGCCCGGAGGTGTCGTGGAAATGCCCCGCCAGCCGCGCCGCCGGTATCTCGCTCAGGACCGCCGCAAGCATCGCATCAACAGCCTCGGGCGTACCGCGCCCGATGGTGTCGCCGAGCGAGACCTCGTAGCAGCCCATGTCGCGCAACGCCGCGACCACCCGCGCCACCGCCTCCGGCGCCACGGCCCCGTCATAGGGGCACTCGACGACGCAGGAGACATAGCCCCTGACCGGCACGCCGCGCGCGTTCGCCGCCTCGGCCACAGGCGCAAAGCGCGCAAGGCTCTCTTGAATCGAGGCGTTGATATTGGCGCGGCTGAATCCTTCCGAGGCCGAGCCGAAAATCGCCACCTCGTCGGCCCCTGCCGCCATCGCCGCCTCGAAGCCCTTCATGTTGGGCGTGAGCGCCGCGTAGGACACCCCGTCTGCCCGGGTGATCCCCGCCAGCACTTCGCCGGAGCTCGCCATCTGCGGCACCCATTTCGGGCTCACGAAGCTGGCGCATTCGATACGCCGGAAGCCGGCCCGCGACAGGCAATCCACGAGCGCGATCTTTTCCGCCGCCGAAATCTCCCGCGCCTCGTTCTGCAACCCGTCCCGAGGCCCCACCTCGAAGATCTCGACCCGCTCACCCATGCCGCGCCACTCCTGTTTTCTCTACGTTCCAAATACTCAAAGCCGCCCCTCGCGATCCGCGCCTCTGCCGGGCCTGGCGCAGCACGCCCTCCGACCTCGTCCTCCCGTAGCAGACACGTCGATCCCGCAACCCCGATCTTCTCTACGTCCCAAATACTCAAATCCCGCCCGCGCCCTGCGAACATGGGCCGGGCACCGCGCGCCGACATCGCCACGCGGCCCAAACCCGAGCCGCCTCCCGGGCGGCGAGACGACCTGCGCGCGCCGGCACGGCGCGCTCCATGTCCCTCAGCTCTCCCAGGCCGGGTAGAAGTCCTGCCCGTAGAGCCGCTCTTCCGGCCCCGGCAGGGATCTCGCGAACCCGTCCCGACCGGTGATCCGCGCATACCAGGCGCTCAGCTCCGCAAAGCCCTCGATCTTCGCGAAATGCCGCGCCATGTAGACCGCCTGCCCGACCGCGATATCGACCGCCGAAAACCCCGAGGTCAGCAGATGGTCGCGCTTCTCCAGCGGCGGCGACAGCCGCGCCTCCAGCGCGGCATAGCATTTCTCAAGCCGCTTCGCCTCGAGCTGCATGATGATCGGCGAGCGCATCGCATCCTCGCGCAGCATGAGATGCTGCTGGGTCAGCGCCGCCGCGTGCTGGCTGATGGTCTCGGCGAAGTGCAGCCAGCTCAGCCAGCCCATACGGTCGGGGCTGCCCGGCGCCCGGCCCAAGCCCGCCTCCGGGAAGCGCTCGCAGAGATATTCCATCATCGCGAGGCTCTCGAACATCCGCTCGCCCTCGATCTCCAGCGCCGGCACCCGGCCGGCGGGCGAGAGCGAAAGATAGTCCGGCCCGCGCAGCGACTTGTCGAAGGGCCGCAGCACCAGCTCGAAGGGCACACCCAGCTCGTAGAGCAGCCACAGCACCCGCATCGAGCGCGATTGCGGCACGTGATGCAGCCGGATCACGCGGCGTCCTCCGCCTCGTCCTCGAGCCGCATCAGGGCGGCGCCCGCCTCGACCTGTGCGCCGGCCGCGACCAGCACCTCGGCCACCACCCCGTCGCGCCAGGCGGTCAGCGTGTGCTCCATCTTCATAGCCTCGAGCACGGCCAGCCGGTCGCCGGCGCTGACCGGCTGCCCGGCCTCCGCATGCACCGAGACCACGCGCCCCGGCATCGGCGCCTCGATCAGGTTGCCACCCGAAGCCTCTGCCGCCCGCTCCAGCGGATCGACCAGCTCGAAGACCTGCCCGCCCTCGGCAAAGACGCTGATCTCCGCCCCCTCGCGGAACAGCACCGCCGCGGGGCGCCCGTCGAGCCGCCACGCACCGCCCATCCGCTCGGCCAGCACCCGGTCCGCCCCGAGCGCGACCTCGATCCTGCCCGGCGCCATGACCCGCAGCGTCGCGACGACCTCCTCGCCGGCATGGCGCAGGGTCACGCTGCGCGCCAGAGGCTCCCAGAGCGCAAAGCCCCGATGCGGCGCGTCGCCCTGCCACAGGCCCGCCGCCGACAGCGCCGCCTGCGCCAGCACCGCCGCCGGGGCCGCCGGCGCCTGGGTCAGCGCGGCGATATCGCGCCCGATCAGCCCGGTATCGACCTCGCCCCGGGCAAAGCCCGGGTGCCGCGCCAGCGCGCCCAGGAAGGCGAGGTTGGTGACCGTGCCTGCCACCTGCGTCTGCGCCAGCCCGCGCGCCAGCTTGCGCAGGGCGATCTCGCGCGTCGGCCCGTGCACGATCAGCTTCGAGATCATCGGGTCGTAATGCGGCGAGATCACATCGCCCGAGCGGACGCCGCTATCGGCCCGCACATCCGGTGGGAAGGCGAGCCGCGCCAGCCGCCCGGTGGCCGGCAGGAACCCCGCCGGCACGTCCTCGGCATAGAGTCGCGCCTCGAAGGCATGGCCAGTGATGCCCAGCTCTTCCTGCGCCATCGGCAGCGGCTCGCCCGCGGCCACCCGCAGCTGCCATTCCACGAGGTCGATCCCGGTGATCGCCTCGGTCACCGGGTGCTCCACCTGCAGGCGGGTGTTCATCTCCATGAACCAGAACCCGTCCGGGCGCAGCCCGCGCGAACCGTCGACGATAAACTCGATGGTGCCCGCACCCTTATAGCCGATGGCCTCGGCCGCGCGCACCGCCGCAGCCCCCATGGCCTGGCGCATTTCCTGCGTCATGCCCGGTGCCGGCGCCTCCTCGATCACCTTCTGGTGCCGGCGCTGAAGAGAGCAGTCGCGCTCGAAAAGATGCACCGCCCGCGTGCCGTCGCCAAAGACCTGCACCTCGATATGGCGCGGCTTGGAGACAAACTTCTCGATCAGCACCGCCTCGTTGCCGAACGCCCCGCGCGCCTCGGCCTGCGCGCTCTTCAGAGCGTCGGCAAACGCCTCCGCCCGCTCGACCAGCCGCATTCCCTTGCCGCCGCCGCCCGCCACCGCCTTGATCAGCACCGGGTAGCCAATGGCCTCGGCCTCGCCAGCGAGGAAGCGCGCATCCTGCGCTTCCCCGTGATAGCCCGGCACCACCGGCACGCCGGCCTCGTGCATCAGCCGCTTGGCCGCATCCTTGAGCCCCATCGCCCGGATCGCCGCCGCGCCGGGGCCGACAAAGACCAACCCCGCCGCCTCCACCGCCTCGACGAAATCCGGGTTCTCCGACAGGAAGCCGTAGCCCGGGTGGATCGCACCCGCCCCGGTGGCCAGCGCCGCCTCGATGATGCGCTCCCCGCGCAGGTAGCTCTCCGCCGGCGCAGCCCCACCGATGCAGACCGCCTCGTCCGCCATGGCGACGTGCTTTGCCCCCGCGTCGGCCTCGGAATAGACCGCGACACAGCGCAACCCCATGTCCCGCGCCGTCTCCATCACCCGGCAGGCGATCTCGCCCCGGTTGGCGATCAGTACCGTGTCAAACATCTCCGTCCTCCCAGACGCCCATGGCTTCTTCTGGCCTCAAATATCCCGGGGAGTCCGCGCTTGCGCGGACGGGGCAGAGCCTCCTCGGCATGCTCACCATGCCGCCCCCTCTCCAACCTCTCGAACCACTCCGATATCAACCGGCCGCGCCACCAGAGGTCCCGCCCCGGTGGCGGTGCGGGGTGGGCGGGCGGGAGCACCGCCACCGGGGCGGACCGACGCCGGCACCGGGTCACATCCGGAACACGCCAAAGCGGGTCTCCTCGATCGGCGCGTTGAGGCTGGCCGAGAGCGACAGCGACAGCACCTCGCGCGACTTGCGCGGATCGACGATGCCGTCATCCCAGAGCCGTGCCGACGCATAGAGCGGGTGCGACTGGCGCTCGAACATCTCGATGGTCGGGCGCTTGAACTCGGCCTCGTCCTCGGCAGACCAGTCGCCGCCGCCACGCTCGATGGCGTCGCGCTTGACGGTGGCCAGCACGCCCGCCGCCTGCTCGCCGCCCATCACCGAAATCCGGCTGTTGGGCCAGCTCCACAGGAAGCGCGGCTGGTAGGCCCGCCCCGCCATGCCGTAATTGCCGGCCCCGAAGGAGCCGCCCACCAGCATGGTGATCTTCGGCACGCTCGTCGTCGCCACCGCTGTCACCATCTTGGCACCATGGCGGGCGATGCCCTCGTTCTCGTATTTCCGCCCCACCATGAAGCCGGTGATGTTCTGCAGGAAGACCAGCGGCGTACGGCGCTGCGAACAGAGCTCGATGAAATGCGCGCCCTTCTGCGCCGCCTCCGAGAACAGCACGCCGTTGTTGGCGATGATCCCCACCGGCCAGCCATCCACATGGGCGAAGCCGGTCACCAGCGTCTCGCCGTAGCGCGGCTTGAACTCGTCGAAACGCGAGCCGTCGACAAGCCGCGCGATGACCTCGCGGATGTCGTAGGGCGTGCGCAGATCGCCCGGCACCACGCCGAGGATCTCCTCGGGATCGTAGGCCGGCGCCTCCGGCGTCTCGCGAACCAGCCCGGCCCCCGCCATGCCGCCCAGCGAGCCCACCGCCCGCCGCGCCAAGGCCAGCGCGTGGGCATCGTCCTCTGCGAGGTAGTCGGCCACACCCGAAAGCCGCGTGTGCACGTCGCCGCCGCCGAGATCCTCGGCGCTCACCACCTCGCCCGTCGCCGCCTTCACCAGCGGCGGACCGGCAAGGAAGATCGTGCCCTGCTCCTTGACGATGATGGTCACGTCCGACATTGCCGGTACGTAGGCGCCCCCGGCGGTGCACGAGCCCATCACGACGGCGATCTGTGGGATGTTCTTCGCGCTCATCCGCGCCTGGTTGTAGAAGATCCGGCCGAAATGGTCTCGGTCAGGGAAGACCTCGTCCTGGTTCGGCAGGTTGGCCCCGCCGCTGTCCACGAGGTAGACGCAGGGCAGCCGGTTCTCCTCCGCGATCTCCTGCGCCCTCAGGTGCTTCTTGACGCTCATCGGGTAGTAAGTGCCGCCCTTCACCGTGGCGTCGTTGCAGACCACCATGACCTCGCGGCCATTCACCCGCCCGATGCCGGCAATGACCCCCGCTGCCGGAGCCGCGCCGTCATACATGTCATGCGCGGCCGTCGCCCCGATCTCGAGGAAGGGCGAGCCGGGATCGAGCAGGTTGGCCACGCGCTCCCGCGGCAGCATCTTGCCGCGCGACAGGTGCCGCTCGCGCGCCCGCGCACCGCCGCCAGCCGCCGCCAGTTCCGCCGCCGCGCGCACGGTTTCGAGCGCCTCGAGATGGGCGGCGCGGTTGGCGGTGAATCCCTCCGACGAGGGGATTGCCGTTGACGCCAGTTTCATGAAACCTCCCCGGCCGTCTCGGCCTCACATTCGGCGGCCGCGCGGGCCTTGAGTTGCTTGCGGATCACCTTGCCCGTCACCGTCATCGGCAACGCATCGAGAAATCCGATTTCCCTTGGATAGGAATAGCTTGCGAGCCGCTCCTTGACCCAGTCCTGAAGCTCTTCGGCGCTTGGATCATGGCCCGCCTTGCGCACCACGTAGGCCTTGACCAGCTCGGTGCGCAGCGCACAGGGTTTGCCAACCACACCGACCGTGGCGACGCCTGAATGGGTCAGCAGGCAATCCTCGATCTCCGCCGGGCCGATGCGGTAGCCGGCCGATGTAATCACGTCATCCTCGCGCCCGACGAAGCGCAGAAAGCCATGCTCCCAGATCCCCCGATCGCCCGTCACCAGCCAGTCGCCGCGGAACTTTTCCGCCGTCGCCTCGGGGTTCTGCCAGTATTCCAGCATCATCGAGGCCGCCCCACGCTGGATCGCAACGTCGCCCTCACCATCCGTCTCAAGCCCCTGATCGTCGATCACCCCGATGCGAACCCCCGGCGCCGGCTTGCCGATGCAGCCGGGCCGCGCCTCGAACAGCGCGTTACAGGAGGAGGCCACCATGTTGCACTCGGTCTGTCCGTAGAACTCGTTGATCTCGACACCAAAGGCGGCGCGCCCCCAGCCCAGCATCTCGGCCCCCAGCGGCTCGCCGCCGCTCGCCACAGAGCGCAGCCCGGGGATCTGCGCGCCTTCGGCCTTCAACATCCGCAGCGCCGTGGGTGGGAAAAACACATTTCTCACAGAGGCTTCCCGGCAGATCCTCAGACACTCCTCAACACCGAACCTCGGCATTCGCGCCGCCACCACCGGCACGCCGAGCGCCAGCCCCGGCATCAGCACATCGAAGAGCCCCCCGATCCACGCCCAGTCCGCCGGGGTCCAGAGCACGTCACCCGGCTGACCCAGCAGGTCGTGGCTCATCTCGACCCCCGGCAGGTGGCCGGTCAGCACCCGGTGCCCGTGCAGCGCGCCCTTGGGCTTGCCGGTGGTGCCCGAGGTATAGATCAACACCGCCGGATCCTCCGCCCCGGTCTCGACGGCGGGCCACACGCCGGGCTCCGGCAGAGCGTCTTCCGTAACGGTGGGCAGCCCGAAAGGCGCGACCATTTCCGCGCCCTCATCGTCGGTCACCACCGCACGCGCGCCGCTGTCACCCAGCCGCGAGGCAAGCGCGTCGTGCTTGAAGAGCTTGAACAGCGGCACCGAGATCGCCCCCATACGCCAGGCGGCAATATGGGCCGCGGCGCAGAGCGGGCTCTGGCTCAGCAACACGCCCACGCGGTCGCCGCGGCCCACGCCCTGCCCGCGCAGCCAGGCCTCGACCCGGCGCGACAGCCGCTGCAGCGCGCCGTAGCTGCACAGCCGCATGTCGCCCGCGCGCATGTCGAGGATCGCGCACCGCTCCGGCGCTCGCGCCGCCCAGTCGTCGCAGACCTGCGCGGCCATGTTGAGCCGCTCCGGGACGCGCCACGCGAAGCCCTCGCAGAGCGCGGCATAGTCTGTGCCCCTCAGGGTCGGTTGCATCCTCTCCTCCCTCGACTGCCCTTGCGGCGCGGGGTGCCAAGAATTTTAGCTAAAATTCTTGGCCCGTCCGAAACCCCGATCTCGCGACGTTCGCCACCTCTCACCCCATGGCGGCCATCAGTTCCCGACCCACCAGCATGCGGCGGATCTCGGAGGTGCCGGCGCCGATCTCCATCAGCTTGGCATCGCGGAACAGACGCGCCACCGGCGCATCGGCGAGGAAGCCCGCCCCGCCCATCGCCTGCACCGCCTGATGCGCCTGCACCATCGCCTGCTCGGAGGCGTAGAGGCAGCAGGCCGCCGCGTCCTGACGGGTCACGTCGCCCCGGTCGCAGGCCTTGGCAACCTCGTAGACATAGGCCCGGGCCGAGTTCATCGCCGTGTACATGTCGGCGATCTTGCCCTGCATCAGCTGGAAGCTCCCGATCGGCTGGCCGAACTGCTTGCGCTCGGCCATGTAGGGCATGATCTCGTCGAGACAGGCCGCCATGATCCCGGTGCCGATCCCCGCGAGCACGACGCGCTCGTAATCGAGTCCCGACATCAGCACCCGCACGCCCTTGCCCTCCTCGCCGAGGATGTTCTCGAACGGCACCTCGACATCGTCGAAGATCAGCTCGGCGGTGTTCGACCCGCGCATCCCGAGCTTGTCGAAATGTGGGCTCGTCGAGAAGCCGGTCATCGACTTCTCGATCAGGAAGGCGGTGATGCCCTTGGAGCCCGCCTCCGGGTCGGTCTTGGCATAAACCACCAGCGTGTCGGCATCGGGTCCGTTGGTGATCCAGTACTTGTTGCCGTTCAGCACGAAGCGGTCGTTCTTCTTCTCGGCGCGCAGCTTCATGCTCACCACGTCCGAGCCGGCACCGGGCTCGGACATCGCCAGCGCGCCGACGTGTTGCCCCGAGACCAACCCGGGCAGGTATTTCGCCTTCTGCTCGGCCGAGCCATTCAGCTTGATCTGGTTGACGCAGAGGTTCGAATGCGCGCCGTAGGACAGCGACACCGAGGCCGAGGCGCGGGCGATCTCCTCGACCGCGATGACATGGGCGAGATAGCCCATGCCGGCGCCGCCGAACTCTTCGGGCACGGTGATGCCGAGCAGGCCCAGCTCGCCCATCTCGGTCCACAGATCATTGGGAAAGGCGTTCGAGGCATCGACCTCGGCCGCCATCGGCTTCACCCGATCCTGGGCCCAGCGATGCACCATCTCGCGCAGCGCATTCACATCCTCGCCCAGATCAAAGCTCATGACCGCGTTGAACATTCCAGCCCTCCTCCCGGCGGTTATTGAACGCTTGTTCAAATCTATGCTTCCGATCACGCAGCCGTCAAGCCCCGTCATCGGATGCCGACGCGACGGCACGGAACGCCCGCCGCCCGACACGCGTTGAGGCGATGAACAACGACATAGGAGGGCATCATGTCCAAGGATCTCAAAGCCGAATTCTGGAGCCAACTGAAAGACGTGCGCGCCGGTCTGCTCGCCGCCGACGGAGAGCGCCCGGTTCCGATGTCGCCGCAGGGCGACCCGGACGAGAAAGCCATCTGGTTTATCACGGCAAGCGGCAGCGCAGCCGACCGCGCCGCCAAGAGCGGTGGCGAGGCCTCGTTCCACGTTGCCGATTCGAAGGCGCATCTCTACGCCAACGTGTTCGGCAAACTGGCCGTGGTAAACGACAGCGACAAGCTCGACGAGCTGTGGAACGCCTTCGCCGCCGCGTGGTTCGAGAATGGCCGCGACGACAGCGCCGTGCAGCTGGTGAAATTTACCCCGCACGAGGCCGAGATCTGGTCCGGCGATGGCGGCGCAAGCTTCCTCTACGAGATCGCAAAGGCCAATATCACCGGTGACACGCCGGACGCTGGCGAGCATGGTCGCGTGGTCTTCTGAATCACCAACCGGGACCACACCATGAAATCGCTCCACCTCGCCGCCCTGCTCTGCCTGTCACCCCTGATGACCCAAGCCGAGCAGGTCGGCGAGGTCGGCGTCGACTGGACCGGCAACGACATCCTGATCGAGGCGGTCTCGGACCCCAAGGTCGAAGGCGTCACCTGCCACGTGGCCTATTTCGACCGCGGCCTGCTCGACCGGCTGTCGAAGGGCAACTGGTTCGAGGATCCCTCGAACGCTTCGATCGCGTGCCGTCAGACCGGCCCGATCACCATTGGTGACATTGATCGTGACGAGAATGGTGAGGACGTGTTCAGCGCCTCGCGCTCGATCATCTTCAAGAGCCTCCGGGTGAAGCGGATTTTCGACGAAGCCAACCAGACGCTGATCTACCTCGTGCATGCAAACGAGCTCGTGGACGGATCGGCCAAGCTCGCGATATCGACCGTGCCACTGTACGGCTCGGGCAGCGAGTGAGGGGGCCAGCCCCCTCTTGGCGCTGTGCGCCAATTCACCCCCGAGGTATTTCTGAACCAAAGAAGCCAAGAGCGCTGCGCCCCTGGCTTCTCTTCGTCAAAAATACTCCCGCCGGAGGCGTCCCGACGCGTGCGGCCGGGCGCGGCACCGGGGTAAGGAGCGACGTCAGCCGGTCGCGGCGGTCACGTCGTGCCCGTAGATCCAGTCGAACTGGTGGATCAGTCGGTCGGGTGCGAGGCGACCAGCGAGCCCGAGGCCCAGATGCGCGGCGCTGCGGATCAGCGGATTGCGCAGATGGTATTTCCAGGCATTGCCATTGGCGGCCGCAACAATGCGTTCGCAGCGCGGCCGTCGTCTTTCCTGGTAGCGGCCCAGGGCCGTGCCAGTGTCGGGCTCAGTGTCCAGCAGCGACGCAAGGCACCAGGCATCCTCGAGCGCCATGTTTGCCCCCTGCGCCATGAAGGGCAGCGTCGGATGGGCCGCATCGCCGAGCAGCGCCAGCCCGTCTCCGTACCAGTGCCGGGCCACCGGGTGGCGGAACAGGCCCCACAGCCCGACCCGCTCGACCGCGTTCAGCATTACCGGCACATCGCCGCCGAACCCCGCGAAGGCGGCGCGGAGATTGGCGGGCGCGTCCTCGTGGGCCCAGCCCTCCTCGGCCCAGGCCTCGCGCTCCTGCGCCGCCACGATATTGACGCTCAGACCGTCGCGCAGCGGGTAGCTGACAAGGTGCTGCCCCGGGCCCATGTGCACCTGCGCCTCGGGCGGGTGGCCGGTTAGGTTCGGGATCACCGTGCGCCAAGCCACTTGCCGGGTGAAAAAGGGCGCCGCGGCACCGTTCAGCGCACCGCGGATCACCGAGTGCAGCCCATCTGCGCCGATGACCAGATCGGCGCTCACCGTGTCGCCATTGGCCAGAGACAGCTCCGGTTTCGGCCCTGGCCTGACGCCGGCCACCTTCTGCAAGAGCCGGATCGTCACCCCCGCCTCGCGCGCCGCATCGGCGAGGAGCGCGATCAGATCGGCGCGATGCACGAAGTAATAGCCCTGCGACGACGGCAGGCGGTCGAGATCGAGCCGCGTCACCTCGGCGCCGTCACGGTAGTCGCGCAGCCGCACCGCGCGGCCGCGGCAGGCGCGCGCGCGCAGTGCCTCGCCCAGTCCCAGCGCCTCGATCACCCGCAGCCCGTTCGGGCTCACCTGGATGCCGGCACCGACCTCGGTGATCGCACCGGCCTGCTCGAGCACCCGCACCTCCGCCCCGCGCTGGCGCAGCGCCAGGGCGGCCGCCAGCCCTCCGATGCCGCCGCCCGCGACGATGATCTGCCGGCCATCCAGCCCCATGCCGTCTCTCCTCTGGCGCCGCCGGACCGTCGATCCGGGGCGAAGACGCAAAACGCCGAGGCAATCGCCCCGGCGCTCTGCGTATCGTGTCTTCCGCCGCAGCGGCCGGAAATTGGCCGCCCGCCGGTGTCAGTCGTCGCGATGCACCTTCTCGCGGCGCTCGTGGCGTTCTTGGGCCTCGAGGCTCATGGTCGCGATCGGGCGGGCGTCGAGGCGCTTGAGCGAGATCGGTTCGCCGGTGACCTCGCAATAGCCGTATTCCCCCTCATCGATGCGGCGCAGGGCCGAGTCGATCTTGGACACCAGCTTGCGCTGGCGATCCCGCGTGCGCAGCTCGAGCGCCCGGTCGGTCTCTTCGCTGGCGCGGTCGGTGACGTCGGGAATGTTTCGCGTGGCTTCCTGCAGGGCCTCGATGGTGTCGCGGCTTTCGGCAAGAATGTCGTTCTTCCAGGCAATCAGCTTGCGGCGGAAATACTCGAGCTGACGGTCGTTCATGAACGGCTCGTCCTCGGCGGGACGGTAGTCGTCCGGTAGGAAGGTTTCGGGCTTCATTTCTGCTCCCTCTGAAAAGCCGATCCACCGCTCCGGTTGACCCTGAACAGCGCCGGCACCCCTTGCGAGGCTGGAA
Source organism: Salipiger bermudensis (assembly GCF_017309175.1). NCBI lineage: Bacteria > Pseudomonadati > Pseudomonadota > Alphaproteobacteria > Rhodobacterales > Roseobacteraceae > Salipiger > Salipiger bermudensis. The sequence goes on along the minus strand of NZ_JAEKJV010000005.1, from coordinate 67,423 downwards.
GTATCCCAAGGCCGACAGGTTGTCACTACACAATCACGCGGCGCGGGGTTGAATCGCGCCATTCGCACACCAAGTGATCGCCGCCTCGCCTGTGATGCTTTGACAATCTTGGGAGAGCCCCGCGATTGTGCTGATTTCGCTCGAAAAACCGACATGTATGATTGATATTCAAGATGGCGCCCCATGCGCTGCCTCCGACGCTGAGCGGACGCGGCATTCGTTGCCGCCTGTCCGACCGCTGCGCCGGAAACAGGCTGCGGGGAGTGCCGCGCCCCAGCTTTCATGCCCGCATTGCGTGCATCGGCATCGCGCCGCCTGCTGCGCGCTTGCATGGCTGCAATCCGGTCTTTATCCCCTCAGGAGAAACCACTCCGGAGACCACGATGCGCTTTGACGGCACCGACGATTACGTCTCGACCGACGACCTGACCATGGCGGTGAACGCCGCGATCACGCTGGAGCGGCCGCTTCTGGTCAAGGGCGAGCCCGGCACCGGCAAGACCGAGCTGGCACGGCAGGTGGCGCAGGCACTTGGGCTGCCGATGATCGAGTGGAACGTGAAATCGACCACCAAGGCGCAACAGGGGCTCTACGAGTACGACGCGGTGAGCCGGCTGCGCGACAGCCAGCTTGGCGACGAGAAAGTGAACGACGTCGCCAACTACATCCGCAAGGGCAAGCTCTGGCAGGCCTTCGAGGCCGACGGCAAGGTGGTGCTGCTGATCGACGAGGTCGACAAGGCGGATATCGAGTTCCCCAACGACCTGCTTCAGGAACTCGACAAGATGGAGTTCCACGTCTACGAGACCGGCGAGACCGTGAAGGCGCGCCAGCGACCCATCGTGATCATCACCTCGAACAACGAGAAGGAACTGCCCGACGCTTTCCTGCGCCGCTGCTTCTTCCACTACATCAAGTTCCCCGACCACGACACGCTGCGCAAGATCGTCGAGGTCCACCACCCCGACATCAAGCCTGCCCTCCTGACCTCTGCGCTGACCCAGTTCTATGAGCTGCGCGAACAGCCGGGACTGAAGAAGAAGCCGTCGACCTCAGAGGTGCTCGACTGGCTGAAGCTGCTGCTGGCCGAGGATCTCGATGCCGAGGACCTCAAGCGCGACGGCGCCAACGCCCTGCCGAAGCTGCACGGCGCGCTTCTGAAGAACGAACAGGACGTGCACCTCTTCGAGCGGCTGGCCTTCATGGCGCGGCGCCAGGGGCGCTGAGGCGGCTCAGGCGTTGAGCATGTCGCGCAGCTCGCGGCGCTGGCTGCGGCGGCGGATCTGTCGCGTCAGCACGTCCGAGGGCCGGAAGCGCATCTCCCCGTCGTCGCCGCGTTCGATCTCGTAGCGCTTGTAGCCGCCCGACATGCGGTGCGCCTGCTGCGAGGCCACCATCACCGTGAGCGTCACCGCGCGGCATTGCTCGAGCGACAGCTCCTCGCCGGTGCGATGGGCGGCGCGCTGCACGATGCGGCGCAGCGAGCCGATGTCGAGCGCCTCGCCGCCGCCCAGCGGACCTTCGTTGGTCTTTTCCCGGAAGTCACCGCCAAGCGGGTCGTCATCCTCGACCCGGTCGGTGACCAGCGCCGAGCGGCTCTCCTCGCCGAAATCGAGGTCGATCTTGACCGCGAGCACATAGGCCGTGTCGGAGCCCATGTTGGTCACCAGGCAACGTCCGTCCCCGTCCCGCGCGGCGGCCAGACCGATATGGATCACCGTGCGGTTCGAGCGCCGAAAGCTGACGAAGAACAGCTGCAGGTAAGCGATCCAGACCACCAGCATCGCGGCGTTCAGAACGGCGCTGAGCGCGCCCGAGTTTTGCGTGATCCAGTCCCACATCGGGCGCCTCCGTCTGCCATACCATAGGTGTCAGCATCCCAACGCGGCCCCCTCGGTGGCGTTCCTGAAGGAGCGGAAATCTCACGACGTGCCGGCGATCACCGCCTTGGGCGCGCCCGCCCGGAGAGACCGGAGCACCGCCAGCGGCGCGACGCCTCAGTCGAGGTCGCGGCGCATGGTCGCCATGCCGTTCTTCTCGCTCAGCACCTCATAGCCCGCGGCCTCGTAGATGCGCATGGCGGGGGCGTTGTCAGTCTCGCATTTCAGCGTGATGGTAAGCGCACCGAGATCGCGCGCCGCTTGCTCGATCCAGCTGGCCAGCAGGTGCCCGGTGCCACCGCGCATCTCCTCGGCGACGAAGACATAGGTCAGGTGGCGCACCTCGGGGCCGATGCCCACGCGGAGTGCGAAGAAGCCGACTTCGGTGCCATCGGCATCGACAAGGTAGAAATCCTCGTCATCCATTTCACCCAGCCATTTTTCCTGCCACTCCACCGGGTCGAAGGGCTGTTTGGCGTTGGGATTCACCAGCGTCAGCGCGTCGGGATCGGCGAGCAGCCGGGCCAGTGGGGCGAGGTCATTCTCGACATTGCGTCGTATCGTCAGATCGGTCATCGGCGTCCTCTCGGGCGGTATCTCGGTCATGACCTGCGCTGCAAACATATCCGCCGGGGGTGGTTCAACCCCCATTTCCCTAGTTTTTCCGGCCTCCCCCCAAGCTTGACGCCTGCCTGTCGCCGGGTCAGGCTCGGAGCGGTATACCATTTCGGCGCATCATGTTTCAGATCCTCACCCACGACATCCTTCCGGTCTTTGCCATCCTCGCGCTTGGCTACGGGCTTGGCTGGCGCGGCACCTTCTCGCGCGCCGAGGCGGCGGTGGTGAACCGGGTGTCGCTGACGCTGCTGCAGCCGGCGCTGATCTTTCCACTTGTCGCCACCGTCCCCATTGCCGAGTTCGATGTCCGCGCGCTGGCGCTCTACGGTCTTTGCGAGGCGGTTGGCTTCGGCATCGCCTTCCTGATCGCCCGCCGGATGTTCAGGCGCGAGGCCGCCGAGGCGTTGATGCTGGCGATGGCCGTGGTCTTCGTCAACTCGCTGCTCTACATCTGGCCGATCTCGTTCCTGATCTATGGCGAGGCGGCGGCGCTACCTGTGACCGCACTGGTGGCGTGGGATGCCTCTCTGGTCTTCGGCATCTTCATCATTGGCGCCGAGCTGATCGCCAACCCTTCCGCCGGGCTCAGCAGCGCGGGGCGCCGCATCGCCACCAATCCGATCCTCCTTGCCATCGCTGCGGGCGCGGTGCTGAACATTTCCGGTCTGCCCCTGCCCGCGCCGCTGATCACCGCGGCGGAATTCGCCGGTGCCGCCGCAGCGCCGCTCACGCTCTTCGCGCTCGGGGTGATCCTGTCGCAACAGAGCCTGCGCCCGAGCCCCGTCGTGGCGGCAATCTCGGGGCTCAAGCTGCTGGCCTTCCCGGCGCTGGTGGCGGCGGCATTGGGGATCGGCGGCGTCGAGGGGCGCTGGAACGACCTCTTCACCCTGACCGCCGCCGGGCCATCGGGCGCCATGGCCTTCGCGCTGGCGCTGCTGCACGGGGTGCGCACCGACGCGGTGGCGCCGGTGATCATCTGGACCTCTGTCCTGTCGCTGATCTCGCTGGCGTGGCTCGCCTGAGCCCTTGCCTTAGCCCTTCACCGGGAAGACGAAGCAGCGGTTGCGCCGCACGGTGAGCCACATCGGCGTGCCGGGCTTGGGGATGAAGACGTTGGGCACCGTGACCTTCAGCACCTCGTCGTTGAAATCCATGCGGAACTCGACGAGGCTTTCCGATCCCATGAAGCGGGCCCGCTCGACCACGCCGCGTGCCGGGGTGCCGGCAAGCTCGGTCGGGTTGGGGCCGCGACCATTGCGGTCGAAGTCGATGCTGACATGCTGCGGGCGGAAGACGATATCCACCTGCCCGCCATCGGGCACGCCGGGAGCAAGGAACTGGCCAAACGGCGTCTGCGTGAGCGCACCCTGAACTTCGCCGCGCAGAACGTTGATATCGCTGAAGAACGCCACCGCGGCCTTGTCGGCCGGGTTGTTGTAGATGTTGTAGGGCGCGCCGCGCTGCACGATGCGCCCGTCGCGCATCAGCGCGATCTCGTCGGCCATGCGCATCGCCTCTTCCGGCTCGTGCGTGACCAGCAGAACCGAAGCCCCCTCTTCCTTCAGCAGCGCCAGCGTCTCGTCGCGGATGCCGTCGCGCAGGCGGTTGTCGAGCCCCGAGAAAGGCTCGTCCATCAGCATGATCTTGGGCCGCGGCGCCAGGGCGCGGGCCAGCGCCACGCGCTGCTGCTCGCCGCCCGAAAGCTGGTGCGGAAACTCGTCGATGTAATGCGACAGCCCCACCCGCTCGAGCAGCTCGCCCGCGCGCTTGCGCTTTTCGGCCTTGCTGCCCTTGAGTCCGAAGGCCACGTTGTCGCCCACCGAAAGATGCGGGAACAGCGCGAAATCCTGAAACATCAGCCCGATCTGGCGGCGCTCCGGCGGAATGCGGAAGACGGTGTCGCAGATCAGGGTGCCGTCGACATGGATCTCGCCCTCGTCCTGCATGTCGACGCCGGCGATCATCCGCAGCGTCGTCGACTTGCCGCAGCCCGAGGGCCCGAGCAGGCAGGTGACGTGGCCGGGCTGGATGGTCAGCGACACGTCGTCCACGACCCGGCGGCCCTCGAAGCGACGCACGAGATTTCGGATTTCCAGCCGGGGTGTCTGCAAGTGCCTGCCTTCCGTCTTTTCCGAGCGAAGATATCGGAATTCGGGCAGCGATTACCAGCGCCATCCGGTCGCGGCAAGCACAGGGGCCGCGTTAGCCCGCCTCGGCCGCCTTTTCCATCGCCTTGGCAAGCCGCGGCAGGCGCGCCTTCTTGAGCAGCGCCCGCATCGTCCAGTCCTCGCCCGAAAGCCGGCGCGCCTCGGCAAGTACGCTCTCGCAGGCCTCGCGCACGAGCCCCGGCTGCGCTTCGAAGAGACCGCGCAGGAAGCCGTCGGCATCGACGCGGGAAACACCCTCCTCGGCCAGCACGCCGCGCGGGAAGTCCTTGGCATTCTCGGTGACGATGACATCGGCGCTGCCCGCCACCGCGGCGGCGAGCACATGGATGTCATTGGCATCGGGCAGCCACAGCCGCTGCTCGAGCGACGGCTTCCAGCGCACTTCGGCTTTCGGCCAGGCCGCGCGCACCTGCGCGATCTCGCCCCGCGCCTGCACCTCGCCCGTGGGGCCGAGCTTGCGCGAGGCCAGCGCCCATTCCTCGAGGATGCGCGCCGACCACAGCGGCTCGAACACGCCTTTCGCCGCGACGCCCAGCAGCACCTCGCGCATCACCGTGGGGTAGATGACGCAGGTGTCGAGCAGCACCTTCACAGGCGGAAGACCAGCGCCTTGAGATAGCCGCTCTCGGCCAGTTGCGGCATCAGGGGATGATCCGGCCCGGCAAAGCCGGTGTGGATCAGCTGAGCGCGCCGCCCGGCCCGGCCGATGCCGCGCAGGCAGGCGCCGGTGAAGCTCGACAGGTCCGCCGCGTGCGAGCAGGAGCAAAGCACGAGATAGCCGCCCTCCTCCACAAGCGGCGCCGAGAACCGCGCCACCTTCTCGTAAGCGCGCAGCCCGGCCTCGAGGGCCGGCTTGGCCGGCGCAAAGGCCGGCGGGTCGCAGATCACGAGGCCAAAACGTTCGCCCTCCTCGCCAAGCGCGGTGAGGGTGTTGAAGGCATCCCCCTGGCGGGTGGCGAAGCGCTCCGCCGCGCCCATGCGGCTTGCCCCTTCCTCGGCCAGCGCCAGCGCCGGCGCCGAGCCGTCGACCGACAGAGCCTCTGTGGCCCCGCCCGCGAGCGCCGCCAGCGCGAAGCCGCCCACGTGACTGAACACGTCGAGCACCCGCTGCCCCTGCGCCAGACGCGCGGCGAAGGCATGGTTCGGGCGCTGGTCGTAGAACAGGCCGGTCTTCTGCCCGCCGGTGAGATCGGCCATGTAGGTCGCGCCGTTCATCTCCACCGGCAGCGGCGCCTCGGGGGCGGCGCCCAGCAGCACCGCGTCGGCATCGTCGAGCCCCTCGAGCTGGCGCCCGCGCGAGCCGGCGTTCTTGAGAATGTTGACCACGCCGGTGACCTCGGCCAGCGCCTCGGTCAGCTCGGGCAGCAGCGCCTCGGCCCAGGCCGCGTTGGGCTGCACCACGCAGGTGTCGCCGAAGCGGTCGATGATGACCCCGGGCAGACCGTCGGCCTCGGCATGGACCAGCCGGTAGTAGGGCGTCGCGAAGAGACGCTCGCGCAGTTCCAGCGCGCGGGTCAGTTTCGCCACCAGCCAGTCGCGGCCGATCTCGATCTCGGTGTCGCGCTCAAGCATCCGCCCGGCGATCTTGGAGGCAGGCGTGACGCCGACCAGCCCCACCGGCTTGCGCTCGCCATCCTCGAGCACCGCGATGGTGCCGGGCGTGAGCCCCTTGGTGCGCCGGTCGAGCACAAGCTCGTTGGCATAGATCCACGGAAAGCCACGGCGGATGGCACGGGCATTGGCTTTGGGCGTCAGACGGACGACTGGCAGGGTATCAGAGCTCATGCCGCCCCTATAGCGCGCGCGGCCCGGCAAGGGGAAGCGCGGAAATCGGTGCTCTCCTGCCCGCGATCGGCGAACAGCGCGACAACTCTGGGCGTTTTCCCTGCGTGCGACCCCGTGTGCCCGTGCAACCGCATGAGCGCGCTTTACTGATAGCGCTAACCGCGTTACATGCTGACAGCAGCGATGTCTCGCCATCCGGGCGGGACGGCCAGTCAAAGGGAGAGCTTCCATGCCGCTCGACGCCACGATCGCGAAGGTTACCGAGGCCATCGAGGCCCGGTCCGAGACCCGCCGCGCCACCTATCTCGACCGCATGCGCCGCGCCGCCGACGAGGGCCCTCGACGGGCGCATCTGACCTGCGGCAACCAGGCCCATGCCTATGCTGCCATGGGCCAGGACCAGGGCGCGCTGGCCGAGGGCCGTGCCCCCAACCTCGGCATCGTGACGTCCTACAACGACATGCTGTCGGCACATCAGCCTTTCGAGCGTTTTCCCCAGATCATCCGCGATGCGGCCCGAGCCGGCGGCGGCACCGCACAGGTGGCCGGCGGCGTGCCGGCGATGTGTGACGGGGTCACGCAGGGCCAGGTCGGCATGGAGCTGTCGCTGTTCTCGCGCGATGTGATCGCGCTGGCGACCGGCGTGTCGCTGTCGCACAACACCTATGACGCGGCGATCTATCTCGGCGTCTGCGACAAGATCGTCCCGGGCCTCGTGATCGGCGCCGCCACCTTCGGCTACATCCCCGGCATCTTCCTGCCCGCCGGCCCGATGACCTCGGGCCTGCCGAATGACGAGAAATCCAAGGTGCGCCAGCAATACGCCACCGGCGAGGTCGGCCGCGACGCGCTGATGAAGGCCGAGATGGCCTCCTATCATGGCCCGGGCACCTGCACCTTCTACGGCACCGCGAACTCGAACCAGATGCTGATGGAGTTCATGGGGCTGCACCTGCCGGGCGCCTCCTTCATCAACCCCAACACGCCGCTGCGCGACGCGCTGACCGTGGCAGGCGCCGCCCGCGCGCTCGAGATCACCAAGCTCGGCAACGATTACCGCCCGGTCTGTGACATTCTCGACGCCAAGGCCTTCGTCAACGGCATGGTCGGCCTGATGGCCACCGGCGGCTCGACCAACCTGGTGCTGCACCTGCCGGCCATGGCGCGTGCGGCGGGTATCGAGCTCGAGCTCGAGGATTTCGAGGCGATCTCCTCGGTCACGCCGCTGATGGCCAAGGTCTATCCCAACGGGCTGGCCGACGTGAACCATTTCCACGCCGCGGGTGGGCTGCAATACCTGATCGGCGAGCTGCTCGATGCGGGGCTGCTGCACGAGGATGTCTGCACCGTCGCCGGCGACGGGCTGTCGCGCTACACCCAGGAGCCCAAGCTGAAGGACGGCGCGGTGGTCTACGAGGACGCCCCGCGCGAGACCCAGAACGACAAGATCCTGCGCCCGGCCTCGGACGCGTTCCAGAAGACCGGCGGGCTCAAGCAGCTCACCGGCAATCTCGGCCACGGCATGATGAAGACCTCCGCCGTCGATGCCTCCCGGCACGTGATCGAGGCCAAGGCGCGGATCTTCCACGACCAGGAGTCGGTGAAGACCGCGTTCAAGGCCGGCGAGTTCACCGAGGACACCATCGTGGTGGTGCGCTTCCAGGGTCCCTCGGCCAACGGCATGCCCGAACTGCACGGGCTCACGCCGACGCTGGCGGTGCTGCAGGATCGGGGACTCAAGGTGGCGCTTGTCACCGACGGCCGCATGTCCGGCGCCTCTGGCAAGGTGCCGTCCGCGATCCACATCTCGCCCGAGGCTGCCAAGGGCGGCCCGCTGGCGCGACTGCGCGACGGCGATCTCGTGCGGGTCGACGCGGTGGCGGGCGAGATCACCTGCCTGGCGCAGGATTTCGAGGCCCGCGAGCCGGTGATGGCCGATCTTGAAGGCAATGGCCACGGCGTCGGACGCGAGCTCTTCGAGGCCTTCCGCCAGAATGTCGGCTTCGCCTCGAACGGCGCCGCCGTGGTGGTCTGAACCGCTCCGCCCCGATCGGAAGGCGCACCCGGCCGCGCCGTCCGGCCTGCCTCCGGCGGGGATATTTAGAGCCAGAAGAAGACCTGCCGGCTCTTGACGACGCCCCTGCTTCTTCTGGCCGAAAATATCCCGGGGGGAGGCGCGGCACGCGACGGGGGGCAGCGCCCCCCCCTGCCGGCCCGGGACACGGGCGATCCAAACGAGAAGAGCGGACCCGAGGGCCCGCTCTTTTTCTTTTGCCGGAGCTGACTTGATCAGTTCGGGATCAGGTCCGGAACGATGGTCACGATGCCCGGCAGGAACCACAGCAGTGCCAGCCCCGCCACCTGGATCGCCACGAAGGGCAGCACGCCGCGGTAGATATGGCCGGTGGTCACGCTCGCCGGTGCCACGCCGCGCAGGTAGAACAGCGCGAAGCCGAAGGGCGGCGTGAGGAACGAGGTCTGCAGGTTCACCGCGATCATGATGGTCACCCATTTCGGATCGAACGAGCCGCCATAGATCACCGGCCCCACGATCGGCACCACGATGTAGATGATCTCGAGGAAATCCAGCACGAAGCCCAGCACGAAGAGCACCAGCATCACCACGAGGAACACCTTGTGCTCGTTGTCGAAGCTCTGAAGGAACTGCTGGATGTAATGCTCGCCCCCGAAGGAGATCACCACGAGGTTCAGCAGCTGCGAGGCCACGAGGATGGTGAACACCATCGATGTGACCTTCGCCGTCTCGCGCACCGCCGGCCCGAGCACGCCCGCCTTGAACAGCACCCAGCAGGCGAAGAACAGGCCGAACAGCGCGTAGAGATACGCCGCCTGCGCCACGATGAAGGCGATCCAGCTCTCAGCGCTGACCTCCTCGGCATTGACCCGCAGGTCGAAGTTGGTGCCGACGAGGATCATGATGATCACCGCGAAGGTCGACCACAGGATGATCTTCGGCGAACGGTCATCCTCGCGCAGCTTGCGATAGGCCGCGAGCATGATGGCACCGGCCGCGCCGAGCGCCGCGGCGGGCGTCGGGTTGGTGATGCCGCCGAGGATCGAGCCCAGCACCGCCACGATCAGCACCAGCGGCGGGAACACCACGCGGATCAGCTCGTTCTGCGACAGGCGCTGCGCCGCGTGCTTGCAGCCGTAGAGCGCCAGCAGCCACGGCACAGCCATCAGAACCACCGTCGCCCCCGACGAGGTCGTGGGCGTGATGAACAGCGCGTCCATCACCAGCCCCAGCGCCAGACCGGCGGCGCCGATCTGCAGCGGCAGCGGCTCGGAGCTGGGCGACACCGCCCGGCCCCAGGCCAGGGTGATGCCGAGCAGCACCGTCAGGATCGCGATGCCGGTGCCGATGGGCGCGGCACCCGCGATCTTGGCCGCGGTTGCGGCGGCCCGCTCCTCTTCCGAGAGGCGATGACCGGTGTCGACGCCGCCCGCGGCCTCGATCTCGGCCTGCTCGGCAACGGCCTGGTCCCAGGCGCTCTGGCCGTGCAGCTCGATCATCGCCGCCTGGCACTGCTCGCCCACGTTGGTCCGCAGGCTGGCGGCCTGGCCGGCTTCGGAGAAGCTCGACACCACGGTCGACTGGCTGCCCACCACGTTGATCTGGCTGAAGCCGATGGTCGCCACGATCAGCAGCAGCGGCACACCGAGATACCAGGTGAAGGCCTCGCCGCGGGTCACCGGCTCGCCCATGCCGCCCGAGCCATGCACCGGCGGCGCCTTGGACGGGTTCAGCATCGCGAAGCCGAAGGCATAGAGCGCGTAGAGACCGGCGAGCAGGATGCCGGGCAGCAGCGCCGCCTGGAACAGCGTCCCGACCGAGACCACGGCAGGCTCACCAAGATAGGTCAGCGCGTCGGTGCAGCCCATGGACTGCGCCCGGGCCTCCTGCGCGGTGGAGTAGAGATCGCCCGCCAGCGTGCCCAGAAGCACGATCACGATGGATGGCGGGATGATCTGGCCCAGCGTGCCCGACGCGGCGATGACGCCGGTGGCGAGCTCGGGCGAGTAGTTGTTGCGCAGCATGGTCGGCAGGGCCAGCAGGCCCATCGTGACCACGGTGGCGCCGACGATGCCGGTGGAGGCGGCAAGGAAGGCACCCACAACCACGATCGACACCGCAAGGCCGCCGGGCAGCGGGCCGAACACCCGCGCCATGGTCTTGAGCAGGTCGTCGGCGATCTTGGACCGCTCGAGCACGATGCCCATCATCACGAACATCAGCACCGCCAGCAGCGTCTCGATGCTGGCGCCTGCGATGACGCGCTCGTTGATGCGGTTGACGATGAACGACACGTTGCGGTCGAGCGCGACCTCCCAGCCCCGCTCGAAGACCGGCATCGCATAGCGTGGCAGGTCCGGGTAGCGGAAGATCGAGATCGAGTCCTCGCGCACGCCGGTCGCGACCAGTGCCCGGTAGGCATCGGAGCCGCTGTCGATGGCCTGGTGAACGAGCAGGCCGGCACTGTCGAGCGCCGCGATGATGAAGAACGAGATCACCCCCGCGCCGCCGATGGCAAAGGCCACCGGGAAGCCCGAGAGGATCGCGGAGAAGAGCGTGAGAAAGACGATGATCAGGCCGATCTCGACGCCATCGAGTCCGAATAGCATTTACGTGGTCCTTCTCAGAATTCGGCGTGGTCGTAGGCTTCTTCGCCTTGCTCGACCCGGTCGTGATCGTGGTACTTGCCCTCGCTCTCCGGGCCTTCCTTCCACTCGAGGTAGGAGCGCCAGAAGAACGTCGCGGCCTGCAGGAAGATGAAGGCGCACATGGCGACGATGAGGATCTTGAAGAGGAAATAGGCCGAGAAGCCGTTCGGGCTGAAGGCGATGGTCTCGACGTTCCAGCGCAGCGCCCGGGCCTTCATCACGAGACGCTCAAGGGTCTCGGAGGCCGAGGGGTTGGGAACGATCAGGTGGCGCCACAGGAAGAACCACGAGTAGAGCCACATCAGCGTCGCCATCGGCATCATGAAGAACAGGCTTCCGAACATGTCGATGACCTTCTTGGTGCGGTACTTCACCGGCGCGTAGATCAGGTCGACGCGCACGTGCCCGCCCTGGATGAAGGTATAGGCCAGGCACAGCGTCACCACGATGGCGTTGTAGAGCTTGAGCTCTTCCGACCACCAGCTGACATCGAAGGTCACCGGCAGGCCGAAGCCGAACGAGATGTCGGGCCGCGCGAAGATGCGCTGCACGAAGATGATCACCACCTGCTGCAGCACCATGATCAGGCCCGCCCATGCGGCGATGCGGCCCACGGAGTTGCCGAAGGCCTCGCAGCCGCGCACCAGCGCCCACATGAAGTTGTGGCGCCACATGCCGATGCCGGTGAGCACCAAGAAAGTGGTGAGAACGATGAAGAAGAACTCGGTCGATCCGCCGTAGTAGACGAACCGCATGATCGCTTCCTTGTCCGACCAGTCCAGCCAGCTCGACGGATGCGTCAGCGCGTAGCCAAGATTGTAGAAGGACATGGCTATATTGCCGAAAAACCAGGCCAAGCCGCTCAGAATTGCACTGAACGCTCCGCCTGTGGCCGCCTCTTCCATGACCTGTGCCCCTGTCTTTTGCGGTGTCTTTTGCGGTGTGTCCGGTCCTGCGGGCCGCGTCTCCGTCCCGGGGAGCGCTGCGGCGCAGGTGCTTTGTTAAAAAGCGATGACGCCCCCGCGCGAGGCGGGAGCGTCGATCATGCTCTAGAGTCGTCTCAGAGACCCATGACGCGGTTACGCTGGGCCGAGAACGCGCCCTCGGAGCGGCTGCCCCAGTTGGCCGAGCTCTGCAGCGACGCCATGTAGCTGTCGTAGGTCTGCTTGTAGAGTTCGTCGCCCATCGGCTCTTCCATGACCTCCTTGGCGGCGGCGCCGAAGGCATCCCAGACGCTGTCCGGGAATTCCATCAGGGTGACGCCACCGGACTGCAGCCGCTGCAGCGCGGCCGAGTTGTTGGCCATGAACAGCGACATGCTCCAGAGGTTGGACGCGCGCGAGACCTGCTCGACGATCTTCTGCTGACCCGGGGTCAGGCTCTCGAAGACCTCGAGGTTCATCGTCAGGTTCAGGTTCGGGCCCGGCTCGTGGAAGCCAGCGGTGTAGTAGATCTTGGTGATCTCCTGGAAGCCGGCCTTCTCGTCGGCCCAGGGACCGATCCACTCGGTGCCGTCGATCGCGCCGGAGGACAGCGCCTGGTATACTTCCGCGCCGGGCAGGTTCTGCACCGAGGCGCCGAGCTTGCCAAGCACCTGGCCACCCTGCCCCGGCATGCGGAACTTGAGGCCCTGGAAGTCTTCCGGCGAGCCGATCTCCTTGGAGAACCAGCCACCCGACTGCGGGCCGGTGTTGCCGGCGGGGAACGCCTTGAGGCCGAAGATCGAGTAGAGCTCGTCGCAGAGCTCGCGGCCGCCATCGTGGTAGAACCAGTTGGCGTATTCCATGAAGTTCATGCCGAACGGCACCTGGCTGAAAAAGCTCAGAGCCGGGTGCTGGCCGAGGAAGTAGTAGTCGACGCCGTGGTACATGTCGGCCTGACCGGCGGAGACCGCGTCGAACACCTCGAAGGCGCCCACGAGCTCACCGGCGGCCTTCAGCTCGACGGTCAGCTCGCCATCGGTGGCGGCAGTGATCTGGTCTGCGCAGTACTGTGCGCTGTCGTGAACGCCGGCGAGGCCACGGCCCCAGGTGGTCACGAGGGTGAGGGTGCGCTTGCCCTGCGCATAGGCCGGGGCGGCAAGTGCAGACGCGGCAGCGGCAGCGCCACCGGCAGTGGTGGCCCTCAGAAAGGAACGACGATCCATGAATATCCTCCCATGGTATTGTTGCGCACACCGCTCCTCCGGCACGCGCGGATCGTTTAAGTCCGGTCACACTAGTTCGTGAAATCCCGCGCGAAAATACCCATTGCTACGGAGACCGGCAGCAATCTTGCGCGAAAGCTCTGCAAAACGGCAGGTTTGAAACCTGCTGCCGTTGGGGAAGCCTGCGGTTTCGTGGTTTGATCAGACCCGAATCACCGACTATCGAAAGCCATGCCCTCGATTCTCGACCGCCTGCGCCCAAGCTACGGGCAGAAACTGTTCCTGCTCGCCTCTGTGCCGCTGATCCTCGCCGCCGCGGCGATCGCGGCGGTCGTGGCGTGGCAGTCGCGCGCCGTGGCCGAGCGCGAGATCCGGGCGCTCGAGACCACGCTCATCGAGACCAAGAAGCAGGAGCTGCGCAACTACGTCACCCAGGCGCGAAACGGCTTCTACTTCATCTACGGCGTCGCGGCCCCCGATGACGAGCAGGCCAAGACCCGCGTGGCCCAGATCCTCGCGGCGATGATCTACGGCGAGGACGGCTCGTTCTTCGTCTACGATTACGACGGCACCAACCTGGTCTCGCCGCGCCGCACCTCGATGATCGGCAAGGACTGGTCGGGCCTGACCGACAGCGAGGGGACCCCGATCACGGACCGGCTGATCGAGATCGCCCGGCAGGGCTCGGGCTATCACACCTATCTCTGGCCCAAGCCCTCGACCGGCGAGGAGGCGCGGATGATCACCTTCGTGCTGGGCTTCCAGGACTGGCAATGGGCGGTGGGCACGGGCGTCTGGATCGACGACATCGTCGAGGAGGTGGCGCTTGCGCGCGCCGGGGTCGAGGCGCGGGTGCAACGCACCTTCCTCTATATCGGGGCGATCACGCTCATCGCCCTGCTCACCGTGTTCCTGTCCGGGCTGATGATGAACCTGCGCGAGCGGCGGCTGGCGGATGCCAAGCTCAAGGAGCTGACCCAGCGTGTCTTCGACGCGCAGGAAGAAGAGCGCGGCCGGGTGGCGCGCGAACTGCATGACGGCATCAGCCAGATCCTCGTAGGGGTGAAATACGCGCTCGACATCGCGCGGCGCCGGCTCGCCACCGGAGACGCCCGCGCCGAGCAGGCGCTGGAGCGCGGGCAGGAGAACCTCTCGGGCGCCATCCAGGAGGTGCGCCGGATCAGCCGCGACCTGCGGCCGGGAATGCTCGACGATCTCGGGCTTGGCCCGGCGCTCAAGGCGCTGACCGAGGATTTCCACGCCCGCACCGGCATCGACACCCGCTTCGAGACCGTGGTGTTCCGCAACCGCATCGACCAGGAGGGCCGCATTGCGCTCTACCGCATTGCGCAGGAGGCGCTGACCAATATCGAGCGCCATTCCGGCGCCACCCGGGTCGAGATGGACCTGCGCGGCCATCGCCGTGGCGCCACGTTGCGGGTTTCCGACAACGGCTGCGGTATTGCCCCCGAGGAAGGCACCGGACGCCCGGGAATCGGGCTGCGCAACATGCAGGAGCGCATGGATCAGCTCGGCGGCAGCCTGCGCGTCTTGTCCTCGCGCTCGGGCACGGTTATCGAAGCCCAAATCCCCCTGTCCCACCTGCTGCCCCCCGAAGAGGGGGCCGCCAATCCGCCGAGGGCACGTGCATGACCCGTCCCACCCGTGTTGTCATCGTCGACGATCACCCGCTCGTGGCCGAAGGCATCGAGGCCATCCTCGAGAGCTACGACGACATTGAGGTCGCGGCCACGCTGTCAGGCGGACAAGAGGTGATCGACCGGCTCGAGGCGCTGGCCCCCGACGTGATCCTGATGGATCTCAACATGCCTGGTCTGAACGGTCTCTCGGCCACCGAGATGATCCTCGAGCAGCGCCCAGAGACCCGCATCCTCGTGCTGTCGATGCATGACACGCCGGAGTACATCTCGAACGCGCTCGGCCATGGGGCGATGGGCTACGTCCTCAAGGACGTGCCCACCGACGAGATCAAGCGCGCCATCGATGCGGTGATGTCCGGTGAGCGCTATCTCTGCACCGGCGCCGAGGGCGCGTTGCGCCCGGTGATGTCGGGCGGGCGCGAGCAGCTCACCAACCGCGAGCAGACGGTGCTGCTGCAGCTGGCGCAGGGCAAGTCGAACAAGGAGGTGGCGCTGGCGCTGGATATTTCTGTGCGCACCGTCGAGACGCACCGCAAGAACATCAAGCGCAAGCTGGGGATCAGCTCCACCGCCGGGCTCACGCGCTACGCGCTCGAGCATGGCGTGCTGCAGGGCACCGGGGTGAATGTCTGAGAAATAGGTGACGACCGGCCACGCGAGGACCGGTCCGGCGCTTGATCCTGCGTCAGATCAGTGGGCCGGCCTCGGAGTCTGCCGTTTCCGATGCGGCAATGGCCGGGATCACGTGCGGCTGAGCCTGCGCGTCACGCGCCACCTCGCCCTCGTCGATCTGCAGGCTGCCCATGAGATGCACGAGCGCCAGCAGCGCCATCAGAATGCCGGCACGGAACATCGTGAAATCACGACCCGAGTTCAGGCGGTTCGCACAGTAAAAAGCCATGTCACTCTCCCTTCGGCATTATTGAACTGTTTGGTTCAGTGTGCCGGGATATCATGTTTCACGCAACTCACGAAGCCGCGCGGATCCGTGACCGCGTCAGGGGGTCGCGCTTGCGGCAGAGGGACTGGTGCCGATCTCCGGAATGCTGCCTTGCGGTTGCTGCCCTCTCGCTGATGGGGACGCCTGACGCGACATCGCCGTCCCGCGCGGACGATCTGCCGCCCGATCCTCTTGTCCAGACCAGCCAAGTCCGAACGACCCCGAACCTCTGCGCCAGATCCGGCCCGATCGCCAGCCCCTCGGGTCGGGCAGACGATGACGCCGCGGCCTGCGGCCGTGTTCCGCGCAGGCGACGTGCTGAGCTTCCGAGCAGAGAGAATCCCTCTCGCTCGGCGCATGGTCGCAGCCATTCCCCGGAACGGATCAGCCCCCGCTCTCGGCCCCGCGAAAAGGGTGAGCCCTCCTGCCCCATTTCGCATTGGGT
The DNA here is from genome assembly GCF_017309175.1 of Salipiger bermudensis. Taxonomy (NCBI): domain Bacteria; kingdom Pseudomonadati; phylum Pseudomonadota; class Alphaproteobacteria; order Rhodobacterales; family Roseobacteraceae; genus Salipiger; species Salipiger bermudensis. Next base: position 51,097 of record NZ_JAEKJV010000005.1, on the reverse strand, counting down.
CGAATTTCTTTCTGAAAATGTCCCAATTCACCTCCTCAAAGCAACTTCCGGAAAAATAATCTCACGCAACCCGTGCTTTTTGCCGGTTTGCGAGGTTGACGCCCCCTCCCCATCCTCCTAAGGTCCCGCGGCGCAATGAAGGAGTCCACGCCGTGGATCGTCTGGTACTTATTGTAGGAAAATGGCGCATGGGCCGGTAACTCGGAACCATAATGGTCCCCCATGCGCCCCCGAAATCCTCGGGGGCTTTTTTATGCGCAAGACAATGAATGACGTCGTAAACGGAGACACGCGATGACACGTCAGATGACCGGAGCGAAAATGGTGGTTCAGGCCCTCAAGGATCAGGGTGTGGACACGGTATTCGGCTATCCCGGCGGCGCCGTTCTACCGATTTATGACGAGATCTTTCAGCAGAACGACATCCAGCACATCCTTGTCCGCCACGAGCAGGCCGCGGTGCACGCCGCCGAAGGCTATGCCCGCTCGACCGGCAAGGTGGGTGTTGCGCTTGTCACCTCGGGCCCCGGCGCGACCAACGCGGTCACCGGCCTCACCGACGCGCTGATGGACTCGATCCCGATCGTGGTGCTCTCGGGCCAGGTGCCGACCTTCATGATCGGCTCCGATGCCTTCCAGGAGGCCGACACCGTCGGCATCACCCGCCCCTGCACCAAGCACAACTGGCTGGTGAAGGACACCAAGGACCTGTCCTCGGTGATCCATCAGGCGTTCCACGTCTCGGCCTCGGGCCGCCCGGGCCCGGTGCTGATCGACATCCCCAAGGACGTGCAGTTCGCCAGCAGCGAGTACACGCCGAAGCCCAAGGCGCCGGTCGGCCACTACCAGCCGCAGGTCAAGGGCGACATGGAGACCATCACCGCGCTGGTCGAGGCCATCGAGACGGCGGAACGCCCGGTGTTCTACACCGGCGGCGGCGTGATCAATTCCGGTCCGGCGGCGAGCCAGCTCCTGCGCGAGCTGGTCGAGGCCACCGGCATTCCGATCACCTCGACCCTGATGGGCCTGGGCTCCTACCCGGCCTCGGGCAAGAACTGGCTCGGTATGCTGGGGATGCACGGCCTCTACGAGGCCAACCTCGCGATGCATGGCTGTGACCTGATGATCAACATCGGCGCCCGCTTCGACGACCGCATCACCGGCCGGCTCGACGCGTTCTCGCCGAAGTCGAAGAAGGCGCATATCGACATCGACCCGTCCTCGATCAACAAGGTCATCAAGACCGACCTGCCGATCGTCGGCGATGTGGGCCACGTGCTCGAGGACATGCTCAAGGTGTGGAAGGCCCGCGGCCGCAAGGTCAACCGCGAGGCGCTGGCCAAGTGGTGGCGCCAGATCGAGGAGTGGAAGCAGGTCAAGTGCCTGACCTACAAGACCTCCGAGACCACGATCAAACCGCAATACGCGCTCGAGCGTCTCGAGGCGCTGACCAAGGGCCGGGATCGCTACATCACCACCGAGGTCGGCCAGCACCAGATGTGGGCCGCGCAGTACCTCGGCTTCGAGGATCCCAACCGCTGGATGACCTCCGGTGGCCTCGGCACCATGGGCTACGGCTTCCCGTCCTCGGTGGGCGTGCAGGTCGCGCACCCGGAGGCGCTGGTGATCAACGTCGCGGGCGAGGCCTCGTGGCTGATGAACATGCAGGAGATGGGCACCGCGGTGCAGTACCGTCTGCCGGTCAAGCAGTTCATCCTCAACAACGAGCGCCTGGGCATGGTGCGCCAGTGGCAACAGCTGCTGCATGGCGAGCGCTATTCCTCGAGCTGGTCCGAGGCCCTGCCCGATTTCGTCAAGCTCGCCGAGGCATTCGGTGCCAAGGGCATCATCTGCAAGGATCCTGCCGATCTCGACGACGCGATCATGGAGATGCTGAACCACGACGGCCCGGTGATCTTCGACTGCCTCGTCGAGAAGCACGAGAACTGCTTCCCGATGATCCCGTCGGGCGAGCCGCACAACAAGATGCTGCTGGGCGACGCTCAGGCCACCAACGCCATCGCCGGCAAGGGCGCCGTGCTGGTCTGAGGACCGCACGGCCGGAGGGAGGCCAAGGTGAGCCCGGTCGCGACCGCCGCGCGCAGCGATGCGCCCATCCCCCCCACCGCAGCGCGGGTGGCCTGGCTCGACCAGGCCAAGGGCGTGGGCATCGTGCTCGTGGTGGTCGGCCATTGCTGGCTGGGGCTCGCGGGATCGGGCATCCTGTCCGATCCCGGCACCATCGCGACCGTCGAGCAACTGATCTACACCTTCCACATGCCGCTGTTCTTCCTGCTCTCGGGCTACACGTTCGAGGGCTGGGCGCGACGACGGAGGCTGGGAGAGGCGCTCAAGAGCCGGGTGCTGCGGCTGCTCTGGCCGCTGGTTCTGTGGACCTATGTCTTTGCCGGCTTCAAGATCGCTGCCGGAGCCGCCGCCAATTCGCCGGTCGGTCTCGAGGCTCTGATGGTGCTGCCGCTGCCGCCGCAGAACCACCTGTGGTTCCTCTGGGCGCTGTTCATCCTGCACGCGCTCGCCCTGCCGGTCTGCGCCCTGCCCCGGACGCCGCTGCCCACCGCGACGTGGTTCGGCCTGTTGCTCGCGGTGTTGGCGCTGGTGCTGTTCTCGGGCATCGATTTCGGCGTGCTGTTCAGCCCCGCCGCGATCCACGCCGCGGTGTTCGTGCTGGGGATCTGGCTGGCGCGCCTGCCGCTGCCGCGGATCGGCCTTGCCGCCGGCCTCGCCGCGGTCGCGCTCTTCGCCGCGATCGAGATGGCCGGCCTGACGGTGCCGGACCTGCCCGAGCGGCTTGGCCCCTACCTAGCGGCCTCCATTGCCCTGAGCCTGTGCCTGTGCGCGGCACTGGCGGGGCTGGTTCCGGCGCAGAGCGCGCCGGGACGGCTGCTCGCGTGGCTCGGCGTCCTTTCGATGCCGATCTTCCTCGCGCACACGATCTTTTCCGCCGCCACCCGTGTGGCGCTGCAGCGCGTCAGCGATGACGCCACGCTGCACCTTGTCTCCGGCACCGCCATCGGCTTGGCGGGACCGATCCTGTTGAACGCGCTGCTGCGCAAATTCGCCGACCCGCGCCTTGCCGGGTTCTGACCAGAAAGGAACGACCATGTCCGCGCTACAGATCAAGAAAGGCTCGTCCAAGCATTCGGCCTACAACCTGCGCCCGACCTTCTCGGACGTGCAGGAGGCGCACACCATCACCGTGCTGGTCGAGAACGAGCCGGGCGTGCTGGCCCGCGTCATCGGCCTGTTCTCGGGCCGGGGCTACAACATCGACAGCCTGACCGTGGCCGAGGTCGATCACGAAGGTCACCTGTCGCGCATCACCATCGTCACCACCGGCACGCCGCAGGTGATCGAGCAGATCAAGGCCCAGCTCGGGCGCATCGTCTCGGTGCGCGACGTGCACGACCTGACCGCCGAGGGCAGCTCGGTCGAGCGCGAGCTGGCGCTGATGAAGGTCAATGGCAGCGGCGACAAGCGGGTCGAGGCGCTGCGCCTGGCCGATATCTTCCGCGCGCAGGTGGTCGACTCGACGCTGGAGAGCTTCATCTTCCAGCTCACCGGCGCGCCCGACAAGATTGACGCCTTCGCCGACCTGATGCGCCCGCTGGGCCTTGTGCAGGTGGCGCGTACCGGTGTCGCGGCGCTGTCGCGCGGCACTGACTGACCGCACTTTTCCGCCCGCCAGTCACGGCCCGGGACGCTGCTTGCACGCGCGTCCCGGGCCTTTTCTTTGCGGCCACGCCCGACGCGCACAAGTAGAAACGCCCGGCCTTTCGGGGGCCGGGCGCTTCAGCGTGAGTGTGGGTGTGAGTGGAAGCCGGGAAATCAGCTTGCGTGGATCGCGCGGAGCGGTCCGGTCGGATAAGCGGGAGTGCGACCCCGGAAAGGGATCACGTTCCCGGTCTCATTTGGCACCGTCGGGCCGGTGTTTCGGGATGCATCGGCGTGACGCAGTGCCTGAGCGAGACCGGGATAGTGATTCTGCGCCAGCCGTCGGGGATTTTGAGCCAGGCGCAGGTTCTCTTCCTGCTTGAGATCGAATTCGATGAGATCGCCTTCGTCGAGCGACACTCCGTCATGCACGCTCGCCTCGGCGTCGTGATAGAGGGCGAGATCTCCGTGATCCTCGCACCAAATGACAGCTTTCTGATCTTTGTGGTCCGCCCAGAGGACAACCCCGTACATCGTCTGCGACATTTTCACGTTCCCAACAATTCGATGTGAAACAAGGTGGAGCATTTCCCTGTCACATCACATTCCGCGAAACGTGTCTCCGGGTTGCAATTTGTGGCAAATTCGATAAAGGTTGATGCGAAGCAGCGTCACCTTAGACGCTACTTGGCGTCAATCGGGAATTTTGTGTGTGTTTTCGCCCATTTGACGACAAGGTTTAGCCACAATCTCCTGGCCCTTGGCGGCGATCCGGATACAACTCGAGACAGATAGACACATGAACCAGCGGAGTCCGGCCGAATTACGAAGCGTCTTTGGCGCGAATCTGCGTCAGCTTGGACAAACTGCGGCGTCCGTCTCGCAACTATGCCGCGACCTGGGCATCAACCGCACTCAATTTAACCGGTATCTTGCCGGGGAGAGTTTCCCGCGTCCAGATGTTCTTCACCGGATCTGCAAATTCTTCGGCGTTGATGCCCGAATTCTGCTCGAACCGGTCGATGAACTCGGCGGAGACCCGAAAGGGCTGCTGCATCACCCCTATATCTCGGACTTCGTGGGCGGCGGCGTCGTCATTCCGATCGACGAGGCCGACTTTCCGTCGGGGTTCTACCGTTTTTCCCGCGCCTCTTTTACAGATCCCGACAGTTTCATCGTGGGACTGGTACAGATCTCGCGGCGTGACAACTTCGCCTTCCTGCGCGGTTTCGAGCCGAAAGCGGCGATGGAAATGCATGGCATGTCAACCGATGCGCCGACCCGCGAATTCCGCGGATTGGTCATGCCTCAGGCCGAAGGGCTGGCAATTCTCGTGAGCCGGCGGGACTCGGTGACGAGCTCGTTCAACTACCTCGCGCGGATTCCGGCGCTCGCCAAGATCTACTGGGTCGGCTACACGCTGCGCACCACGCCCGAGAGCCCGACCACGCGCCGCGCCGCGCGGCTGGTCTATGAGTATCTCGGCCATGACATGCACCAGGTGCTCGCGACGGCCCGCACCGCAGGCTACGTCACCGAGGACAAGCTTCCCACCTTCCACCGCAAGCAGCTGCGGATCGGCGACCCCTTCGTCTGAGGCCGACGCGGGTCCGCGTCAGGCCGCCACGGCGCCGCCGGTCGTCTCCGGGGCTGCGCCCGACTTGATCAGGTCGTAGAGGTGCCAGGTGGCATGGCCGAGCAGCGGCAGCACGAGGAAGAGGCCAAGAAACGCCGGCAGCATCGCGAGGAAGGTCGCCACGGCGATGAACGCCGCCCATGCGAACATCACCACAGGGTGGGCCTGGACGTACTGGAACGAGGTGATCATCGCGGTGACGAAATCCACCTCGCGGTCGAGCAGCAGCGGCAGCGCCAACACGGTGATCATGTAGAGCAGTGCCGCAAAGCCCGCCCCGACCACAGACCCCACACCCAGCATCGTCAGCCCTTCCATGCTCAGATAGACGTCGAAGCTCGATGAGACGTTGGTCATCACCGAAAGCCCGAGGAACAGCGCAAAGATCATGTGCGCGAGAAAGAACCAGAACAGGAAGACGATCACGATCACCGCGCAGATCGACGGCAGCTGACGCTTCGACTGGCGCAGGATGACGCTGAAGATCTGCATCCAGTCCATCGGCAGGCCGCGCTCGAGCCGGCGGCTCACGTCGTAGAACCCGACGGCCGCGAAGGGCCCCAGCAGCGGGAAGCCGATCGCCGCCAGCACCAGCCAGTAGCTCTGCCCGGTGGCCCAGGTGATCCAGCTCATCGCCAGGCCGGCCAGCACGTAGAAGCCTGCGAAGACCAGCGCAAAGCCCGGCGCACGCATCATGTCGAGGCCCCCGCGCCGCAGCGCTTCCTTCAGCGTGGCGAAGCTGACCTCTCCCAGCGGCGGCACCCCATGCTGCGGCGTCTCAGGCATCGCGAACCTCCCTCTGGCACGACCTCTCCTCCGAAGCCGAGTGTAACCCGGAACCCGTGGCCCCGCGCAAGATCTTTGCGCGCGGAAGACGTGCCGCCGGGGCGCGAGGACAGGCCCGCAGTTTCGGTGCCAGAAACGGTCAGAGCTGCCCGCCGATCGGCAAGAGCGCGTAAAGCCGGCTCATGAACGCCCGCCAGTGCGAGTCGATGGGCTCGCCGCGGTGCAGCACCAGCGTCCTGGCATCGCGCCGCTCTTCCCAGAGCAGGTCACCCTCGTCGTTCAGCGTGACACGATAGGCGTTTTCCACGAGTGTCTTGCGGAACAGCTCTGTCGCTTCGGTTGCCAGCGCGGGACTGTCGATCAGAATGCCCATCTCGGTGTTGATCCAGACCGAGCGCGGATCCCAGTTGAACGAGCCCACGAACAGATGGCGCCGGTCGATGGCGAAGGCCTTGGTATGCAGAGAGGACTGGGACGCCCCCAGTCCGAGCCGATCCCGGTCGGGCCGCGCGCTGTCGGCGCGAAGCTCCCAGAGCGCCACGTCGCGGCGAAGCAGCGCATTGCGCCAGAGCGCATAATGTCCATAGACCGAGAGCACGTCGGTCGAGTCCATCGAGTTGGTCAGCACCGTCACCTCGACCCCGCGATCCGCAAGGCCGCCAAGCAGGTCGACTCCCTGCCGGAGCGGCACGAAATAGGCCGAGGACACGAAGAGTTCCTCCTGCGCACCGGTGATGTAGGGCAGGATCTGCCCGGTAACCCTGTCGCTGCTGCGCGCCCGTCGGCTCGACTTCTCCACCGGATCCGCGATCACCCGCGCCGGAACCCAGTCGAGCCGGGTCTCCGCCCCGGGAAGGAACGCCTTCCGCCCTGCTTCAAGCGCTTCGCCGTAGGGCGTATGCAGCGCCGCCTGCATGCGGCGCCCGAGCCGCTCGCGCGCCGCCGCGAGCGACAGCCCGTCGTCCGAGACCGCCGCCACCGGCACCGCCTTGTCGCTGTTCCAGTAGGCATCGAACTGCCGCGAGACCTCGGCGGCCACCGGCCCCGCCGCCAGCAGGTCGAGATCATTGTAGTTGCTCTCGTCCTTGGCGGCGAAGTACTCATCCCCGATATTGCGCCCGCCGACCAGCGTGACGACATTGTCGAAGGTCATCGACTTGTTGTGCATGCGCCGGTTCACCCGCAGGAACTCGAGCGCGGTCACCACCGGCCGCGCAAGCCCGCGCGGGAACGGGTTGAACAGGCGGATCTGCACGTTCGGATGCCGAGCCAGCGCGGTCAGGATGTCGTCATAGGCCGCCGCATCCATGTCATCGAGCAGCAGCCGCACGCGCACGCCGCGATCCGCCGCGCGCATCAGCTGGCCGACGAAGAGATGACCGGAGGGATCATCATGCAGGAGGTAATACTGCGCGTCGATGCTGCGCTCGGCACGCCCTGTCAGTCCCAGCCGCAGCGACAGCGCAGTGGGACCGTCGCTCACCAGCGCCACGCCGGAGCGTCCATCGCCCGGATCGCCAAGCGCCCGCACCTGCCGCGCGAGCCGGGTGTCCGCGCTCTGGGCGAATGCCACGCTGTGCTGCCTTGGATAGTCCGCGCGCCATGGCGCTGCGCAGCCGGAAAGCAGCGCCAGAGCCACAAGGCCTGCCATCAGCCACAGACCGCGGCGCCCTGCCCCGGCCGCCCCCGCGGTCGCTGTCATGATCGTGTTGCCCATCGCCCTGCCCTGGCCGTTTTCCGGCAAGAGTAGCGAGCGCTCCACACCGCGGCAAGCGCCCGGGCGGGGCGCGATCCGTCCTTAGTCGGCCTGCGCGTCGGCGCGGCTCTTGCCCGCCGCCTTTTGGGCCAGCGTGGCCGCCATGAACGGATCGAGATCACCGTCGAGCACCCCTTGGGTGTCCGAGGTCTCGTGGCTGGTGCGCAGGTCCTTCACCATCTGATAGGGCTGCAGCACGTAGGAGCGGATCTGGTTGCCCCAGCCGGCATCGCCCTTGGCCTCGTGCTGGGCGTTGATCTCGGCGTTACGGCGGTCAAGCTCCATCTGGTAGAGCCGCGATTTCAGCGCCTTCATGGCGATGTCGCGGTTCTGGTGCTGCGACTTCTCCGAGCTGGTCACCACGATGCCGGTGGGCATGTGGGTGATCCGAACCGCCGAGTCGGTGGTGTTCACGTGCTGGCCACCGGCGCCCGAGGAGCGGTAGGTGTCGACCCGGATATCCGACGGGTTCACGTCGATCTCGATGTTGTCGTCGACCACAGGGTAGACCCAGACCGACGCGAAAGAGGTCTCGCGCGTGCCCTTGCCGAAGGGCGAGATCCGAACCAGCCGGTGCACGCCGCTCTCGGATTTCAGCCAGCCATAGGCGTTGGTGCCGGAAATCTTGTAGGCCACCGACTTGATGCCCGCCTCGGCGCCCGCTTCCTCCGATTGCAGCTCGACCTCGTAGCCGCGCTTCTCGGCCCAGCGCACGTACATCCGCTGCAGCATCGCGGCCCAGTCGCAGGCCTCGGTGCCGCCCGCGCCGGCATTGATCTCGAGGAAGGTGTCGTTGCCATCGGCCTCGCCGTCGAGCAGCGCCTCGAGCTCTTTCTGGCCGGCTTTCTCTGCCAGTGCCTTGAGCGCGCCCTCGGCCTCGGAGACGACCTCATCATCCTCTTCCATCTCGCCAAGCTCGATCAGCTCGACATTGTCCGACAGCTCCTGCTTGATCGAGGTATAGGTCTCCATCGCATCGACGAGGAACTGGCGGTCGCGCATCAGCTTCTGTGCCGCCTGCGGATCGTCCCAGAGGTTGGGATCCTCGACGCGGGCGTTGAATTCCTCGAGCCGGTGCGGCGCGGTCTCCCAGTCGAGCCGCTGGCCAAGCAGGTCGAGCGACTTCTCGATCTTTTCGACGGTCTTCTGGGTCTCGGCACGCATGGCGGTCTCTTTTCGGGAAAACTGTGGTCAGGGGGACATAAACCAGCACCGCCTCCCCTTCAAGCGCCCGCCTCCCCTCGTTTGCGGGCAAGGCCTGCCAAGCCCCCCGGGCAAGGGGCGTCAGGACAAAACCGTCGAGCCCCGCACCAGCAGGTCCGGCTCGGGTGCATCGACGACCATCGCGCCGGCGCCGGTGTCCAGCGCGCCGACAAGGCCCCGGGCCGCAAGCTCGGCAACCTGATCGAGATGCAGGTCGAGCGAAGTCAGCGCCGGGCTCTCGCTGCGCGCCCGGATGCCGTCGTAGCGGGTCGCGACGCGCACATCGCCCGGCACCGTCAACCCAAGCTCCCTCAGTGCGGCCATGACGCCGGTGGCCATGGCGTCGATGGGCACGAGCACCGCGTCCGGGGCACCGAACTCGGCCACGTGCGCGCGCAGCGCCGCCTGCGCGCCGCGCTCCGCCTCGGCCTCCGGCAGGACGATTTCCTGCCCCGGCAGACCGTGCGCCGTGCTGCGCTGGCTGAAGACCTCGCGAAAGGCAATGTTCGAGGCCCGTCCGCTCTGGCCCACGACCAGCAGGATATCCCGGGCGCCGACATCGTGCAGGTGGTCGAACAGTGTTTCGGCCATCCGGCGGTAGTCGATCCGCACCGCAAGGGGCTGGTCCTCGGTGGCAGGGCCGATGACCATGGTGGGCACGCCGCGCGCCGCCAGCAGCGACAGGTAGGGATCCTCGGTCTCGGGCTCCACGAGGATCGCGCCATCGAAGGCGATGGTGGAGAGCGCGCGAACCGGATCCTCGATCGGCGGCACCAGCAACAGGGCGGTGTTGCTCTCGAGCGCGGCAATCGCGGCGGAGGCGGCGATCTCCATCAGGAAGCCGAGCCGGGCTGCGCCTGCGGCGACGGCGGTCGGCATCGAGGAGAAGATCGCGATGGTGCCCGCCCGCCCGGTGCGCATGCCCCGTGCCGCGAGGTTGGGCACGTAACCCAGCCGCTCGATCGCCGCCGTGATCCGCGCCTGCGTCGCCGAATCGACCCGCCGCTTCCCGCTGAGCGCGTTGGAGACCGTGCCCGGAGACACCCCGGCCGCCTGCGCCACGTCCTTGATGGTTGCCCGTTTGCGGGGACCGTCTGCGCCCATCGCCATTCAAACTCCGCCTGTTTTTTCGTCGCTAGACGCTTGTTTCCGCCCGTTCGGGCGGCGTCATCAAGAAATCGCGCCTTTTGAGTCATTAAAACGTTTTAACAACACCCAGCGCAAGGCAATAGTGCATTAAAACGTTTTACAACTTATGGAGACGGCAATGCTCGATACGACCAAAGGCACTTTCGACCCCGAACAGGCCAGCGCCGTGACGCTGGAGCGGCGCCGGCTCGGGCTGACCGCGCTCGACCGGGAAAAGAGCTTCGGCGGCTACACGCTCTATGCCCGCCAGACCGGCGGCGGCGTGGTCGACATGGTGGATGTCGAAGGCCGCATCGCGCATCAGTGGCAGATGCCGGTGCGCCCGGGCCGCGACGCGGTACTGCTGCCCAATGGCAATCTCGGCTACAACGGCAGCCACGCCACCTCGGCCGCACTCTACCCGGCATGGGATCTCTGGCATGGCGGCGATTTCTACGAGGCGACGCCCGAGGGCGAGATCGTCTGGCGCCATGAAGACATCTACCACCACCACGACGCCCAGTGGCTGCCCAATGGCGACTTGCTCTACACCGTGGCCGCCGAGCTCCCGGCGCACCTTGCCAAGCGCATCTGCGGCGGCGACCCGCGCAAGGACGGCGCTGACGGCATCTTCCAGTCCGACATCGTGCGGCAGGTGAACCGCAAGGGCGAGGTGGTCTGGGAATGGTGCATCTGGGACCACATCGACCCCGCCGACCTGCCGGTTCACCCGATCTTCGACCGCCGCCACTGGCCGATGATCAACGGTGTGTCCGAGACCGAGAGCGGGCTGATCCTGATGAGCCTGCGCACCACCTCGGGCGTGATCGCGGTCGAGAAGGCGAGCGGCCGCATCGTCTGGCACGCGGGCGCCGACCTCGTCGCCCAGCAGCACACGCCGATCATGATGGAGGGCGGCACGGTGCTGGTCTTCGACAACGGCAACCTGCGCATGGGCTCCTCGAACCCGTTCTCGCGTGCGCTGGAGTTCGATCCCGCGACCATGCAGGTCACATGGAGCTACACCGACCCCAACGCGCCGAGCTTCTTCTCGCCCTTCATGGGCAGCGCCGAGCGGCTGCCCAACGGCAACACCCTGATCTGCGAGAGCGCCTTTGGCCGGCTCTTCGAGGTGACGCCGGCAGGCGAGACCGTCTGGGAATTCGTGATCCCCGACTTCGCCGAGTACCCTGCCCCGGTGAACCAGTTCATCAAGGGCTCTCACAATGGCTGCTTCCGGGCGCATCGCTACAGCGCGGAGCAGGTGACATGGCTGTGACCGACATGAGCGAAGACCCGACCAAAGGACGCACATCGCCAAGGATCGCCCCCTTCCTGTCGCAAGGCGCGAAATGGGGCGCGAAGGCCGGGCTGCCGCTGATCTCCTTTGCCTTCATCCTCGGCATCTGGGCACTGGTGGGCGCCTCGGGCATGGTCAAGGAGGCGATCTTTCCCGCGCCGTGGTCGGTCTGGTCCGCCACGGTCGAGATGTGGCAGAACGGCACGCTGCAGACAGACCTCGCGAAATCGCTGGGCCGGGCCGGCGTGGGCTTCGGCATCGGTGCCACGCTCGGCGTGGCGCTGGGTCTGCTCACCGGCCGCGTGGCGCTGGTGCGGACCCTGCTCAACCCGTTCCTCAACCTGCTGCGCCCGATCCCGGCCATCGCGCTGGTCCCGGTGGCCATCGTCTGGTTCGGCATCGGAGAGGGCTCGAAATACTTCGTGGTCAGCTACACCGTGTTCCTCACGGTCTGGTTCAACACCCATCACGGCATGGAATACGTCCCCGAAACCTACCTGCGCGCCTCGCGCTCGCTGGGGGCCTCGAGGATGCGCGAATTCCTCACCGTGGTGCTGCCCGCCGCCGCGCCGCACATCTTCGCCGGCATCCGGCTCGGCGTGGCGCTGGCCTTCCTGAGCCTCGTGGCGGCCGAACTGTCCGGCGCCTCGTCGGGCATCGGCTTCCGGCTTCAGGAAGCACGGCAATACGTGCGCACCGACCGGATGTTCTCGCTGCTGATCATCCTCGGCATCCTCGGCGCGGTGGCGGACCTCATCGTCCACGCCATCGGCAAGAAACTCGTGCACTGGGAGCAGGGCTGATGGCTGAAGATCTCATGACCGACACTCACAAGACCGACACTCAGAAAGGCCGCGTCGAGATCGACGACGTGGTGATCCGCTTCAAGGGGCGGCAGGGGCCGGTGACGGCGCTCTCGCGCACCTCCCACGTGCTCGAGCCGGGCACCTTCACCGCGCTGATCGGGCCTTCGGGCTGCGGCAAGTCCACGCTGATGAACGCCATCGCAGGCTTCGTGAAACCCTCCGAAGGCAGCCTGCGCCTCGACGGCAAGCCAATCGCGGGCCCTTCCCCCGAGGTTGGCGTGATCTTCCAGCAATACGCGCTGTTCCCGTGGTTCACCGCGCTCAACAACGTGCGCTACGGGCTCAAGCAGTTCGGCCTGCCCCAGGGCGAAGAGATCGACCGCGCCCGCGCCGCCCTCGCCGAGGTCGGGCTCGAGGCCCATGCCGACAAGTACCCGCAGCAGCTCTCGGGCGGCATGAAGCAGAGGGTCGCCATCGCGCGCACCTTCGCTGTCGGGCCCAAGGTGTTGCTGATGGACGAACCCTTCGGCGCGCTCGACGCGCAGACCAGGTTGGTGATGCACGAGCTTCTTCTCAATATCTGGCGCAAGCACCGCGCCACCGTGCTCTTCGTGACCCACGACGTGGACGAGGCGCTTCTGCTCTCGGACCACGTGCAGGTCATGAGCCAGGCGCCGGGGCGGCTGATCCGCCACTACCACCTGACCCAGCAGCGCCCGCGCGCCTTCAGCCGCTCGGGAAGCGACCTTCTGGAGATCCGGGACGAGATCCTCGACCTCCTTCACCCCAAGACAGACCTCGCAGACAGCCTCTAAGGGAGATTTACCGTGACCCACCTTTCCAAACTGGCACTGGCCGCCGCGCTGCTCGCTCCGCTTGCGGCAAGCGCCGAGGAGCTGACCTTCGCCTGGACCCCGAACCCGCAGACGCCTCAGGTCGACGTGGCGATCCAGAACGGCTATTTCGAAGAGGCGGGGCTCGACATCGAGTTCGTCGCCTTCCGCACCGGGCGCGAAGGCTTCGAGGCGATGATCGGCGGTCAGGTCGATGTCACCTTCATGGCGGAATTCCCGGCCGCGGTCGGCGCCCTGACCGGGCAGGAGTTCGCCGTGATCGGCGATCTCGCGCGCTTCACCGGCTCCCGGGTGATTGTGAACACCGCCTCGGGCGCGGTCGCCTCGCCAGCCGAGCTCGCCGGCAAGAAGATCGGCACCACCATCGGCACCAACGTCAATTTCTACCTCGACGAGATCCTCGCCGAGGCCGGTGTCGAGGCCGAGGTGGTCGGCGCGGCACCGCCGGATCTGGTCCCGGCGCTGGCGCGCGGCGATCTCGATGCCATCGTGCCCTTCCCGACCTTCTACGGCGCCGCCGCCAACACGCTCGGCGACGACTATGCCGAACTGCGGGTGCCCGGCTACGAGGTGCACTACATTCTCGCCGCCTCGCCCGAGATGACCGGCGACCGGTCCGCAACGCTCGAGGCCTTCATGGCCGCGCTGGCCAAGGCGGATGCCGATGTGAAGGCCGACCCGGCGGCGGCGATGGAGGCGGTCAGTGCCTCGATGCAGGGCGCAATGAGCCCCGAGGCGCTCGCCACCATGTGGCAGGATGTCGATGTCGGCCTCAAGCTCGACACCGCGCTCGCCGATCTGCTGGTGGCCGAGGCCGACTGGGTGCTGTCGAAAGGCGTGGTGAGGGGCGAGGCCGTCGACCGGGCCGAGATGCTGACGCATTTCGCCCCCGCCCCGCTCGAGAAAGCGGCACCGGAGGCGGTCGACCTGCCCTGAGGCCCGCCCCCTCCGTCCAGAAAAGACCAAGCCCCGTCGCGCGCCGGCGGGGCTTTTCACGTCCCAAGTCCGGCTCTGATCCACCCCATCAAGCCACTCGGCCAGCCCGCGAACGCGCCCGCCGCCTGTCCCGGCGCCCATCCCTTCTCTGGTTCGAAAATACCTCGGGGGGAACGCGCGCCCGGCGCGCGTGGGGGGCAGCGCCCCCCAAGCCTGTCCGCCCGCGCAGGCGGGCGGAAACCGCGCCTTGCGCTCAGTACAGCCCGCCCGAGGACAGCGTGCCGAAGCTCGCCTTCGGTCCGACGGTCGCCTTGCGCCCGGTCGAGGTGGTGACTTCGCGCGCCCGGGTGCTGCCATCGGGCTGGATCAGGTCGAAATTGCCAGACATCGCCCAGCCGCCATCGAGCTGGATCCCGAACATCGGCTCCTGACCACGGCGGAAGCACTCGGCCACCACGTTGGGGCCCGACGCATCCGGCCCGAGGCGAGCGCCCGAGAAACGGTCGATATTAATGAACTCGCAAGCCTCGGGCACGTCGAAGGCACCGCCACCGTATTTCTGCACTGCCTCGGTCATGAAGCGCTGGAACACCGGGCCGCACATCGAGGCCCCGTAGGCACCACGCCCCATCGGGCTGGGGTTGTCGTAGCCGATGTAGCAGCCCGCCACGATGTTCGAGGTGAAGCCGATGAACCACACGTCCTTCGCGTCGTTGGTGGTGCCGGTCTTGCCGGCGGTGGGCACACCCAGATCGACCACCCGCGCGGCGGTGCCGCGCTCGACCACGCCCTGCATCATCGAGGTCAGCTGATAGGCGGTGACCGCATCCATGATGCGCTCGCGGTTGTTGCGGATCGTGGGGCTCACCCCCGGCGGCAGGCTGTCCTCGGCGCAGTCGATGCAGACCCGCTCATTGCCCTTGGCGCTTTCATGGTTGTAGATCGTGCGACCGTAGCGGTCCTGCACCCGGTCGACCAGCGTCGGCTCGACGCGCTCGCCACCATTGGCGAACATCGCATAGGCCGAGATCATCTTGTAGAGCGTGGTCTCGTCGGCACCGAGCGCGTTCGACAGGAAGCGGCCCAGGTGATCATAGACGCCGAACTTCTCGGCATAGCGGCCCACCGTGTCCATGCCGATTTCCTGTGCGAGACGGATGGTCATCAGGTTCCGCGACTGCTCGATGCCGGTGCGCAGCGGGGTCGGACCGTAATAGGTGTTGGACGAGTTCTTCGGACGCCACACGCCCTGCGGGGTGTCGATCTCGATCGGTGCGTCGATCACGATGGTCGAGGGCGCATAGCCCGAGTCGAGCGCCGAGGCGTAGACGAAGGGCTTGAAGGACGAGCCCGGCTGGCGCTGCGCCTGGGTGGCACGGTTGAACACCGAATCCTGGTACGAGAAGCCGCCCTGCATGGCGATCACACGGCCGGTGTGCACGTCCATCGCCATGAAGGCGCCCTGCACCCGCGGCACCTGCCGCAGCGTCCAGCGGATGAAGCTGCCGTCATTGTCGGCGGTCATCTCGCGCACATGCACCACGTCGCCGCGCTCGAAATTGTCGCGGAAGCTGCCGCGGACCCACGAGATGTCGTCGCGCGGGACCGACGTGCCGCGGGCGTCATCGGTCGCCACGCCCTCGATGCCGAGGCGCATGGCGCTGTCACCGACCTCGAGCACCACCGCCGGGAGCCACTCGCTCTCGAGGTCGATGTCGCGCGCCACAGAGGTGTTGGACAGCGCCTCGCGCCAGGCCTCTTCCGAGCCCAGCTGTTCCTCGGGAATGGTCTTGCCGGTGCCGCGCCAGCGGCCGAGGCTGCGGTCATAGTTCTCGAGCGAGATGCGCAGCGATTCCGCCGCCTTGGTCTGCATCTCGGGATCGAGCGTGGCGCGCACGCTGAAACCGCCCGAGAAGAACTCGCCCTCGCCGAAGTCGCGGGTCAGCTGACGGCGGATCTCGTCGGTGAAATAATCGCGCGGCGGCAGCGAGCGCTGGTAGGGCTCGAAATCGCCGTTCTGCACCGAACGCAGTGGCTGCGCGCGCTCCTGCTCGTAGACCTCGTCCGAGAGGTAGCCGTTGTCATGCATCTCGCGCAGGACGTAGTCGCGGCGCTGCAGAAGCCGCTCCTTGTTGCGCACCGGGTGATAGTCCGACGGAGCCTTCGGCATCGACGCGAGGAACGCCGCCTCGTGCGGTTCGAGCTCTGACAGGGTCTTGTTGAAATAGGTCTGGGCCGCAGCGGTCACGCCGTAGGAGTTCTGGCCGAGAAAGATCTCGTTGAGATAGAGCTCGAGGATCTTTTCCTTGCTCAGCGCCTGCTCGACGCGGGTGGCAAGGATGATCTCCTTGATCTTGCGCTCGGCGCGACGGTCGCCGTCGAGAAGGAAGTTCTTCATGACCTGCTGGGTGATGGTCGAGGCACCGCGCACGTCGCGGCCGCGGGATTTCACTGCATCGACCACCGCCGCGGCAATGCCGCGCGGATCATAGCCCTGGTGGGTGTAGAAGTTCTTGTCCTCGGCCGAGATGAACGCCTCTTTCACCAGGTCGGGGATCTGGTCAGCAGGGGTGAACAGCCGCCGCTCCTGCGCGAACTCGTCGATGATCCGGCCTTCCTGGCTGTAGATCCGGCTGATCGTCGGCGGGGTGTACTGCGCCAGGCTCTCGTGGCTGGGCAGGTCCTGACCATAGATCCAGATCACCGCGCCCACCGTGAGCGCGAACATCATGATCCCCAGCGTGATGATGCTGAAGATGCCGCCGAAAAAGGAAAGAATGAACCGAGTCACTGAGGGCCGCCTCTGAAGATTGCCGTGTCCTTATACCCTGCATGGCCCGCGGTCAAAACACACGGGGGCGTGACGGCAGGGCACTGCCACCGGTCAGGCCGCGTCTATTGCCTGCGCAACCGTGCCAGCGCCGCATCCTCGAGCGCCCAGGCCGCGATGCCGTCGCGGATGCCCGCCGCCATGCCGGCGCGCCAGAACGCGTCCTGCAGGTTGTCGAGATCCTTGGCCGTGGACAGAAACCCGACCTCGACCAGCACCGAGGGAATGTCGGCCGCCTTGAGCACAGAGAAGCCCGCATGGCGCAGCGGCCGCTTGTGTACCGTGCCCACGGCGTTGCGGATGCGGTCGACGAGATGCTTCGCCAGCGCCGTGCTGCGCGGGGAATTGTCAAGCCGGGCGAGGTCGAGCAGCACGTCGGCGACCCGATCATCGGCCCCCGAGAGATCGAGCCCGGCGAGGATGTCGTCACGGTCATGGCGCTCGGCCAGCGCCGCCGAGGCCGCGTCCGAGGCGTCGTCCGACAGGGTGTAGACGGTGGCGCCGTGGGCGATGCCCTCCTCGATGGCGTCCGCGTGCAAGGACACGAACAGGTCCGCGCCAGCCTGATGCGCAAGCGCCACGCGCGCCTCGAGCGAGACGAAGACATCTTCCTCGCGGGTCATCTCGACCGCGTAGCCGGCACGGCGCAGCACGTCGCGCAGCTCTCGGGCGAAGGTGAGCATCAGGTCGGCTTCGCTGTGGCCGTCACGCTGCGCGCCCGGATCGATGCCCCCATGCCCGGGATCGAGCATGATGCGCAGCGGCGCCGAGGGATCGCGCGGCGGCGCGGCAGTGGCGCGGGGCTCGGGCAGATCCCAACGCGGGTCACGCGGCGCGCCGGAGGCGGCGGCCATCTCCTCGGGGCTGGCGGGCTCGAGGCGCAGCGACAGCCGCGCCTCGCCGGTGGTCTCGGTGACGCGCATCCCTGCCCGCCCGATCACCATCGGCTCGGCGAGCTCGGCCACCAGTCGCGACCAGCCCGATCGGATGCGCCCGACGCGCAGCGCCTCGACCGTGTCGGACCGGCCCATGGCCGCGGGATCCGCCCCTTGCCAGTCGACCTCGCGGAAATCCACCACCAGTCGGGCCGGATCTGTCAGGGTGAAGGCGCGCCACGGCACGCCCTGGCTCAGGCCGAGGGTCAACTCGGTGCCGCCACGCCGGTCCTCAAGCGCGCCGCGCTCGAACAGAGCGCGCCCGCCAAGGTCCTGTGCCGCTGCGGCGGAGCCCAGAAAGAGCGCCGCCAGAAGAAGGAAGATCCTGCTCATCCGCCAATCGATCATGTTGTTTTGCATCACGCTAGCACGCCCCAGCCGGATTTGCAGCCCGCGCGACGGCCAAGAATTTTCGTGCGGAAATTCTTCAGCCCAAGATTTTTAGTCCTAAAAATCTTGGGCTTACCCACGCGTCTTCATGAAATCCTGAAGCCGCGACAGCCCCTCCTCGATATCCGCCGTGCTGCGGGCATAGGAAAACCGCAGCGTGCCGTGGCCGCGCTCGGGATCGAAATCCAGCCCCGGCGTCACTGCCACCCCCGCCTTGTCGAGGATCTCGGCCGCAAAGGCGCGGCTGTCCTCGGTCAGGTGGCTGACATCGGCATAGACGTAGAAGGCCCCGTCCGGAGGCGCGATACGGTCGAAGCCGGCCTTGGGCAGCCCTTCGAGCATCAACTCCCGGTTGCGTGCATAGACCGCGAGGTTCTCCTGCAGCTCTTCTCCGCAATCCATCGCCGCCAGCGCCGCCACCTGCGCCGCGTGCGACGGGCAAATGAACAGGTTCTGCGCCAGCCGCTCGACCTGCCGCACCGAGCGCTCGGGCAGCACCAGCCAGCCGACGCGCCAGCCGGTCATCGAGAAATACTTCGAGAACGAGTTGATCACGCAGACATCGTCCGACAGCTCGAGCGCGGTCACCGCGCGCTTGTCATACTCGATGCCGTGATAGATCTCGTCCGACAGGAACGCCGCGCCCTGCGCCTGGCATGTCTCGATCATCGCGCCAAGCTCGGCACGGTCGAGCATCGTCCCGGTGGGGTTCGCCGGCGAGGCCATCATCAGCCCCTGATAGTCGACGCCCGTCAGATCCCCGGGCTCGAGCTGGTAGCCGTTCTCGGGCTTGGCGGGCACCTCCACGGGCACCAGATCGAGCGCCTTGAGGATCTGCCGGTAGGACGGGTAGCCCGGCATCCCCAGCGCCACCCGGTCTCCGGCGTCGAACATCGCGGTGAAGGCGAGGATGAAGCCCCCGGACGAGCCCGGCGTGACCACCACGCGGGCCGGGTCGAGATCGACGTTGTACCACTCGCCATAGAGCCGCGCGATGCGCTGGCGCAGCGCCGGCAGGCCGAGCGCCACGGTATAGCCCAGGGGATCGGATGTCATGGTCTCGGCCAGCACCGCGCGGGCATGGGCGGGCGCCGGAGACGAAGGCTGGCCCACCTCCATGTGAATGATGTGGCGTCCGGCTTCCTCGGCGGCGCGCGCCGCCTCCATGACATCCATCACGATGAAGGGATCGACCGCGCCGCGGCTTGAGTTTCGCATCCTGCTCTCCCATGGTGGCTCGGGATTGGGAGTATTGAGGATACCGGGGAGGGTCAATGTCCGCCGCCGTTGCACGACCGTTTGCCGCGCTGCTGCTCGTGGCCACCCTGCTCGTGGCTGCCCTGCCCGCGCGCGCCGTCACCCTGCTGCGCGATGCCGATATCGAGCACGCTCTGGCGATGGTCGCGGCGCCAGTGCTGCGCGGCGCCGGGCTCAGCCCGTCTCAGGTCAAGGTGGTGATGGTCAGGGATGACAGCCTCAACGCCTTTATCGTCGACAACAGCACCATCTACATCCATTCCGGGCTGATCCTGAAGCTCGACACCCCGGCGCAGCTGCAAGCCGTGATCGCGCACGAGGCGGCCCATATCACCAATGGCCACATCGCCCGCCGGCTCGGCAACATGCGCAACGCCCGCACCGCCACGCTGCTCGGCATGGCGCTGGCTGCCGCCACCGGGGTCAGCACCGGCAGCGGAGATGCCGCCGCCGCGATCATGATGGGCTCGTCGGCCTCGGCAATGAACAAGTTCATGGCCCACACCCGCGCCGAGGAAAGCGCCGCGGACATCAGCTCGATCCGCAGCATGGTGAATGCCGGGCTCGACCCGCGCGGCGCCGTCGAGGTGCAGGAGATCTTCCGCGGGCAGGAGCTGCTCTCGGCGCCGCGGCAGGACCTTTACGTCCAGACCCACCCGCTCACCCGCGACCGCCTGCGCGCACTGCAGGGGCTGGTCGCCGCCTCGCCGGGACAGGGGGCCGCCGCCGATCCTTCAACCGTCTACTGGTTCGCCCGCGCCCGCGCCAAGCTCGCCGCCTTCCTGCGCGCGCCCAGCTGGACGCTGCGCCGGCTCGAGCGCCTGCCGAGCAAGGACATCGCGATGATGGCCGAGGCCGTGGCGCAGCACCGGCAATCCGACCTGAGGCGCGCCCTGCGCGCCATCGACGGCGCCATCGCGCTGCGCCCCAACGATCCCTTCCTGCGCGACCTCAAGGGCGAGATCCTGCTCGAGAGTCGGCAGGCCGGGCCGGCGGTGCAGGTCTACGGCCAGGCCCGTCAGCTCGCCCCGCGCAACGCCCAGATCCTCGCCGGGCTCGGCCGGGCACAGCTTGCCGCCGGGCAATACGACGCCGCGCTGCGCACGCTGGAAGAGGCCCGAGACCGCGACTGGCGCGACAACCGGGTGCTGCGTGACCTCGCGGTGGCCTACGCCAAGACCGGCAACACCGGCATGGCGTCGGAGGCCACGGCACAGCGCTACGCGCTTCAGGGCCGCCTGCACGATGCCGGGATCCACGCCAATCGCGCGCTGGGGCTCCTGCCGCGCGGCTCCGCCCCCTATCGCCGGGCGCAGGACGTGGCCGATGCCGCCGCCCGAGCCGAAAAGAAACGCTGACACCGGACGATGCGACCGATACAGGTCTCTCAACGAACAAAGACAGGAGCTGCCATGCTGACCCGACTGACCCGCCCCGCCGCCGCGCTGACCCTCGCCGCCGGTCTCGCCGCCGCGCTGCCGGCGACAGCGCAGGACTTCGACTTCTCCGCCATGACACCCGAGCAGCGCGAGGCCTTCGGCACACAGGTGCGCGAGTACCTCCTCGAGAACCCGCAGGTCATCATGGAGGCGGTCAACGCGCTCGAGAACCGTCAGGCCGAGCAGCAGGCGGTGGCCGATCAGCAGATCGTGGCCGACAATGCCGACGCGCTGTTCCGCGACGGCTATTCCTATGTCGGCGGCAACCCCGACGGCGACATCACCATCGTCGAATTCTCGGACTACCGCTGCGGTTATTGCCGCCGTGCCTTTCCGGAAGTCGAGGAGCTGATTTCGAGCGACGGCAACATCCGCTTCATCATGAAGGAGTTCCCGATCCTCGGCGAGGCCTCGGTCACCTCCTCGCGCTTCGCCATCGCGACGCTGATGGAGGCCGGCGACGAGGCCTACAAGGCGGTGCATGACGCGCTGATCACCCTCGAGGGCGAGCCCTCCGAACCGGTGCTGCGCCGTCTGGCCGATACGCTGGGGCTCGATGCCGAGGCGATCATCGCGCGGATGTCGGACGAGGAAGTGACGCGCCGCATCCAGGAGACCCGCGAACTGGCGACGCGGCTTCAGATCAACGGCACGCCGAGCTTCGTCTTCAGCGACCAGATGCTGCGCGGCTACGTGCCGCTCGACGGCATGCGCCAGCTGGTGGACCAGATCCGCTCCGAGGGCTGACACCTCCCGCGCCGCTCGCTCGCCCGCGCCGGGCGGCGCATCTCGTCGGACAAACGACAGCTCGGTCAGGCGCCTGCGCGCGCCGCATTGGCCCCTCGCCCGGGCCAAACGCCGCGATCTCTCGAACGGCCCTTCCGCGAGCCCCCGGCCTCTGGCAGGATGCCCGCGTTTGAGAGAGAGATTATTGTCATGTCCGACTGGTCCCGGGGCTATCCCGTCGATAGCGCCTATTTCGATACCATGCAGCCCGAGATCTCGCCCTTCCGCTGGCGTCCGGCGTTGCTCACCGCGCGCATCTCGGGCCCTTCGACCCGGCGCTTCCGCTTTCTCGAGCTTGGCTGCGGCTCGGCGCATACGCTGATCGCGCTGGCCGCCTGCTATCCCGAGGCCGAATTCCTCGGGATCGACTTCATGCCCGAACACGTGGTCCGCGCCCGCGCGTTGATCGCCGAGATCGGCCTCACCAACATCCGCGTCGAGGAGGCGGGCTTTGCCGATCTCGCGGCCCAGCGCCCCGAGGACCGGTTCGACTATGCCGCCATGCACGGCGTCTGGAGCTGGGTCGACGCCGAGACCCGCGGCGACATCGTCGCGCTTCTGGGCGGCTGGCTGGCGCCCGGCGCGCTGGTCTACAACGGCTACAACTGCGCCGCCGGCTGGGCCGCTGCCGCACCGATCCGGCAGATCTTCCGCGAGGCGCCTGCGGGCGCGGGCGACACGCGATACGCAGCTGCACGCGATGCCGTCGCGGCATGGCTTTCCTATGCCCAGAACCCGGCCCTCGACGCGCTCTGGCAGCGGCTCTCGAAACAGTCCGACGCCTTCCTCGCCCACGAGTTGGGCGCGGCGCATGGCAGCGCGGTCTGGTTTACCGACCTGGCCGAGGCGCTCGAGCCCGCAAAGCTCGGCTTCGCCTGCCCCTGCGAGCTGCACGAACAGTTCGACGCGCTGTTCCTCGACGGGACCCGGCTCGACCTGATCCGGCGCGGCGGCGAGCAGGGCTGGGGCCAGACCGCGCGCGATCTCTCGTACAACCGCACCTTCCGCGCCGACCTGTTCCACCGCGGCGCGCTGCGGCTCACCACCTCGGAGATGATCGCCGAGCTGCGCGCGCTCAGGGTTCTGGGCTGGAGCCGCGAGGCGGGCTTCGGCCTGCTCGCCGACCTGCCGGTCAAGGACACACCCGTGGCCACGCCCGAGATCGAGGCGCGTGTGGCGGAGCTCGCCGCGGACGGCGCGCATCCCATCGGCGAGATCGTCGACGGGCTCGACCTCGATCCCCAGAGGGCACTGCAGACGGTGCTGGTGCAGCTCATCAAGGGCAACCTGATGGCGGTGCGCGACGAGGCCGAGGTGGCGGCGGCGCGCGATCGCACCCGGGCCTTCAACACCGTGGCCAAACACCATCTCGAGGCTGGCCGGCGCATCCTGCCCGGCCTCGTTTCGCCCGAAACCGGTGGCGTGGTGATCGTGCCGAAGACGTTGCAGCGCGCGGGCTTCGGGCTCGAGTCGGGCGATCCGGCGCAGATCGACCGGATGCAGGCGCTGGGGCTCACGCTCTAGAGCCCGGGGCCCCCGTCCGCCACCAGATGGCCGTCGCCGATGTCACGCAGCGGCAGCCGCGCCGGTGCATCTCCGATGACCCGGATCGGCGAGGGCATGTCGCCCACGGGCCGGGCATAGGGCCGCCCCTTGCGCGAGGGATCGGGCACCGGCACCGCGTCGAGCAGGCGCTGCGTGTAGGGATGGCGGGGGTTGTCGAAGACCTGATCGCGGGTGCCCATCTCGACGATCTGGCCGAGATACATCACCGCCAGCCGGTCGACCACGTTCTCGACCACCGCCATGTCGTGGCTGATGAACAGGTAGGAGACCTCGGTCTCCTGCTGCAATTCCTCGAGCAGCTCCAGCACCCGCGCCTGTACCGAGACGTCAAGCGCCGAGACGCTCTCGTCGCAGATGATCAGCTTCGGACGCAGCGCCAGTGCGCGGGCGACGCAGATGCGCTGCCGCTGACCACCGGAGAACTCGTGCGGGTAGCGGCTCATCTGCCCGGGGGTGAGGCCCACACGGCGGAACAGCTCCTCGGCGCGGGCGCGGCGCTCATCGGGGCTTCCGACGCCGTGGATCAGCAGCGGCTCGGCCACCGCCTCGCCCACCGTCATGCGCGGATCGAGCGCCGCCATCGGATCCTGGAACACCATCTGCACGTCTCGGCAGATCTCCTTGCGGCCCTGCGCGGTCAGCGTGGCGAGGCGCTTGCCTGCAACCTCCACATGCCCCTCATGCGGCACCAGCCCGGCCAGCGCCTTGGCAATGGTGGACTTGCCGCAGCCGCTCTCGCCGACGAGGCCGAAGGTCTCGCCGGGGCGGATGTCGAAGCTCACCCCCTCGACCGCGTGCACGCGGTGGGTCGGGCGGCCGAAGAAATTCGCGCCGATGTCGAACTGCACCTGCGCCTCGACCAGCCGGGCCACCGGAACCGGTGCCTCGGGCGGCAGCGGCGCGGCGCGCTCGGCCCCTGCCCCGAGCCGCGGCACGGCGGCGAGCAGGTCACGGGTATAGGCCTCCTGCGGGGCGCGGAAGAGCGTCTCGACCGGGCCGGCCTCGACCATGCGCCCGGCCTTCATGACCACGGCGCGGTCGGCGGATTCGGCCACCACACCCATGTCATGGGTGATCAGGATGATCGCCGTGCCGGTGCTCTCCTGCAGGTCGCGCAGCAGGTCGAGCACCTCGCGCTGCACCGTCACGTCGAGCGCCGTGGTGGGCTCGTCAGCGATCAGCAGCGCCGGGCTCATCACCAGCGCCATGGCGATCATCACGCGCTGGCGCATCCCGCCCGACAGCTCGTGCGGGTACTGGCCCATGCGGCGCTCGGGCTCGGAGATCCGCACCCGGCGCAGCGCCTCGACGGCGGCAGCGTGGGCCTCGCGCCGGGAGACCGGCTCGTGGGCGCGGATCGCCTCGACCAGCTGGCTGCCGACGCTGTGCACCGGGTTGAGCGAGGTCATCGGCTCTTGGAAGATCATCGCCACCTTCGCACCGCGATAGTCGCGCATCGAAGCCTCGGGCAGAGACGGCAGGTCGGTGCCGTCGAGCAGCGCCTGACCGGAGGTGACGGTGACGTTGTTGGGCAGCAGCCCCATCAGCGCCAGCGAGGTGATCGACTTGCCCGATCCGCTCTCTCCGGCGATGGCCAGCGTCTCACCGGCGCGCAGATCGAAGCTCAGCCCCTCGACCAGCGGGCGCGTCACGCCCCGGTCGCGCACCGACACGGTCAGCTCGCGCACCGAGAGCAACGGCGCGGCGGCCGCCCCCGTTGCGGGGGCGGCAAGGGTCTGCGCCGCGGCCGTCATTCGAAGACCGCGCGGGGGAAGTAGAACGACACTACCCAGTTCGGCATGTCGACGATCTCGGAGATCCGCAGATCGCCGCAGGTCGAGACCAGCATGTAGGCATCGACCGGCGCCATGCCGTAGCGCGCCGAGAGCAGGTCGACCATGCCGGCCACCGCATCGCGGGCGCCGCTCATCAAGTCGGGTCCGACCCCGGTGGTGACCTCATAGCCTTTGGCATCGAGATGCCGGGTCACGGGCCCCGGCGTGGTGAAGCGCGGCATCTTCAGATTGGCGCCCTTCACCAGATCGAGGGTCAGCGTCACGTCCATCGGGCTTTCGATGGCAGTGCCGCAGACCTCGCCATCGCCCTGCGCCGCATGGGTGTCGCCCACCGAGAACAGCGCGCCGGCCACCTCGACCGGCAGGTAGAGCTCGGTCCCGGTGGCAATGTCGCGCACGTCGAGATTGCCGCCCGTGCGCCGCGGCGGCACGATCGAGTGCAGCCCCGGCTCGGCCTGCGCGACGCCGATGGTGCCGGTGAACGGCTTCAGCGGCACGCGGCCCTGCTCGCCCCAGAGCGCCGGCGCCATGGTGTCGGCGTCGAAGGTCCAGATGGTGAGCGCCGGGTCGGTGAACTGGTCCGCCAGCAGGCCGAAGCCCGGGATGTTGGCGGTCCAGCCCCATGCGGTGCCGTCACGCTTCTGCGGGCTAAAGCCCTCGATGGTGATCTTGAGCGCGTCGCCCGGCTCGGCGCCGTCGATATAGACCGGCCCCGACACCGGGTTGATCTTGCCGAAATCCAGCGCCTCGACATCGGCGACGGTGCTCGACGGGCCAAGCTGGCCCGCCGAAGAATCCATGCAATTGAAGAGGATTGTCGATCCCGGTGCCACCGTCAGGGCCGGGACAATGGAATTGTCCCAGCCAAAATGGTGCTGCGCGCCGTGGATCGTGTAGTCGCAGTGCTTGCACATAGGATCACTCGGTCACGTAGACGTAATCGTAGTTCACCGGGATCGAGACCGGATCGACATAGAGCGCGTCGTCACCGCCCATGCGCTCGGACTTCATGGTGTAGCGCTGCTCGTTGAACACCGGCACCCACGGCGCCTCTTCCATCACCTTCATGTAGACGTCCGACCACATCTCGAGCCGCTCGGGCGCCGAGGGGTCGGTGAAGCTGTCGGCCTCGGTCGCCATCGCGTCGATGCTCTCGTCGCAGAACTTGGACCAGTTCCAGCCGCCCTCGCCCGCGCCGGCGCAGCCGAGGATCGGGCCGTAGAAGTTCGACGGATCCGGGAAGTCGGCGATCCATGCCATGCCGCCCGACCAGATCATCGGCGCCTCGCCGGCGCCACCGGCCTCGATCACGTTGGCCTGCGCGAGGGAGCGGATCTCGACATCGACGCCGATCGCCTTGAGGTCCTGCTGGATGGCCTGCGCGATGCGCGGGTTGGGATCCGTGTTCATCACGAAGAGCTCGGTCGAGAACCCGTCGCCCAGACCGGCATCGGCGAGCTTGGCCTTGGCGGACTCGGCGTCAAAGGCAAAGCCCTCGTAGCCGCCGGTGTAGCCCGGCATCGACGGCGGCAGCGGCTGGGTCGCCGGTACGGCCCGGCCGTTGATGATCTGGGTGATGCGCTCCTTGTTGATCGCCATGTTGATCGCCTCGCGCACCGGCAGCTGATCGAGCGGCTCGATGCCCACGTTCAGCGTGATGTAGCCGGTGTGCAGTTGGCCGCCCTCGACGACGCGGGCCGCCTGATCCGGATCCCCCATGACCTCCTGGAACTTCGCCGGCGGGATGCCGTCGCCGGGCACGTCGACCTCGCCCTGCTGCAGACGCAGCAGCGCCACGATCGGTTCCTGCCCGACCTCGAAGGTCACGCCGTCGAGATAGGGCACGCCGTCACGCCAGTACTCGGCGTTCTTCTCGAACACGAGGCGCTGGCCAATGGTCCACTCGCCGAGCTTGAAGGCGCCGGTGCCGACCGGGTGCTTGCCGAAATCGGTGCCGTACTCATCGACCGCTTCCTTGGGCACGATGGAGGCGAAGTTCAGCGCCATCACGTGCAGGAAGGTGGCGTCGGGGCGCGACAGGGTGATTTTGACAGTCAGCGGATCGACCACCTCGACCCCCGAAAGCGTGTCGGCCTCCCCCGCGGAGATTTCATCAAAGCCGGCAATGGAGGCGAAGAAGCCCGCACCCGGCGACTGGGTCTCGGGGGTGGTGACGCGGTCGAGCGAATACTTCACGTCCTCGGCGGTCATCTCGCGTCCGTTGTGGAAGGTGACGCCCTCGCGCAGCGTGAAGGTGAAGACGGTGCCGTCCTCGCTGACCTCGTAGCTCTCGGCAAGACCGGGGCGCAGCTCGGTGGTGCCGGGCACGTAATCCATCAGACCGTCGAACAGCGACTTGATCATCGACCAGTTCTGCCAGTCATAGCCGATCGCCGGGTCGAGCGTGGCGACGTCATCCTTGTAGGTGACGGTGATCATGCCGCCGGGCGTGGCGTCGGGATCGGGGGTATAGCCCTGCGCAAGCGCCGGGATCGCCGAAGCGAGCAGGATCGCGGTGGAGGTGAGAAGTGCTTTCATTTTTTATTACTCCCTGTTGGATGGTATGGCCGGGTCCGTGAGTGGTGGCTCTGGTCTTGGGTCGTGTGTCGTCCGTGGGTGGTGGCGTTGAGCCCCGGCAACGATGCCGGGACCGTTTGGAAACGGGGTCACCGCAGCTTGATGCGCGGATCGATGAGAGGGGTGACGAGATCGGCCAGCAGGTTGCCGAGCACGATGGCGGTGGCCGAGACCATGGTGACGCCCATGATCACGGGGATGTCGACGCGCTGGATCGCCTGCCATGCGAGCTGGCCGATGCCGGGCCAGCCGAACACGCTCTCGACCACGACGATGCCGCCCATAAAGATGCCGATGTCGATGCCGATCATGGCAATGATGGGCAGGATGGCGTTGGGCAGCGCGTGACGCAGCAGGATGCGGCCACGGGTCAGACCCTTGGCGCGGGCGGTGCGGATGTAGTCCTGCCGCAGCACCTCGACCATGGAAGAGCGCATCATGCGGCTGTACCAGCCCGATCCCATGATCCCGAGGGTGATCGCGGGCAGTACCAGATGCGCGAAGGTGCCGTAGCCCCCGATCGGGAACCAGCCGAGCTGCACCGCGAAGAGGTAGAGAAGCAGCAGGCCGACCACGAATTGCGGCGCCGAGACCGCGACGAAGCTCGTCACCATCAGCCCCTGATCGAGCGGTCGGCCGCGGAACACCGCCGCGACGATGCCGAACGTCAGGCCGATCAGGAGCTCGCAAACGATGCCCCCCGCCATCAGCAGCAGCGAGGCCGGCAAACGCGCCGCGATCAGCGTCGCCACCTCGGTCTTCTGCAGGTAGCTGCGCCCCATGTCGCCCTGCACCAGCCCGGTGAGATAGCGCCAGTACTGGACCAGCAGCGGCTGATCGAGCCCGAGCTGGTGGCGGATGTTCTCCACCGTCTGCGCGGTGGCCGAACGCCCGGCGATCTGGCGCACCGGGTCGGCGGGCAGCACGTAGAGCAGGATGAAGGTGATGAAGCTCACCCCCAGCAGAATCAGGGCGGACTGGATCAGGCGCCGGGTCAGGTAGCCGAGCATCAGTCGTTCCCCCTCTGGGTCGGGTCGAGCACGTCGCGCAGCGCGTCGCCCACGAGGTTGAAGGCCAGCGCCAGCAGCAGGATCGCCGCGCCGGGGATGAAGACCAGCCAGGGCGCGGCCTGGAAATAGGTCTGGTTCTCGAAGATGATGTTGCCCCATGAGGGCGTCGGCGGCTGCACGCCCACACCGAGGAAGCTCAGCGTCGCCTCGAGCAGCACCGTCACCGAGATTCCGAGCGTGCCCCAGACGATCAGTGTCGGGATCAGGTGCGGCAGGATGTGACGGAACAGGATGCGCGACTGCGAGGCGCCGAGCGTCTTCTCCGCGGCGATGAACTCGCGCTCGGCAAGGCTGGTAGTCTCGGTATAGACCACGCGCGCAGTCTGCACCCAGTTGACCAGCGCGATCACCATCGCGACGATCCACAGCGAGGGCTGGAACAAGGCCGCAAGGCAGATCGCCAGCAACAGCGCCGGGAAGGCCATCATCAGGTCGGTGAAGCGCATCAGCGCAGCGCCGAACCAGCCGCGCACGAACCCTGCGAGCACCCCCACAAGCGTACCGATCACCAGCGCCACCCCATTGGCCACCACGCCGATCACCAGCGAGGTCTGAGCGCCATAGAGCATCCGGGTGAACAGGTCGCGCCCCAAGAGGTCCGTGCCCATCAGGAACGGCCCGCCGGGCGGCATCGGCTCGCCGTAGAGGGACAGCCCCTCGAAGAGCTGCTCGTCGGGCTCGAACGGAGCGATCCATGGCGCGAAGACCGCGCCGCCGACCACCAGCGCGATGATGGCGAGGCCGAACAGCGCCAGCTTGCGGCGCATCAGGCGGCGCAGCGCGCCCGCCGGCGCTGCCGGGCGGGTCTCGATGGGGGCGATGTCAGCCATGGTCGATCTCGTCCTGATGCGTGGGTTTGGCGGCGGCGACGATGCGATCGGCGGCGTCCTCGAAACTCACGCGCCACGCCATCGCCATGCCGCGTAGCTGCTCGTAGGCCTCGTTCTCGGTCTTGCCGCGCGCGGCGAGCACCGCCACCGCCTGCACCACCGTCTGGCGCTGGCCGAGACGGCGCTTGAGGGCGTCGATCTCGTCGGCCAGTTCGACGCGCGCGTCGAAGGTGGCCCGCGCGATCAGCAGGGCCGAATAGACCCCGCCATCGCCCACCGGTTTGAGGATCTGAGCATCGGCGCCGAAATTCATCAGCCACTCGATGCGGCCCGGCGCCTCGGAGCCCACCAGCGCGATGGTCGGCAGCGGTGCCTCGCCCGGCTCCCACGGGAACTGGTCATCATAGGCGGTGTCGACATCGATGAAGAGATAATCCGCCGCCCGGGCCGACGCCGGCAGGTCGGGCCAGTGGCAATCCACCTCGAGCCCGATGGCCTGAAGCTGGCGCACCAGCGCGGTGACCGTGGCATGCGGGCGATGCAGGATCGCGGCGCGCGCGCCGCCCAGATCCGGGATGCGCAGACGGCGTCTCATTTCACCACCCGAAGCGGCACCGGCGCGGGGTCGCGCTCGCGGGTGAGATAGGGATCGGCCTCGACCGGCGCCCCGGTGCGCAGCGGCACGAAGGCCCCTGCCCTGACCTGCGCGATGGCCACCGGCAGGCGGGTGTGGTGGGTGCGCGGGCTGATCCCGAGCTCGGCCGCGCGGCGCTGCGCCAGAAGCTCGGAGAGCGACAGCGCCTCGGCACCGGGCGCGCCGTTGAGCAGCTGCGCCAGCGTCATCACCGAGGCATGGGCCGCCGCCTCGAGCGACGAGCCGAAATCCTCGCGGCCGCCATTGCCCGGCAGCGCCGGGTGCAGGCCGCGGAACCACGGCCCTGCCGAGATCACCCCCTCGGCCGATGGCCCGATGGCACCGAGCTCGCATTCGGTAAGGTTGCACGACAGCACCGGGCAATGGCCCTCGGCAAAGAACGGATCGCTTCGGCGCAGCTCGGCGATGGCGTCGAGGAAGGCATATTGCGACTTCCCGATCAGCTGGTTGAGCACGAAATCCGGCTTCAGCGCGGCGATCTCGTCGACGATGCGCGCCACCTCGGTGGTGCCCAGCGGCAGGTAGCGCTCGCCCAGCACCTCGCCCCCCGTGCGGCTGCCGATCTCGCGCGCCAGCCGGTTTATCTCCCAGCCCCAGATGTAGTTCGAGCCGGTCAGGTAGCTGCGCCGCCCGAACTGCGCGAAGGCATAGTCGAGCAGCGGCAGCAGGTGCTGGTTCGGGCAGGCATGGGCATAGACGATGCGGTCGGACGCCTCGAACCCCTCGTAGGGCGCCGGGTACCAGAGCGCCCCGTCCATGCGCTCGAGCGCCGGGATCACCTCCTTGCGGCTCCACGAGGTGGTGCAGCCGATCACGTGCCGCGCCCCGCTGTCGCGCAGGATCTCTTCGCAGAGCGGCGCATAGGCGTCGATATTGCCCTGCGGGTCGCGCTCCACCGGGTTGAACACGATATCAAGCGCGGGATCGGCGTTGACCTGCGCCACCGCCTTCAGCGCGCCGGTCCGCTTGGCCTCGCTGATCAGGCTGTAGGTTCCGGAGCGGGAGAACAGGATTCCGAGGTCGATTTCGCGCGTCAAGACGCCCTCCAAAAACGAAAAAAGCCCCGCTGATCCCAGCCGTCTCGAGAGACGGACCGCAGGATCGCGAGGCGCTTTTGCCAGCTATGTTGAGGTCACTATCGGCGCGTCGTGGACTCTATGTCAACTTGGCCGGCCGGAAATGCGGCGCTCGCGCGTCCCGCTCCGGCCCCGGACGCACAGAAAACAGGCAGCCCCGCGCGGTGCGACCGCTGCCACACCTCCCGGAGACGGCATCGCCGGCCCCGGCCTCTCGGTCAAAACGGGACATGCACGGGCTTTGTGATGGCGCTCCCTCCCGGGTGGCCGCTACAACGACCCGCAACGAAAGCTGCAGGAACGGGAACGGACATGGCGGTCAAGACGGCGATCATCGGGCTGGGAATCATGGGGCGGCGGATGCTGGAGCACATGCTCCCGCATGAAGAGTTTGCCCCCGTGGCGATGTGGGATCCGGCCCCCGAGGCCTGTGCCGAGGCACAACGGCTTGCCCCCGGCGTACCGCTTGCCGCCTCTGCCGAAGCGGCGATGGCCGCGGCCGATGTGGTCTACCTCGCCTGCCCGCCGGTGCCGCGCAAGGCCTACGCCCTCGCCGCCGCCGCTGCGGGCAAGGCAGTGTTCCTCGAAAAGCCGCTCGGGGTCGACCTCGGCGAGAGCGAGGCGCTGGTGGCGGCGCTCGAGGCCAGCGGCGTGCCGGCGGCGGTGAACTTCACGCAAGCCGCGGGAGCGGCGCTCGCCAACATCTCGGACGCAGCCTCCTCGGGCGCGATGGGCGAGATGGCGGGCGTCGACATGGTGGTAACCTACGCCGCCTGGCCGCGGGCATGGCAACAGGCGGCGGACTGGCTGCGCTTCCGCGCCGAGGGCGGCATGACCCGCGAGGTGCTGTCGCATTTCCTGTTCTTCACCCAGCGCATCCTCGGGCCGCTCTCGGTGGTCTGGGCGCAGCCCTCCTATCCCGCCGACCCGGTGCTTTGCGAAACCGCGCTGCTGGCGCGGCTCGAGACCGTGGGCGGTGTGCCGGTGTCGATACTCGCCAGTGTCGGCGGCGCGCAGCCAGACCGGCAGGAGTTCACCGTGAAGGGCAGCCTGGCCAGCCATCGCGTGTCGAACTTCTCGGACGAGTCGGTGTCGCGCGGGGGACCCTTCGAGCCGGTCTCCCCTGCCCCCGCCGATCCGCGCGCGGTGGCGCTCCGCGCGCAGCTCGATGCGCTTGCGCTCTGCGTCGCGGGCCGACCGCACCCGCTCGCCACCCCGCGCGAGGCGCTCGACGTGCAGCGGCTGGTCGAAGAAATGCTGCGTGGCTCAGACCGCTAGCCGCGACGCGAAGGCAACCGCAGACCGGGGGAGATCCGTTTCAAGACCCCGGGCACCGCCGAGATCGTCCGGGTGACCTGACCTCGGCGAGGCAAGCGGCGCTCACGCCCAGGGCTGCGGCTCTGCAACGGCGCCGCCCTGTTGGCTTGGGGTCATCACCGTTGCAGTCACCAAGGCCAACGAGAGCCCGGTGTTCCCAAAAGCTGCGCCAGCCGAGCCTCGGGGCAGAAACGATCCACGCGGCGCAAGTTGTCCGGGAGGATACGACTTGTGTCCGACTGTCCTGCGCGGCCCCTCCGGTGTCACGGTGATCCCGGGTCTGTCGGCCTGGACCCGACAGCCTTACGCGCCTTCGCGTACAAGGTAGGTGCAGCGCCGTCCGCCACCGACGATATGCTCATCCCGTTCAATCCGGACGTTCGGGCCGAGCACGTTCTGGAACACGGCCTTCTCGGCGCGGCAGAAGCCCTGGCAGAAACTCGCCGCTGCGCAGATCGGGCAATGGTTCTCGACCAGCCGCAGCGTGCCATCGTCGTCCACTTCGACCTGCGCCATGTAGCCCTCGGCGCTGCGCATCTCGGCAAGCTTCTCGAGCCGGTCGCGGGTGTCGCTGCAGCCGGACATGGCGGTGCGGTACTTCTCGAGCGTCACCCCCTCGCGCTCGGCGATGATCCGGTCCAGCGCTTCCGGGCCCAGCACCTCGGAGATGCTGCGGAGGATGTCCACGGTCAGCGCGGCATGGGTGTCGGGAAACCGCGCCTGCGCCTTGTCGGTCAGGTGCCAGTAGACCGCGGGTCGCCCGCGCCCGGCGCTGCGCCGCTCTTCACGCACCAGCCCATCCTCCTGCAGCTTGCCAAGCTGCTGGCGTGCGGCCTCACCAGTGATGCCCTGTCGCCGACCGACGTCTGCCGACGTCTGGGCGCCATGCATCTTGAGCGTCATCAGCAGCCGCTCGGAAGGGGCGCGCGGGGACCACGCCCCTTTTTCCAAGTCATCGCTTGACATATTCGCTCCAATGTTTTTCAAAGCCTTTGCTTGCTTAAATAACCAAACGGGTCCCGGCGCGCAAGCGCTGGCTCGACAGGAGACCAAAGATGACCTTCGAACTTCCCGCCCTGAACTACGCCCATTCCGCCCTTGCCGAGCGTGGCATGAGCCAGGAAACCCTTGAGCTCCACCACGACAAGCACCACCAGGCCTATGTCACCGCGCTCAACGGTTTCGTCGACGGCAACGCCGCCCTTCAGGGCAAAACCCTCGAGGAGATCGTCACGCTGAGCTACGCTGACGATGCGCTCGCGGGCGTGTTCAATCAGGCCGGTCAGCACTGGAACCACATCCACTTCTGGAACGCTCTGTCGCCCAATGGCGGCGGCATCCCCGGCACGCTCGAGGCAAAGCTGATCGACAGCTTCGGCTCGGTCGACGACTTCAAGGCCGCGTTCAAGACCGCCGCGACCACGCAGTTCGGCTCGGGTTGGGCCTGGCTGATCCAGAAGGCCGACGGCAGCCTCGGCGTCACCAAGACCGCCAATGGCGTCAACCCGCTGGCCACCGGCGAGGGCACCGCCCTGCTCGGTCTCGACGTGTGGGAGCACAGCTACTACGTCGATTTCCGCAACCGCCGTCCGGATTACGTGACCAACTTCCTCGACAATCTCGCGAGCTACGAGTTCGCCGAAGCCAACCTGGCCTGACGCCAAGCGGCCGGCCCCGACGCATGGGGCCGGCCAACCCGCCGCGTAGAAGGAGCCTACCGATGAAATCCCTCCCCTGGCGCGCCATCCCGGCCTGGCTGCTTGCAGCTTTCTTCCTGCTCGGCGGCACGCTCAACATGTTCGCCTCGCCCGAGATCCTCGCCGATTACGACCGCTGGGGCTACCCGAGCGGCTTCAACCGCCTCACCGGCCTTCTCGAATGGCTCGCGGCGCTCTTGATCCTGCTGCCGCGCACCCGCTTCGTCGGCAGCCTTCTGGGTGCGTCCGTCATGGCCGCGGCAGCGCTGACGGTGCTGCTGCACGGTGAATACGGGCACGCGGTGCCCCCGCTCATCGTGATGTCCGTCGCGCTGCTGACCGCCGCGCTGTGGCGCCCGGTACGCCGCCCGAAAGGCTTCCGCCCCGGCGGCTGACTTCCCCAACCTTTCTGCCCAAGACCTGACCCGCCTGCGGTGACAGCGCACCGGCCCTCCGACCGCGGAGGGCCGACCGGCGGCCCTTTCCCCGGAGTTCCGATATGTACCCGATCCCTCGGCCCGCGCGCCGTGCCGCCCTTCCCTTGCTTGCCGTTCTGGCGCTTGCTCCTGCCCCTGCGGGGGCGCAGGGCTATCCGCCGCCCTCGGTCGGTGTCATCGTCGCCGAACCGCAGCGCGTCGAGGTGGCCTCCGAGCTGCCCGGCCGCATCAGCCCCACCCGCGTCGCCGAGGTCCGCCCCCGCATCGGCGGCATCGTCGAGGCCCGCGTCTTCACGCAAGGAAGCACCGTCGAGGCGGGCGACGTGCTCTACGAGCTGGACCGCCAGCCCTACGAGGTCGCCGTCGACGCCGCCCGCGCCACCGTCGCACGGGCCGAGGCAGGAGTTGCCGACGCCCGCCAGACCGAAACGCGCCTGAGCTCCCTGCGGTCTCGCAATGTCGCGAGCCAAGCGGATCTCGACACCGCGCAGACCGCCGTGCTTCAGGCCAATGCCGCGCTGGCCGAAGCACAGGCGCAGCTGCGCGCTGCCGAGATCAATCTCGGATACGCAGAGGTGCGCGCCCCCATTGCCGGGCGCACCGGCCGGGCGCTGACCACCGAGGGCGCGCTGGTGAGCGCACAGGGCGAGGTGATGACCACGATCCAGGCGCTCGATACGGTCTATGCCGACATGCAGCAGCCGGTATCGGAACTGCTGCGCCTGCGCCGCGCGATGGAAGCGGGCGAGATCACCGAGCTGGCCCCCGGTGCCGCGGAGGTGCAACTCTATCTCGACGACGGCTCGCTCTACCCGCATCCCGGCAAGCTGCTGTTCTCCGAGGCGTCGGTCGAGCGCTCCAGCGGGCAGGTGACGCTGCGCGCCGAGGTGCCCAACCCCGACGGCACATTGCTGCCCGGCATGTATGTGCGCGTGCGCGTGGCACAGGCAGTGCGCGAGGCGGCACTGGTCGTCCCGGCGCAGGCGCTGCGGCGCGACGCCTCGGGTCAGGCGCAGCTGATGCTTGTCGCCGAAGACGGAACTGTTGCGCCCCGCCCCGTCTCGGAAGGGCGCAGCGACGACAACAGCCTCACCATCGAAGAGGGTCTTGCCCCCGGCGACATGGTGATCGTCGACGGGTTCCAGAAGATTGGCCCCGGGGCGCCGGTCACCCCGGTCTGCTGGACCGATCCCGCGGGCGCGGAGGATGCGCCCACCGACACCTGCAGCCGCGCCATCGACGCGCTGCAGCCCGCAGCCGCGAACTGAGGCCCGATCCATGGCACGTTTCTTCATCGACAACCCGGTGCTTGCCTGGGTCATCGCGATCTTCATCACGCTGGCGGGGGCGCTGTCGCTGCCGTCGCTGCCGGTGGCGCAATATCCCGATGTCGCCCCGCCGCAGGTCACCATCTCCACCCGTTTCGCCGGGGCCTCGCCCGAGGACCTCTATCAACAGGTCACCCGCCCCATCGAGGAAGAGCTGAACGGCATTCCGAACCTGCTTTACTTCGAGTCGACCTCCGAGGCGACGGGCGCGGTGACCATCACCGTCACCTTCGCCTCCGGCAGCAGCGTGTCGCAGGCCGT
The DNA here is from genome assembly GCF_017309175.1 of Salipiger bermudensis. NCBI lineage: Bacteria > Pseudomonadati > Pseudomonadota > Alphaproteobacteria > Rhodobacterales > Roseobacteraceae > Salipiger > Salipiger bermudensis. The sequence continues at coordinate 14,773 of NZ_JAEKJV010000005.1, read as the reverse complement.
GGTGGAAACGCAGAACCGCCTGCGCCGGGTGGAATCCTCGCTGCCGCCGCAGGTGCAGCAGGAGGGCCTTCTGGTCGAGGAGGCGGGCAGCAGCTACCTGATGTTCGTCTCGCTCGCCGGGGCTCCGGGGTCCGGATATGATTCCGTGGGGCTTGCCGATTACGCCACCCGCTTCGTGCTGAACGAAATCCGCCGGGTCGAGGGTGTCGGCAAGGCGCAGCTGTTCTCGGCCGAACGGGCAATGCGGGTCTGGATCGACCCGGCCAAGCTTGTCGGGCTCGATCTGTCGGTCACCGACATCACCGCCGCCATCTCGGAGCAGAACGCGCAGGTCTCGGCGGGCTCCGTCGGCGTTGATCCCGCGCCCGAGGGCCAGCAGACCCAGGCGACGCTTCTGGTCACCGGCCAGCTGCGCACCCCTGCGGAGTTCGGCCAGATCGTCCTGCGGGCTGGCGAAAACGGCTCCATCGTGCGCCTGTCGGACGTGGCGCGCATCGAAATGGACGCCGAATTCTACTCCTTCAAGGCCTATCTCAACGGCGAGGAAGCCGCGCAGATCGGGATTCAGCTGTCGCCCACCGGCAACGCGCTCGACACTGCCGAAGGCGTCCGCACCCTGCTGGACGAGCTGTCGGCGGGCTTCCCCGAAGGCGTCGAGGCGTCGATCCCCTATGACACCACGCCCTTCGTGTCAGCGTCGATCGAGAAGGTGGTGCATACGCTGCTTGAGGCGGTGGCGCTGGTCTTCGTGGTGATGCTGATCTTCCTTCAGAACCTGCGCTACACGCTGATCCCGATGCTGGTGGTGCCGATCGCGCTGGCGGGCACACTGGCGGTGATGCTCGCCGCGGGCTTCTCCATCAACGTGCTGACCATGTTCGCGATGATCCTCGCCATCGGCATCCTCGTCGACGACGCCATCGTCGTGGTGGAAAACGTCGAGCGCATCATGTCCGAGGAGGGGCTCTCCCCCCGCGAGGCGTCGAAGAAGGCGATGGGCCAGATCTCGGGTGCCATCGTCGGCATCACGCTGGCGCTGATGGCGGTGTTCATCCCGCTGGCCTTCTTCCCCGGCTCGGTGGGCATCATCTACCAGCAGTTCTCGCTCACGATGGTGGTGTCGATCTTCTTCTCGGCCTTCCTCGCGCTGTCGCTGACCCCTGCCCTGTGTGCGACCTTCCTCAAGCCGATCCCCAAGGGCCACGGCCATGCCCGCAAGGGTCCGGCGGGCTGGTTCAACCGCAATTTCGAACGCGCGTCGAAAGGCTATGCCGGGGGCGTGCGCGGGCTGGTGAAGCGTTCGGGGCGGATGATGGTGATCTATGCCGCGCTGGTGGCGGGGCTGGGGTATGTCTACGTGCAGATCCCCGCTGCCTTCCTGCCGCAGGAGGACCAGGGCTATCTCATCGCGTCGATGCAGTCGCCGCCCGAGGCGACCTCGTTCCGCATGCGCGAAGTGACGAAGCAGGCCGAGGCCTTCGCCCTCGGGACCGAGGGCGTGGCCGACGTGGTGACGATCCAGGGCTTCTCCTTCTCGGGACAGGGGCCGAACTCTGCCGTCAGCTTCGTGACGCTTGAGGACTGGGCCGAACGGGAACGCCCCGAGTTGGGCGCGGCCTCGCTTGCCGGGAAACTGTCGGGGATGCTGTTCTCGATCCGCGACAGCTTTGCCTTCGCCATCTCGCCGCCCCCCATTCAGGGCCTCGGGACCGGCTCGGGCTTCAGCTTCCGGCTTCAGGACCGCGCAAACCTCGGCAACGCCGCGCTGCAACAGGCAGCCGGCCAGATCATGGGCGCGGGTGCCGAAAGTCCGATCCTTGGCCAGATGTATATCGAAGGGCTGCAACCCGGGCCGCAGCTGCGTCTCGACGTGGACCGCGAGAAGGCCAATGCCTTCGGCGTCACCTTCGGCGAGATCAACCGCACCATCTCGGTCGCGCTCGGGTCGGGCTACGTCAACGACTTCCCCAATGACGGCAAGATGCAGAGCGTGATCGTGCAGGCCGAGGCCGAGGCGCGCAGCAGTATCGAAGAGGTGCTCAAGCTCAACGTCCGTAACGTGCAGGGCGGGATGGTGCCGCTGTCGTCCTTTGCGAGCGCCGAGTGGGGCTTCGGCCCGTCGCAGATCGTCGGCTACAACGGCTACCCATCGATCCGCATCAACGGCGAGGCCGCGCCGGGGTACTCCTCGGGCGAGGCGCTGGCCGAGATGCAGCGCATCGCGGCAGAGCTGCCGCCGGGCTTCGGCTACCAGTGGACCGGGCAGTCCTTGCAGGAGATCGAAAGCGGCAGCCAGGCGCCGATCCTGATCGGGCTGTCGGTGCTCTTCGTCTTCCTCTGCCTCGCGGGGCTTTACGGAAGCTGGTCGATCCCGCTGGCGGTGATGCTGATCGTGCCGATGGGCGCCATCGGGGCGGTGGCGGCGGTGACGCTGACGGGGCTGTCGAACGACGTGTTCTTCACCGTGGGCCTCATCACCATCGTCGGGCTATCGGCCAAGAACGCCATCCTGATCGTCGAGGTTGCCAAGGATCTCATCACCGAGGGCAAGGGCCTCATCGACGCCACGGTCGAGGCCTGCCGCCTGCGCTTCCGCCCGATCCTGATGACCTCGCTGGCCTTCACCATGGGGGTGATCCCGATGGCCATCGCCACCGGTCCCTCGGCGGCCAGCCAGAACGCCATCGGCATCAACGTGGTGGGCGGGATGATCTCGGCCACCGTTCTGGGGGTGATCTTCGCGCCGGTGTTCTTCGTCTTCGTGATGAAGCTCACCGGCACCCACAAGCGCCTCGGCACGCCTGCGCAGGACTGACCGCCCTGCCCGTCCTTTTCTGAAAGACAGACCATGATACGTTACGCCCTCCTTCCGGCCGTGCTGGCGCTCTGCGCCTGCACCGTCGGCCCCGATCATGAACCCCCGATCCAGCCGCTTGCGGCCACCTTTGCCGAAGGCGATGCGCAGCCGGTGGGCGATGCTGCACTGCAATCGTGGTGGCGCTCATATGACGATGCGCTGTTGAGTGAACTCGTGCAGGCCGGCCTGCGCCAGAACCTCGACATCCGGACCGCGCTGAGCCGCGTGGCCGAGGCGCAGGCCGCCGCCCGCGCGACCGGCCTGCCGGCGCAGGTCAGCGGCGGGCTGACGGCGGACACCATCCGCGCCGGCGGCGAGGAGATCTCCGGGACCACCAACACCTCCGGCGCGATCTTCGCCCCGGCATTGATGCTCGACCTCTTCGGCGGCGAGCGGCGGTCCCGCGAGGCGGCGCTCGCCGACCTGCAAGCGGCAGAGCTGGGCGTCGGCACCGCGCGGCTGGCGCTGCTTTCGGCGCTTGTCAGCAATTACATCGACCTGCGCTACTACCAGAACGCACTCGCGATCAGTCGCGAGACCGTGGCAACCCGGCGCGATACGCTCAGCCTCGTGCAGAGCCAGCGCGAGGCGGGCGCGGCCACCGCGCTGGACGAGGCACAGGCGCAAGCGGCGCTCGACGAGGCGCAGGCCACGCTGCCCGGTCTCGAACAGGGCTACTACGCCGCGACCTATGCCATCGCGACGCTTCTGGCGCAGCCCGTGCAGGGTCTCGAGGCCCGCCTGCAACGCGGCGCCGCCCAGCCCCGTCCCGGCAGCAGCGCCTCGGCGGGGGTTCCGGCGGATCTGCTGCGCAACCGCCCCGACCTGCGCGCCGCCGAGGCCGAGCTTGCCGCCGCAACGGCCCGCGTCGGGGTCAGCGAGGCGCAGCTTTACCCGTCTCTGCGGCTTGGCGGAACGGTCTCCACTTCCGAAGGCGTGAACAGCTGGAGCTATGGGCCTCAACTGTCGATCCCGGTGCTGAACCAAGGCGTGCTGCGCGCCAATCGCGACGCCGCCGTGGCGCAGGCGCAGCAAGCGGAGCTCGGGTGGCGCGGCGCCGTCCTGGGCGCAGTCGAGGAGGTGCAGGCGGCGCAGAGCGACGTCCTGCGCGACCGCCGCGCGGTCGCCGGCTACCGGCGCAGCGTGGCTTCGTTCGAGCGGGCCGTGGCGCTGTCGCGCACGACTTACGAAGGAGGAACGACAACCCTGCTCGACTATCTCGAGGTCCAGCGCTCTCTCGCTGGCGCCCGCCTGACGCTGGCATCCAGCGTGCGGGATCTCGCGGCAAGTTGGGCAAGACTGCAGGTCGCTGCAGGCAAGGGCTGGTCCCTTCCACCAACCTCCGGCGGCTGACCAGCACGTCCGGTCGTCCGCCGGGATGGCCGCCATGCGCGGCCATCCACACAAGAAACGGCACTGTAGGGAACGCCGGAACGTGATCCTGCCGGACCGGGCTCACACCTGCAATTCGGAAGTGTGATCGGACGTGCATATGAACCAGAATGTTCGCGGCATGTCGGCGCACGCCTCTGACCAGCCTGTCGCGATTTGCGGGACGCCGGCCGCCCTTCGTTTCCCGGGCGGCCGGCTTTCTATCTGGTGGGGCGTCAGCCGGGTGCCTCGACGAGGATCTTCACATGAGATTTCTCCGCGACCAGTGCCTCGAAACCTTCGGTGACGATATCCTCCAAAGCGATGCGCTTCGTGACCAGCTGATCGGCGCTGAAATAGCCTTGGGTCATCAGCGCCATCACCGCCGGATAGACGTTGCGATAGGCGATGGTGCCCTGCACCTGTCGCTCCTTGAGCACGACCGTGTTGGGCTGGAAGGAGGCCTCCTGTTCCCAGATTGAAACGACCAGAACCTGCCCTTCGTGCCGGGTCGCGTCGATGCACTGCGGCAGGACCTGAGGCACACCGGTCACTTCGAAGGCGACATGAACCCCACCCGTGGCGGCGCGGATGTCAGCCACTGCGTCGGTCGCCGTCGGATCGATCACCGATGTCGCGCCGAGATCCAGCGCCTTTTGTCGCCGAACGTGCGACGGTTCGACGACGTGGATTTCGGAGGCGCCGGCCACGCGCAGCGACTCCACCACCAGAAGCCCGATCGGGCCCGCGCCAAAGACGGCGGCCTTGTCACCGGCCTTGATCCTGGACAGGCGCACAGCGTGCAGTGCGACGGCCGCAGGCTCTACGAGCGCGCCTTGTTCCATCGACAGTCCTTCAGGCATCTTGTGGACCATGCGCGCGGGCACGACGCTGTGCGCGGCGAAACCACCATGTCCGCCGGACAGGCCGACAAAGCCAAGGCTGTCGCAGAGGTTGTACTTGCCCTCGAGGCAGGCCGGGCAAGCCCCGCAGGCAAAGATCGGCTCGATCGCGACGCGGTCGCCGACCGCGAGCTCGGTGACGCCGTCGCCCAGCTCGGCGACCGTACCGCAATATTCGTGCCCCATGGTGATCGGCGCCTTGTCGTGGCTCAGGGGGTGGTCTTCGTCCACCGGCACAAAGATCGGCCCGGCCAGGTACTCGTGCAGGTCGCTGCCGCAGATTCCGGTCCAGGCAACCTTGACCTTCACCTCGCCCTTACCGGGCTGCGGGTCTGCGATATCTTCGACGCGGATATCCTTCACGCCATGCCAACGTGCTGCTTTCATGTCTTTTCTCCGATGTCAGAAAGGATGCGCCCGGCGGGAGGACTGGCCGGGCGCGCGGCGCGCCATCGCGGCGCGCCGGAGAGGGCATCACGACAGGTGATGCACCTCCTGCAGGCCGTAGACGGGGGTGTCGATGCCCTCCATCCGGGCCTTCAGTTGCAACGCGAGATACAGAGAGTAGTGCCGCGACTGGTGCAGGTTGCCGCCGTGAAACCAGAGGTTCTCCTGCTGCGTCGGCTTCCACATGTTGCGCTGTTCGCCCTCCCAGGGGCCGGGATCCTTGGTGGTGTCGGAGCCGAGCCCCCAGACCTTGCCGACCTTGTCCGCCACCTCCTGATTGATGAGATCCGCGGCCCAGCCGTTCATGCTGCCGTAGCCCGTGGCCATCACCACGAGGTCGGCCTCGAGATGCGTCCCATCGGCCAGCACCACACCGGTCTCGTCGAAGCGTTCCACCTGCCCCTTCACCAGCTTCACCTCACCGTCGATGATGAGCTGGCTGGCGCCTACGTCGATGTAATATCCTGAACCGCGGCGCAGGTACTTCATGAACAGGCCCGAGCCGTCATCGCCCCAGTCGAGATCGAACCCGGCCTTCTCAAGCCCGGCATAGAACTCGGCGTCGCGTTCCTTCATCTGGTCGTAGAGCGGGATCTGGAACTCGTGCATGATCCGGTAGGGCAGCGAAGCAAAGACCATGTCGGCTTTCTCGGTCGTCATGCCGCTGGCAACAGCCTCCTCCGAGTAGAGCGCGCCGAGGCCGATCTCCATGAGCGTGTCCGAGCGCACGATATGGGTCGAGCTGCGCTGCACCATCGTCACATCGGCATCGGCCTCCCAGAGCGCAGCGCAGATGTCGTGCGCCGAGTTGTTCGAGCCGACGACCACCACCTTCTTGCCGGTCCACGCGTCCGGCCCCTCGTGCTGCGAGGAATGCTGGATCGTGCCCTTGAAGCTCTCCATGCCCGGGAAGGAGGGGATGTTGGCCTTGCCCGACATGCCGGTCGCCAGAACCAGCTGGATCGGGCGCAGCGTCACCTCTTCGCCGTCGCGATTGACCTTGACCTCCCATGTGCCGGTGGCCTCGTCATAGGCCGCCTTCTGCACCTCGGATCGGGTCCAGTAGTTGATCTCCATAACCTTGGTGTACATCTCGAGCCAGTCGCCGACCTTGTCCTTGGGCGTGAAGACCGGCCAGTTGTCGGGAAACTTGATATACGGCAGGTGATCGTACCAGATCGGATCGTGCAGGCAGAGCGACTTGTACCGCGACCGCCACTGGTCGCCCGGACGGTCATGCTTGTCGAGCACGATGGTCGGCACGCCGAGCTGACGCAGCCGCGCGCCAAGCGCGATACCGCCCTGCCCGCCGCCGATGATGACGGTATAGGGCTGCTCGGTATAACCGAGCTCAGCCGCCTCCGCCTCGCGCTTTTCCTTCCACGACTTGCGGTTCTTCGCGGCACCGTGCTCGGCCCCCATCGGGCGGCGCTTGCCGCGGTTTTCCTCGAACCCCTTCAGCTCCTGCAGCGCTGTCAGCAACGTCCAGATGCGGCCGTCCTTCAGGCGCATCAGCCCCCAGCCCCGCCCGACGGCGGTCTCGAAGGTGATCCACGCGGTGATGACGCCGCCATCCTCTCCAGGGAGCTCTCCCTTCTGAATGGCAAAGCTGCGCGGCTTGGTGTGCTTGAGCTGGGCCGCGAGCATGTCCTGCACGCCGGCGGGCCCCTCCACGGTCTTCAGGTTCCAGGTGACGGCGATCAGGTCGCGCCAGTAGCTGTCGGTGGCAAAGAGTGCACTGGCAGCCTGCGCGTCGCCCTCCTCCAGGGCGGCGTTCAGGCTGTCGAGCATGTCCTGCACTTCGGCGGTGACGGTCGAGTCGAGCATTGCGTATCCTCCTCATAGGCAATGTGATGAGGAGAGTGTGGCGAGCCCTGCCGCCCTCGGGCCACGCGAATCCGACAATTTTGGCTGCCTCTCAGATTGCGGCATCGCAGCATGTTGCAAACGCAACGCCGCGCAACGCATCAGTTCGGCGCGCGCAACCCTTCCTTGCGGATCCGGCGCAGAACCGTCGAGCGGTTCACCCCGAGCCGCCGTGCGGCGCGGGCCATGTTCCAATTGCAGGCGTCGAGCACCGCCTCGAGGCTCTGCTCCTCGGCGCAGGGCCGCGGCGGCTCGGGCAGATCCGGCAGGTCGATCACGCAGCCTTCGGCCAGGGCACAGGCCACGTCGAGCACATTGCCCAGCTCGCGCAGATTACCCGGCCAGTCGCGGGCCATCAGTTCTGCGCGGGCCGAGGGCGTGAGACGCATCTCGCCGCCGGACCGCCGCCGCAGCAGCCGCTCGATCAGCCAGCCAAGATCTTGCCGCTCGCGCAACGGCGGCAGCTCGAAGACAGCCCCGGCAAGTCGGTGATAGAGCGCGCACGGCAGGATCTCGTGCGAAAGAAGAGCACTTGGCGAGAGGCCGCTGGTTGCGATCGGTCGCAGGTCGGAATGCGCATCCAGAAGCCCGGGCAGCGCAAGCGCGGCTGTCTCGGAAAGGTCCTCGATGCGCCGAAGCAGCAGCGTCGCAGGTCGGGGCTGCACCTCGATTACCGAGGCCATCTCGTCGGCCTGCATCCCGGCGCAGTCCAGTGTAGCGAATCCGCCCCGCCCTGAGGCCATGTGAACGGCGCGGGCGAGCTTTGTCTTGCCGCTGCCGCTCTCTCCGCAGAGCACCAGCGGAACCTCTGTCGGCGCGAGCCGTTCCACCCGCGACAAGAGGCGGTCCAAGCCGGGATCACTGCCCGCGAGCCCGTTCAGGACGCCGCCGGAGCTGCGGGAGACCGTCGTCCCCGGTGGCCGGCGCGGAGCCTGTGGCGCGATCGCGTGACCGAAGACCGCACCGCCATCGCCAAGCGCCACGACACGCTCTTCGGTCGGGCGATCACGCATCAGGTCGGGAAGATCGTCGACGCTGATCCCGAGCAGACCGTCGATCCTTTCTCCGATCAACTGCCCCCCACGCGAGAGCATCCGTGTCGCGGCATGGGTGGCCCCGATCACCCGGCCCGAGCCGTCAAGAGCAACCGCGCACTCGGGGTCCACATCAAGGAACTCCGGGCTGGAGGAAAACCTCAAAACCCATTCGCGACGGCTCGCGGCCATCAGGTTGGCCATCTCGACCCGCCGCGCCGCCGCAGTCACCAGCGACATGGCAAGGTTCTGGCTGCTCTTCGGCGAGGGCGAGCGCAGCAAAGAGATGTCGAGCACCGCGGCCAGCTGGCCGAGGCTGTCGTAGATCGGCGCAGAGGTGCAGGAGAGCGCCGTGTGGGCATTGCCGAAATGGTCGTCCTGATGGACCGTGACCGGCTCGCCGGTCACGATGCAAGCTCCCACGCCGCAGGTTCCGGCAAGATCCTCGGACCAGTTCGAGCCGAGATAGAGTCCCGCCCCGCGCAGTTCGTCCGCGAAGAGGCTGTCACCGAAGAAGTCGACGCAGACGCCCTTGGCATCGGTCAGCAGCAGCACGTAATTCTGCCCCGCGACCTGCCGAAAGAGGCTCTGCAGGCTCGCGCGGGCTGCGCCGATCATCCAGTCAGCCTGATCACGATGGGCGCGGAATTCGGCTTCGGTGACAATATGGGCGGGCTCGCTGCGCTCGGGATCCATCCCGTAGAGTTCGACACAGCGTCGCCAGGACGCATCCACATAGCTGTCACGCCCGGTGGCAAGACCATCCAGGACCTGCGCGATCTCTTCGATATGCTTGCTCCCGATCATGCGTGCCCCTCCTCGACACAGACCCTACCACGGGCCAACCCAAACGCCGGATGAACTTTGGTCGATATCCGCGACACTCCGCCGACAGGGGCGAGCCGGCTTGCCGCAACGCCTCCATTCGGCTGACGGGTCGGGACGTGCCGGCCCGCGCGGGCATTTCCCACTCGCTCCTGATGCTTGGCATCCGCCGTCTTTGGTCGAAGAGGCGCGCCATGACGTCCGCATCGGCGTTGGCGGGCGCCGAACGGGCCGCCAGTAGTTGCGCCACCACGGGGCTGGCAGGCCGCTGGACTTGCGCAGGTTGCGCCGCAACGCGCCCAGGCGCCACCAAAGTAGATCGATCCAACTCGAAACTGTGTTACCGTCGGCGCTCATCGAAATCGCGAGGAGGAGCGGGATTTTGTTGGAAGATGCCCTCGTGCGGGATGCCGAAGGCCGACGGATCCATCATGGCGGCGCGACCCGCTCGATGGATTGGGACGAGGTCGAGGCTTTCTGTCAGACGGTCTACATGCCCTATCGGGTCAGGCCCCTTGTTAGACACGCACACCCGGATGCCACGATGATCTCGGCAAGAGCCGGGCGGGTGACCATGACCCGCTTTTCCTACGGCACGGGCATTCATCTTGACCGCTTCGACCCTGAGGCAGGGAACATCCTGGTGCTGAACACGCTCAAGGGCGCGCTCGACCACCAGACCGACGGCGGCTCGGTCCCCACCGGGGCTGGGGAGAGCTTCGTGGTGGACTGCTCACGCACCGATTACTGGCTCGAGGGCGACCCGGACCACATGCAGCTGAACCTCACCATCCCGCATCAGGTCATGGCAGACACCGCCGAGCGCTGGTACGGCTTCGTCCCCGATGACGATCTCTGGACCCGCAGGGTCAAGTTCGGCGGGCCGGGATCGGCCTGGCTGTCGCTGCTTGATTACGCGGCGCGGACGCTGGTGCGTGCCGATGGCGGCTCGCACGAGACGGCGATGGCGCGCCATATCGAGGAAATCCTCTGCGTCGAGCTTCTGCGCCAATGGGCCGGCGCGGCGGGCCTGTCGCTGGAGACCGGCGCACGCTGTGCCGCCCCGGGATATGTCCGCCGGGCGGAAGAGATCCTGACCGCCGAGGCGCGCGAGGCGCCGTCGATCGGCGATGTGGCAGCACGCGTCGGGGTCACCGCACGCACGCTCTCGGGAGGGTTCCGCAAGTTTCGCGGCCTGTCCCCGCGTGGCTTTCTCGTGGCGCGGCGGTTGGAGGGCTTCCGGCAGGACCTCGAAACCCTGCCCGAGGAGATGACCGTGACAGCGATCGCCAGCGCCTGGGGCTTCAGCAATTTCGGCGCGCTGGCGGGCCGATACCGCGCGCGCTTCGGCGAGACGCCCTCCCAGACCCGCAGGCGCAAGAGCGGCTGACGCGCGCAATTTGGCTTCCGAACGCGAACAGGCGCTGCCGTTCGGTGACAGCGGCCGCCCCGGCGAGCAGGCATCCTGGTTCTCGCATGTTCAATGGGAGGACAAGATGAAGGACATCCATACCGAAGATCTCGCATCCGCGCTGGACGCGGTTCTGACCAAGGTGACCGAGGGATCGACCCGCGTTCCGGGCGTCGTCGCCATGGTGACCGACCGTGAGCGTGACATCTATTCCGGTGCCGCCGGAGACCGCCGCCTCGGTGACCACCCGATGACCGAGGACACCGTCTTTGCCATCTTCTCGACCACCAAGGCCATCGCGGGCACCTGCGCCCTGCAATGCGTCGAGGACGGTCTTCTGGACCTCGATGCGCCGGCCAGCGACTACGCGCCCTGGCTGGGCGAGGTGCAGGTGCTCGAAGGCTTCGATGCCGGAGGGCAGCCGCGCCTGCGCGCACCGAAGACCGAGATCACCACGCGGCAGCTGATGCTGCACACCGCGGGTTTTGGCTACGACTTCTTCAACGAGATGTACAAGCGCATGGCCGAAGAGCACGGTCAGCCCTCGGTGGTCACCGGGACCCGCGCGGCGCTGGAGACGCCTCTGCTCTTCGATCCGGGCGAAAAGTGGGAATACGGCACCAATATCGACTGGGTCGGCCAAGTGGTCGAGGGCATCCGGGGAAAGCGCCTTGGCGAGGTCATGCGCGAGCGGGTCTTCGATCCGCTGGACATGAACGAGATCGCCTTTACCCGCAGCGACGCGATGAAGGACCGGAGCGCGACCATCCACGCCCGTGGCGACGGCATGGCGCTCGATCCGATGGACGGCTTCGCCCTGCCCGACAACCCGGAGATCGACATGGGCGGGCATGGTCTCTACGGCACCGTGCCGGAATACATGAAGTTCATCCGCATGTGGCTGAACGACGGCGACGGCCCGAACGGGCGGGTGCTGAAGCCGGAGACCGTGGACTGGGCCGTCAAGGGCGCGCTGGTGCCGCCGCAGAAGGTGACGATGCTGCCCGGCGTCATCCCGTCCCTGTCGAATGACGCCGAGTTCTTCCCGGGCCTCGGCAAGGACTGGTCATACACGTTCATGGTCAACACCGAGGAGGCCCCGACCGGCCGCCCGGCCGGGGCCATCGGCTGGGCGGGGCTCGCCAACAGCTTCTACTGGATCGACCGGCACAACGGCATCGGCGGCTATTGGGCGACCCAGATCCTGCCCTTTGGCGATCCGATCTCCTTCCCCGGCTATCTCGCGTTCGAGACCGCCGTCTACGACGCGCTGCGCGCGACCTGAGCGGGGAGGATCGCCGAGCGGCAGGGGGCGGCCCAAAGGTCGCCCCCGCCATGACACTGACGTTTCGCATGACTTTGGGAGGAGGATGCGATGACCGACCTGATCGATTTCGAGGCCTTGCCGACGCATGTGCCGGGCAAGGTGCTGCTGGCCAGCGACGGGCTGGGCTGGCGCGGCGTCGGCCTGCGCGCTTATCACTATGAGGGGCAGGACGTGATCGTCCCCGCGATGAAGGATTTCATGCTGGTGGGCTACCGCGACGGTGTCACGCCGATGCAGCGCCGTTTCGACGGGCGCTGGAGCCGGGAAACACTCGGTCCCGGCGCGGCCTCCCTGCTGACGCGGGCGCAACAGGCCTCCTGGTCGTGGGATGCGCCGATCGACGTCTGCCACGTCTATCTCTCGAGCGCGCTGGTCGCCGAAGTGGCGAGCGAGGTTCTGGATTGCTGCGTCACCGACGTGGCGCTGGCCGACGTGCTTCGGACTGACGACGAGGTGATGACCCACGCCATGAGCATGATCGCGGCGGAGGCGCGGGCCCAGGCCATCGGCGGTGCGCTCTACGTCGACAGCGTGGCGCGGGGGCTGATCGTGCACCTGCTGCGCCGCTACGCCGAAGCGCGGACCCCGGAGCGGTTCGAAGACGGGACGCTCAGCGCCGCACAGAAGGCCCGCGTTCTCGAGTTCATCGAGGCCCATCTTGGCGAAGCGCTGGATCTCAGGTGCATGGCCGAGGCACTGGACCTGACACCTTGCCGTTTTGCCCGGCAGTTCCGGCGCAGCTTCGGCAAGCCGCCCTACGCCTTCGTCACCGCCCGCCGCCTCGAGAAGGCGCGCGAAAAGCTGGCCCGCAGCGCCGAGCCGATCAAGGCCATCGCCGCCGATTGCGGCTTTTCCGATCAGGCTCACCTGACACGGATGTTCTCGGCGGCCTTCGGAGAGACGCCCGCCGTTTTCCGACGGCGGGCGCAGTAGCTCACTCGGCGGCTTCGACCTCGTGGGCCTTGCTCATGGCGAAGCCCTCGTAGCCCTTGTCCGCCGCCTCCTGGCATTTTGCCCGGTAGGTGCCGACGCCGCCGGTGTAGCTCAGCACCCGGCGCGGCTTGCCCGGCACATTCGAGCCCGTGTACCAGCTGTTGGTCTTCGCGATCAGCGTCGCGTTGGCCGTCTCGTCGTGATGCTGCACCCAGGCCTCCTCGCCCTCGGCGGTGGGCTCGATCACCGTGGCCCCCTGCGCGTGCATCGCCTTGATGCAGTCGGTGATCCACTCGGTCTGCTGCTGCAGGCAGGTGGTCATGTTGCAAAGCGCGGCGGACGGCGCGAGCGGCGCGCCTGTCATGAAGAGGTTGGGGAAGCCGTATTTCTGCAGTCCGAGCGTGGTGCGGATCTCCTTGCCCCACTCGTCCTTCAGCTTGAGACCGTCGCGGCCGGTGATGTCGATCCGGCTCAGAGCCCCGGAGCCCGCATCGAAGCCGACCGCCATGATGATCACGTCAAGCGCGTGCACGGTGCCGTCCTCGAGCTTCACGCCCTCGGGAACGATTTCGGCGATGGGGTTCTCTTTCACCGACACGGCGGTGACGTTGTCCTGCAGGTAGACCTCGAGATAGTTGGTCTCCAGCGGCACGCGGTGGGTGCCGAACCCGTAGTCGCCCTGCTTTGGCACGAGGATGTCGATAAGCTTCGGATCCTTCAGCCGAGCCTCCATCTTCTCGCGGACGAACTGGCTGATCTCCTCCGAGACCGCTTCGTCGAAGAACATCTCGGCGAAGGACGCCAGCCACAGCTTCAGCGAGCCGTCAGCGTGGATCTCCTCGAGGATCGCGCGGCGCTGCTCGGGCGTGCAATCAGCCCATTTGTGCTCGAAATCGTATTCGAAGCCGGTGAAGGTGTGCGGCAGGTTGGTCGTCAGCTCGTCCCAGCGCGCCTTGTAGGCCGCGGCCTCGTCAGGCCCGTATTTCGGGTTTTTCATCGGCAGCACGTATTGCGGGGTGCGCACGAAGACCGTCATCGAGCCGACGATGGGCGCAATGGTCTGGATCACCTGGATCCCCGTGGCGCCGATGCCGATGACGCCGACACGCTTGCCTTCCAGATCAAGCCCGCCCTTCGGATATCGCCCGGTATGAACGATCTCGCCCCGGAAGCTGTTCTGCCCCTTGAAGCGGTCGGTGAGCGGTGCCGAGAGCATCCCGGTGCAGCCGATAAGGAACTGGGTGTCATAGGTCTCGCCGGTGTCGGTCGCGACATTCCAGCGGCCGGTGTCCTCGTTGAAATCCGCCTTCGTCACCCTCGCGGAGAAGGTGAAATCCTTGCGCAGGTCGAGCCGGTCGGCAACGTAGTGCATCCAGCGCTCGATCTCGGGCTGCGCCGGGAAGCGTTCGGAACAGGTCCAGTCCTTGTAGAGCTTTTCGTCGAACAGGTACTGGTAGATATAGCTCTCGCTGTCGAACTTGGCCCCGGGATAGCGGTTCCAGTACCACGTGCCGCCGAGGTCCGATCCCGCCTCGACCCCGTGCACGTCCATCCCCATCTCTCGAAGCTGGTGAAGCTGGTACAGCCCCGCCACGCCTGCGCCGATCACGAGGGCGTCAATCTTGCGCGTCATGTCTCTCTCCCTTCAGGTTTCCTAGCAGCCGGGGCGGTCTCCTCTGCCTGTGAACCGGCATGCAAAATTGACCCCGTAGCGGGGTGATCGGCGTCCAAAAATGACCCCCTTACACTGATGTGGATGATGCCCCCGAGGTCATCGGGGAGCACAGTGTGGGATGTTGG